>NZ_JBVVQN010000017.1:0-142988 GCF_055811075.1 Mesorhizobium sp. WSM4820 | reverse complement strand
ATGGACGCAAGCGATCGAAAACACCCTAGAACGACCGTTGCAGGCAAGGCGCCGTCCACATATGGATCCCAGGGTCTGCGCTGCGTCGCTTCGCTCCTTGCTCCGCCCTGCGATGACGAAGGCGCAGTCGAAGGCCTAGGTCATCAGGGTTAATTCTCCCAACCAGCGGAAAGGATTAGCATCGGCGACAATCTCGGCCGCGCAACCAGCATCATTGCCGCCTCGGTCCTGCACGGCCAGAACAAAAATCTGGGAGGAATGCATGACGAACACAACTCACTTCAGGCGTCGAAGTATTCTCGCTTTGACTGGCCTCATCGGCGCCTGCCTGACTGCGGCCGCAGGTCAGGCCGCCGAGCCCGGCAAGGTCGAGATCGATGCCCTGAAACAATCGCTTTCGAAGTACGAAGACTACAAGGCCGCCATTCGCGACCTCTACCTGTCGACGGTCGGATGCGTTTATTACAGCGGCGAAAAAGTGGCTGGAGCTATGGATTACCCGAAGGGCGCGATGGGCATTCATTTCGTCAACGTCGCGAGCGTCAGCCCGACACCAGATCCGACGCGCCCCAATGTCCTTATCTATGAGCCGGTCGACGGCGGCTTGCGCCTGGTGGCAGTGGAATGGCTTGTTCCGCTGACGCCCGACACCAAGGAGCCGCCGAAACTGTTTGGACAGACGTTCCAGGGGCCGATGGAGGGGCATTATCCGCTTATTCCGGTGGAGTTCTACCATTACGATCTTCACGTCTGGCTGTTCAAAGACAACCCACTTGGAATGTTCAGCCCGACGAACCCCGACGTGAAATGCGACAATTACGCGTTTCCGATGCCGGAGCAGCCGACCAAGATGGTGCCAGGGCCGATGTAATGGCTGCTTAGTCTACGCAATGGCCCGGCCTCAATTGGGTTTATCCCAGATGCGCCTGGGATAACCTCCCGCCGAGCTTTCAAGATGTCTCGGGTAGACAATGGTGCCCCTAGCCGGGATCGAACCAGCACTCCTTGCGGAACTCGATTTTGAGTCGAGCGCGTCTACCAATTCCGCCATAGGGGCTCAGGCCGGGCGGCCTGGATGGGCGCGGACTATACGGTTGGAGGCCTGTTCGTCAACTGGCCAATTCGGGGTGGCCAATTCCGGGCATGTGGCTTTCGCTCGGCCGCGGCCTTTCGATTTCGTGAAGCTACGGCCATTGTGCGGCGCGGAAAATCTTTCTAGACAGGCAGCGCATTGAAGCGCGCCGCGTCTGGAGAGATTCATCTGGCGCGCTTTTGGTCTTGGTTTTTATGCATTGTTGTCCCAAAGGCGCTGCGCATTTTGGGCGACGTGCATCAGGAGTGCCGATGCTTCGCGGACTTTACGACTGGACCTTGTCGCTGGCGGCGAAGAAATCCGCCGAATGGTGGCTGGCCTTCATCGCTTTCGTCGAAAGCTCGGTATTTCTGGTGCCGGCCGATGTGCTCTACCTGCCTATGGCACTGTCACGGCCGGATCGCGCCTATCGCTACGCGCTGGTCGCCACGCTGGCCTCCGTTCTGGGTGGCATAGCCGGCTGGTACATCGGCCACTACGCCTATGACTCGGTGGCGCGGCCGATCCTTGAATTCTACGGCAAGTATGACGACTTCGAGACACTGCGCGTCTCGGCGGGCACCGGATTCATCGTCCTGATGCTGATCACCTCCGGCCTCGCCCATCTGCCGCCGATCAAGGTGGTGACGATCCTGTCCGGCGTCATCGGCACGCCTTTGCTGCTGTTCATCGTGCTGGCGATCGTGGCGCGCGGCGCCCGCTTCCTGTTCCTCGCCTGGCTGCTGCGCCGCTATGGCGAGCCGATCCGCGAGTTCATCGAAAAGCGCCTCGGCATGATCGCCGGCGCTGGCGCGGCTGCCCTGATTTCGCTCTATATCGTAGTCAAATACGCGTTTTAGAGCATGATCCCGAACCGAAGGTCAGCGTAGCAAAAAAGTGGGCGCCGGCTTTCGGAAAAGATCATGCTCAACAACAAGGCGAACGGCAGATCGATGACAGCGACCGTGAATGCCGACCCTGGACGCCAGCGCATGCGGACGGCGTTGTTCCTCGCCGCCGCCATGGCCGCCACCGTCGGCTCGGCGCTGGCCTTCCAGCATCTTGGCGGCTACATCCCCTGCAAGCTCTGCCTGGAGCAACGCACCCCCTATTACATCGGCGTGCCGCTGATGCTGCTGGCGGCGCTTGCGACGACCTTGCGCTGGCCGGCCTGGCTGACACGCGGCCTGCTGGCCGTCGGCGGCCTGCTGATGGTCTACGGCGTCTATCTCGGCGTCTATCACTCCGGCGTTGAATGGGCGTGGTGGCCGGGGCCGACCGACTGTGCAGCAGCTGCCGGTCCGGTCGACACCGGCGGCAAGGGCGTGCTCGATGCGCTCGACAGATTCGTCCCGCCCTCCTGCGACAAGGCGGCTGTGCGCATCCTCGGCCTGTCGCTGGCCGGCTGGAACGCCATCGCCAGTTTTGTCCTGGCCGTCATCGCCTTCCGCGGCGCCTTTGCCCGCGACTGAGCTGCACAGCGCAGAGTTCGTCCAGAAATTCGTCAGGCCGAAGCGCATAACGTGGGTTTCGAGAACCGAAGCGGAGCGTACTTCCCGCATGTCCCGGAAAAGTGGTCCCGGTTTTCCGACAAGGACATGCGGCAACGAAAGTACGTGAGCACCGGAAGCGCAGAAAGCTGCGTCAGGCGACCGGCATGGCGGATTTCTGCCGAACTCTATGGCTCCAGTTCGACATCCCAGTAGAGATAATCCATCCAGCTTTCATGAAGATGGTTGGGCGGGAACAAGCGGCCATTGTTGTGCAGGTCGTGCACCGTCGGCTGAAAAGGTTTCTGCAGCGGCCACATCTTGGCGTGCGCCGGCATCATGCCGCCCTTCCTCAGATTGCAGGGCGAGCAGGCGGCGACGACATTCTCCCACGTCGTTGCGCCGCCGCGATGGCGGGGAACGACATGGTCGAAGGTCAGATCCTCCGGCGTGCCGCAATACTGGCACTGGAAACGGTCGCGCAGGAAGACGTTGAAGCGGGTGAAGGCCGGATGCCGCGATGGCTTCACATAAGCTTTCAGGCTGACGACGCTCGGCAACTTCATCGAGAAGGTCGGCGACGACACCGCGTGCTCGTATTCGGCGACGATGTTGACCCGCTCGAGGAACACCGCCTTGATGGCGTCCTGCCACGACCAGAGCGACAGGGGGTAATAGCTGAGCGGACGATAATCCGCGTTCAGCACCAGTGCTGGAAGCCCATCCGGAGATACGGCAACCGTCACGTCATTGACCTCCTTGGTTCAGCGCATGACCCCGAAATCGGTTCGATTTTCGGAAGGGATCATGCGCAGCTTCAAAAAGTCCTACAGCGTCCTTTGCGCACCCAACTGGATGCGCGGCGCTGTAGCCTGTCGGCGCGGATACTGTAAGCCCGACATGACAGGGATGTGAAGCGGCTTGTCGATCAATCGCAGCGCTAAAAATGCATGATTTTCATGCTTTTTTACGGATTCAGCCAGGCGGCGCGGCGTCCCTGCCCCGGGTTTCACGATAATACGCCCAAAAAAGCCGTGATGCGACACCGCGCCACGGGCTCCATGATTCGGCGAGCTTGATCAGCGTTTTCTCGGGCGGACGCGGGTCGATGCCGAGCGCGTGGCCGACCGCGCTCTGCAGGGCAACGTCGCGTGCCGGGAAGACGTCGGGGTGGCCGGCGGCGAACAAAAGGTAGACTTCCGCCGTCCACGGACCGATGCCTGACACCTTGGTCATCGCCGCGATCGCCTCCGCGGCGTCGAGCAAACAGAGATGATCGAGGTCGAGCCCATCGACCACCGCCTGGGCGACGGCGATCAGCCCGCGCTGTTTCGGCCGCGACAGTCCGGCTTCGCGAAAGATGGCTTCGTCAGCGGCAAGGATGGCTTGCGGCGTCAGCGGATCGACGAGTTTTGTCAGCCGCCCGAAGATCGCGTCGGCGCTGGCGCGGGATACCTGCTGCGAGACGATGATCGAGGCAAGGCTTCTGAACCCCGGCTCGGAAAGCCGAAGCGGCACCTCGCCGGCCATGCCGCGCACCTTGTCCAGGCGCGGGTCGAGCAGGCAGAGCGCGTCGAGCCCTTGCGAGACGTCGTCGAGCGTGGCGATGCGTTGCATGTCTGCTTGTTCCCGGCGCAAAGTGGCAGATGTAATCAGGCGCAAAGTAGCAACTGGCGAAAGCGCCGCACAACCCGATTGCCGCCGGACGATGACACTCCTGACATTCCGCTTCGCGCCGAGCCCGAATGGCGAACTGCATCTCGGCCATGCCTATTCGGCGCTGCTCAATCAAAAGTTGGCCAGCGCAACCGGCGGGCGGCTGTTGCTGCGCATCGAGGACATCGATACGACGCGCTGCACACCGGAATTCGAGGCCGGTATTTTTCGCGACCTGGAATGGCTCGGGCTTGGCTGGGAACAACCTTTGCGCCGTCAGTCCGAGCATTTTTCGGACTATCAGGCGGTGCTCGATCGGCTGATCAGCGAGGAACTCGTCTACCCGGCCTTCATGAGCCGTGGCGAAATCCGCGCCTTCATTGCCGACCGCGAAAGGCGCGGCCGCGACTGGCCGCGCGACCCGGACGGGGTGCCGCTCTATCCCGCCGTCGACAAGGCGCTGACTATGAAGGAACGCCAGCAACGGATGGCCGAGAATGTGCCCTTCGCCTGGCGGCTCGACGTCGATGCTGCGGTGGCGCGCGTCGGCACGGGTCTGTCATGGCTGGAATTTTCCGATGAAAGCCTTTCCGCGACACGCACGATAGAAGCCCGGCCGCAGGACTGGGGCGACGTGATCGTGGCGCGCCGTGAAATCCCGACAAGCTATCATCTCGCCGTCGTCGTCGACGACGCGCTGCAAGGCGTCAGCCATGTGGTGCGCGGCCAGGACCTCTATTCCGCCACCGGCGTGCAGCGCCTGCTCCAGGAACTCCTTGGCCTGCCGCAATCAGGCTACTTCCACCATCGTCTGGTCCTGGGCCCGGACGGACGAAAGCTGTCGAAGAGTTTTGCCGATACCGGCCTTGCCGCCTTGCGCGAGGCCGGCGCATCACCGGAAGACGTCCGGCGGCTGGTTGGGATTTAAATCAATTCCGTTACCTCAGAACGTCACGACGGTGCAGAACCTTTGATGGCGGAGCGAGGCGCCCCCCTCTGTCCTGCCGGACATCTCCCCCACAAGGGGGGAGATCGCCGTCACCACCGCCTTCGCGAACCGCCACCGTCGCGGGAGCGAGCGGTACGCCAAAGCTGCCAATCTCCCCCCAAGTGGGGGAGATGTCCGGCAGGACAGAGGGGGGCGCGAAGGATCACGACAGATGAGCATTTATCCGAGTGGAACTGGAACATGCTTTGGTCTTGAAACCTCCCTGATCCAGGGCGCATCCTTCAATTCGGATGAGCCTATGGATCAACCGTTTGGTTTTGCTAGCCGGGTTGAACCGCATTACAGCAGTCCCGTACAAGACCCCTCACCGAGCACGCGGCAGCCTTTCAAAAATGCGCAGCATCAAGCGGTTCATCCCCGCCTCCTTTGTCGTCCTGTGGGCGACCGGCTTCATCGGCGCGCGTTATGCCATGCCGTGGGCTGAGCCTTTCACCTTCCTGGCCGCTCGCTTCGTGCTGGCCGCCGTGCTGTTGGCCGCCTTGATGGCAGCACTCGGCTCCAGGCGAGCGACGCGCAAGGAGGCGTTTCACGCGACCGGCGCCGGCATCCTGATGCATGGCGTCTATCTCGGCGGCGTGTTCTGGGCCATCCACAGGGGCATGCCGGCCGGGTTATCGGCCTTGATCGTCGGGCTGCAGCCGCTGATCACCGCAGTGATGGCCGGCCGATTTCTCGGCGAGGCGATCCTGCCGCGCCATTGGGTCGGCCTCACTGTCGGACTTGCCGGCGTGGTCATCGTGCTTTGGCCGAAGCTCGGAACGCTCGGCGGCGGCGTGACGGCCGAGACGCTGGCCGCCTCGCTTGTCTCGGTGCTTGGCATGAGCGCCGGCACGATCTGGCAGAAGCGCTTCGCCTCCGGCGGCGATCTTGTGGCGGCCACCACTTGGCAATATGTCGGCGGTGCATCGGTGATGGCTTTGGCCTCGCTCGCTTTCGAGACGCGAACCGTCATCGTCAATGGCGAGTTGATCTTCGCCATGGCATGGCTGGTGCTGGTGCTGTCGATCGGTGCCATCTTCCTGTTGATGGTGATGATCCGCGACGGCGAGATGTCGAAAGTCGCTTCGCTGTTCTATCTGGTCCCGGCCGTCACCGCGGTCATCGCCTGGCTGTTGTTCGGCGAACAGTTGAACCTGGTCCAGATCGTCGGCATGGCGATCGCGACGTTCGGCGTCGGGCTGGCAACCGCTCAGCCGACCAAAGCATGATCCCAAAAAGCGGGAACCAGTTTCGGCAAAGATCATGCTCAAATCAAGAATCAGCCAACGCGCGCGCGTGCCTCCAGATAGCGGCTGATCGCGGCATTGAGTTCACCGCCGAGAATGAAGATCGCCGAGACCATATAGAGGAAGACGACCGCGACCATGATCGAGGCAAGGCCGGCATAGGTCGTCACATAGGACGAGAAACGGTCGAGATAGGCGGCGAAGATGGTCGACCCGATAAGCCAGGCAATCAGTGTGAAGATGATGCCCGGTATGATCGAGACGAAGCGGCGCTTGCCCGCAGGCAGCCAGTAATGCACCGCGAACAGCCCGCCGACGATGACGACCGAGGCGATGATGTAACGCCACAGCGTGATCGTTCCCATATAGGGTTTTACCCATTCGAAATTGGCCTCGGCCAGCCGCGCCAGCAACGGCGCAAACACCAGAAGCACGCTGATCGCCAGAAAACCTGCCGTGGCGATCAGCACGAAGGCGATGCTCTGTACCCGGCGGTAGATGATGCCGCGCGTTTCGGAAACGCGGTAGGCGCGGTTGAGCGAGGTGCGCAGCGCCTCGATGCCGTTCGAGGCGAAGAATGCGGCAAGCAGCACGCCATAGGTCAACAGATCGGTGCGCTGCACGGTGAGCACGTTGAGCACCTCGCGCGCGATCGGCTCGGCGATCTGCTCGGGCCAGGTGTCGAAGACGATATGCACGGCGGTGTCGGCAAAAGCCTGTGCGCCGAGGAAGCTGGCCAGCGTCGTGGCGAAAATCAGAAAAGGGAATAGCGCCATCAGCGCCGTGATCGCCAGATGACTGGCCATTGCCCAGCCATCGTCTGCATCGAAATGGCCGAACGCGTCATAGAGCACGCGCTTGAGGGCTACGATCTTCCGCAACAAGAACCGCGTTCCCTTCGATTGTCTCGACGCCGCGAATATGGGAAGGGATTGCGGCAAATGGCAAGCCTACGTCAAAGCACGCTTCCTCCTGGAGAAGAGTTGCGCACCATCATCGTCACCGGAGCTTCTTCCGGGATAGGCGCCTATTGCACCCGGGCGCTGAAGGCGGAAGGCTGGCGGGTGTTCGCGACGGCACGCAAGCCGGAGGACATCGCCGCCCTCGAGGCCGACGGCATCGAGGCTTTCTATCTGGATTATTGCGAACCGGGATCCATCGAGACGCTGGTGGCGTCGGTGCTGGAGCGGACCGGCGGACGGCTCGATGCCCTGTTCAACAACGGCGCCTACGCCCAGCCCGGCGCCGTCGAGGACCTGCCGGTGGCAGCGCTCAGGGAGCAATTCGAGGCGAATGTTTTTGGCTGGCATGACCTCACCCGCCGTGTCTTGCCGGTGATGCGCCGCCAGGGCCACGGCCGTCTTGTCCACTGCTCCTCGATCCTCGGCCTGGCGCCGCTGCCGTTTCGCGGCGCCTATTCGGCGTCGAAGCATGCGATCGAAGGGCTGATGCTGTGCATGCATCAGGAACTCCAGGGTAGCGGCATCCATGTCTCGCTGATCGAGCCGGGGCCGGTGACATCGAAGATCGCCAGCAACGGCCTTGTGTGGTTTCTCAGGAATATCGACCGTGAGAATTCCGTCCACCGCCTCGCCTATGAGGCGCAGCTGCAACGGCTGCAGGCCGGCGGCAGCAAATCACGGCTGAAGCCCGGGCCGGCGGTGGTTCATGTGGCCTTGCGCCATGCGCTTCTGTCGCGGCGCCCGCGTCCGCATTATGTGGTAACGGTGCCGGCCAGGATCGGCGTCGTCCTCAAACGCATCCTGCCGGCATCAATGCTCTACCGCCTGCTTGCCAAACGCGCCTGAACGCAATCGACTGGAAAACACACTATGGCAACCGTCTTCAACATCCTCGCTGTTCTGGTCATGGTCGCCGTGGTCATCGTGCTGATCCGCGGCCTCGTCAACATGATGCGCGGCGGCTCCGGCATGACCTCCAACAAGCTGATGCAGACGCGCGTGCTGCTGCAGTTCGTGGCATTGGTGCTGATCATGCTGGCGGTGTATTTCACCCGCAAGTGACGAGGGTGGCGATTTCGGGAGGCAGAGCGTGGTCAAGCTCAACAAGATCTACACCCGCACGGGCGACGACGGCACCACCGGCCTCGGCACCGGTGAACGGCGGCTGAAATCCGATCTGCGCATCGACGCCTATGGCACGATCGACGAAGCCAATGCCTGCATCGGCATGGCCCGCATCCACACCGCGGCAACACACCCGGCGATCGACGCGATGCTCGGCCGCATCCAGAACGACCTTTTCGACCTCGGCGCCGATCTGGCGGTGCCGGATGACGGCAAGCCGCTCGGCTATGAGCCGCTGCGCATCACCGCTGTGCAGACCGACCGTGTCGAAAAGGACATCGACCTGCTCAACAAGGATTTGCAACCGCTCAAATCCTTCGTGCTCAACGGCGGCACCCCGGCGGCGGCGGCCCTTCACCTTGCCCGCACGGTGGCGCGGCGGGCCGAGCGCATCATGGTGGCTTTGACGCAAAACCCAGGCGAGCATGTCAACCGCGAGGCGATAAGATACATCAACCGCGTATCGGACTTTCTGTTCGTCGCCGCGCGCGCGGTCAATGACAATGGAAACGCCGACGTGCTATGGGTTCCCGGCAAGAACCGCTGAATCTGCCGAGACGGGAGGGGGTCCGATGTTCATCCCGCTTTATGACACCAACCGGTTGCGCCACATCAAGCAGCAATATGTCACGATCGGCCTGATCGCGTTCAACACGCTCATCTACTTCGCCACCGCACTTGGCGGCGAGCAGTTCACCAACGCCGCTGTGCTGGGCCTCGGCTTCATCCCGTCGGTGGTCCACGACAGCGCCGAACTGGCTCCGCAGTTTGTGGTCATCCCGGAGAGCCTGAGCTACGTCACCTATTCCTTCCTGCATGCCGATATTTTCCATCTCGGCGGCAACATGCTGTTCCTGTGGGTGTTCGGCGACAATGTCGAGGACGCGCTTGGTCATATCCGCTTTCTCGCCTTCTATCTGCTGTGCGCCATCGCCGGCGCCTTCTTCCAGGGCCTGATCGCGTGGGACTCGCAGGTTCCGCTGATCGGCGCCTCAGGCGCCATTGCCGGCGTTGTCGCCGCCTATCTGATCCTCTATCCCAGGGTGAAGGTATGGGTGCTGGCCTTCGCCCGCATTCCGCTGCGCATCCCGGCCTTCATCCCGCTCATCCTGTGGATCCTGTTCCAGATCGTGATGTTCGCCGCCGGTGGCGAGGACCAGATTTCCTGGGCCTGCCATGTCGGCGGCATCATCGCCGGGGCCGTGCTGGTGCTGATCTTGCGCAATCGCGCCGTACCGCTGCTTGCCGGTGCGGACGAAGGGGCGGTGGTGGTCGCCGGCCAAACGCCTGTTGCCGCAGAGCCGGCGCCAGGCGAGCCGCTGTCGGCGCCGCGCTGGGGACGCGCCTCTGCTCCGGACTGAACCGATTTGAGTAGCTGGCGGATATTGACGTGCAGGTTTGTCGCAACTACGGAAGCGTTTCCGCCACCGCCTAGGCGGTTGAAGACCCGAATTCCGTCCGAAATGTCGGCTTTCGACAACTCTGCAGAGGCGCGGGCTGTTATAGCGCGCCCAACTATCTCAAGAGAGGTGACAGGCAAATGAAGATCCTTGTGCCCGTGAAGCGGGTTGTGGATGCGAATGTGAAGGTTCGTGTGAAGGCTGACGGTTCGGCGGTGGAACTCGCCAACGTCAAGATGGCGATGAACCCGTTCGACGAGATCGCGGTCGAAGAGGCGATCCGGCTGAAGGAGGCCGGCAAGGCGGAGGAGATCATCGTTGTCTCGATCGGGCCGCAGCAGGCGCAGGAGACCTTGCGCACCGCGCTCGCCATGGGTGCCGACCGCGCCATCCTGGTCAAGACCGACGAGCAGACCGAGCCGCTGGGCGTCGCCAAGGTGCTGAAGGGCGTGGTCGAGGCGGAAAAGCCCGGTCTCGTCATTCTCGGCAAGCAGGCGATCGACGACGATTCGAACCAGACCGGCCAGATGCTGGCCGCACTTCTGGGCTGGGCGCAAGGCACTTTTGCCTCCAAGGTCGTTATCGATGGCGACAAGGCCAAGGTGACGCGCGAGGTCGATGGCGGCCTGCAGACGGTGGAACTGAAGATGCCGGCGATTGTCACCGCGGATCTTCGCCTCAACCAGCCGCGCTATGCCTCGCTGCCCAACATCATGAAGGCCAAGAAGAAGCCGCTCGACGAGAAATCTCCCGCCGATTACGGCGCCGACGTCAAGCCGCGGCTGAAGGTAATCAAGACCGAGGAGCCGGGCGGCCGCAAGGCGGGCGTCAAGGTCAAGAGCGTCGCCGAACTGGTCGACAAGCTGAAGAACGAAGCCGGCGTGCTGTAATGAAATCCGATGAGGCCGGCCTGCAAACGGCCGGTTTCTCCGCTTCCGGTGCTCACGTACTGAAGTACGCTCCGCTCCGGTTCTCGAAACCAACCGTTTTCGACTCGGCCTGACCGGATTTCAGGGTGTCTCGAAAACGAAAGTCAGGGATATCACAATGGCTATTCTTCTGATTGCCGAACACGACAATGCGACGCTTTCCGACCAGACCGCCAAGGCGCTTTCGGCGGCACTGCAGATCGGCTCCGACGTGCATGTGCTGGTCGCCGGCAACGGCGCCAAGCCGGCAGCGGACGCCGCCGCCAAGCTCAAGGGCGTGAGCAAGGTGCTGCTTGCCGAAGCCGACGAGCTCACCGAGCGTCTCGCCGAACCGCTGGCGGCGCTCGTCGTCGGCATGGCCGATGCCTATGACACGATCGTCGCACCGGCGACCTCGTCGGGCAAGAATGTCGCGCCGCGCGTGGCGGCCCTGCTCGATGTCGCGCAGGTGTCGGAGATCATCGAGATTGTCTCGCCCGACACCTTCAAGCGGCCGATCTATGCCGGCAACGCCATCCAGACGGTTCAGTCAGGCGACGCCAAAAAGGTGATCACCGTGCGCACCGCCTCCTTCCAGGCTGCACCCGAGGGCGGTTCAGCCCCGGTCGAGACGGTTCAGGCAGCAGCCGATCCCGGCCTGTCGAGCTTTGTCGAGAACAGGCTTTCCGAGACCGACCGTCCGGAGCTGACTTCGGCCAGGATCATCATCTCGGGCGGCCGCGCGCTGGGCTCCTCGGAAAAGTTCCAGGAAGTCATCCTGCCGATCGCCGACAAGCTCGGCGCCGCCGTCGGCGCCTCTCGTGCCGCAGTCGATGCCGGCTATGCGCCGAACGACTGGCAGGTCGGCCAGACCGGCAAGGTGGTCGCACCCGATCTCTACATCGCCGTCGGCATCTCCGGCGCCATCCAGCATCTTGCCGGCATGAAGGATTCGAAGGTCATCGTCGCCATCAACAAGGACGAGGAGGCGCCGATCTTCCAGGTCGCCGACTACGGCCTCGTCGGCGACCTTTTCGTCATTCTGCCGGAACTGCAAAAGGCGCTTTGACGCCTTCTGCCAAAGCGTATTAAATTGTGAAGGGCGGGGTAGACGAAGTCGCCCCGCCCTTTTAGTTTGCACCGCACAAAAAGCAGGCCGCAAAGGCCATTTGACGGGATCGGTGTAATGAACAAGATCGAGACGATCGGCATCATCGGCGCGGGCCAGATGGGCGGCGGCATCGCCCATGTGTCCGCGCTGGCGGGCTACAAGGTGCTGGTTTACGACATCTCGCCCGAGCGCATCGAAAAGGGCATCGCCACGATCAGCGGCAACATGGCCCGCCAGGTCGGCTCCGGCAAGCTCGAGGAAAAGCTGCGCAACGAGGCGATGGCGCGCATTTCGTCAGCACCGACCATGGCCGACCTTGCCGGTGCCGATCTGGTGATCGAGGCAGCGACCGAGGACGAGACGGTCAAGCGCAAGATCTACGCCCAGCTCTGCCCGCAGCTCAATCCGGAAGCCATCTTGGCGACGAACACCTCGTCGATCTCGATCACGCGTCTCGCCGCGCAGACCGACAGGCCGGAGCGTTTCATCGGCATCCATTTCATGAATCCGGTTCCGGTGATGAAGCTGGTCGAACTGGTGCGCGGCATTGCCACCGAGGACCAGACCTTCGAAGCGGCAAAGGCCTATGTGAACCATCTCGAGAAGACGATCACCGTCTCGGAGGATTTTCCGGCCTTCATCGTCAACCGCATCCTGCTGCCGATGATCAACGAGGCGATCTACACGCTCTATGAAGGGGTCGGCTCGGTCGACGCGATCGACACCGCCATGCGGCTCGGCGCCAACCATCCCATGGGACCGCTGCAGCTTGCCGATTTCATCGGCCTCGACACCTGCCTGTCGATCATGCAGGTGTTGCATGACGGCCTGTCGGATTCGAAATACCGGCCCTGCCCGCTGCTGGTGAAATATGTCGAGGCCGGCTGGCTCGGCCGCAAGACCGGACGCGGCTTCTACGACTATCGCGGCGAGCATCCGGTTCCGACGCGCTGACGGGCGATACGAGCCAACGCGCGCGTCGCGCTGAGTGAAGACCATGCGGCTGTTCCGTCGACAGCTTCGTGACCGCGGATCGAAGACCGCATCGGGGCCGATCCCTGTCCGTTTGCTCGCCGGCCGCCGAAGCTCGATGGATTTGGCTCAGACCAGCCCGGCAGAGCGTTTCACGTAGAGCATTCTGCAGCCAAGTGGAACCACTTTGGCGTCGCACAAATGCGGCTAACTAAAACTGCGCTGGCTGGGTCGCAACCAGCCGCGTGCCGGGCCGGCAACATCACGCGGAGGCGCAACAAAGCGGCCTGTCCACGTGCCGCGGTCGACAAGGAGAGCGAAGGACTCCCCGCGATCGAACTTGCGGCTGATTACGCACGAAACAGTGCGTCCAAAGTCGGCGATTCCGCTGCGTCTGGAAAAAGAATGGCTGTCCTAAGATCAGAAAAGCCAAGGTGTTTCGCCAGCACGGCTTTTATGATCGACCGCACGTCCGTTGTCGCAGCCAAGTCCGTCCCGCCATGAAGCCGATCAGACGCGAGCCCGGGCCAACGGTTGCCGATCCAACTGCCCGTGATGGCGCCGCCCATCAACAATGTCACACTGGCTGTGCCGTGGTCCGTGCCACCCTCCTGGTTGGGTAGCACCGAGCGTCCGAACTCGGTGACCGCCAGGATCACCGTTTTTCGCCAGGCTGAACCGGATGCTCGGGCAAATGAGACGAGGCCGCGCGCAAGAGCATCCAAACTGCGCGCCAGCCTTCCGGACTCCCCGCCTTGCGCAACATGCGTATCGAAGCCGGCCAATTCGAGCATCGCTACCCGCGGGCCGCCCGGTGCAGAAAGAGCCAGGGCCGCGTTGCTCGCCGCATCGATG
Organism: Mesorhizobium sp. WSM4820; assembly: GCF_055811075.1. Classification (NCBI taxonomy): domain Bacteria; kingdom Pseudomonadati; phylum Pseudomonadota; class Alphaproteobacteria; order Hyphomicrobiales; family Phyllobacteriaceae; genus Mesorhizobium; species Mesorhizobium sp. WSM4820. Next base: position 129,202 of record NZ_JBVVQN010000017.1, on the reverse strand, counting down.
AATTGGGCCGCATCCGAGGCCGCGCGGTACTCAAGCAACCCTTCGCTACCCTGTAAGCCAGGTGCCCATGTGCCCTGCGCGCAACGACGAGCGATGTCGAGCCGAGGATTGGCCAATGCGAGATCGCATAGAAGGTCGATCGACCGGTCAACAGATCGGGGCCGCCACACCGAACACTGCCGGCGCGACAACGCGGACGCAGCCCGGCCAAGCCATCCGGACCCGCCGTCATCGATCTCGCCGTCGAACAGCGCCTTCTGGGCGGACGCGTGGGACCGGCCGACGCCCGGAACTGCCGTCGCGGGCACGATCGCGAGTTCACCGGCTGCAAAGTAAGGCATGAGTGGTGCGAGCGCGGGATGAAGCGCAAAAAGGCCGTCGAGCTTGAGCGCCTCCGCAACGCCGGAGCTTCCCAAGGGCACAGGTGTGCCGCGCACATTTGCGAAATGCGGGTCGCCATATGGCGGCACGGCGGCAAGCGCATCAAGCCCGCCGCGAAGATAGACGAGCAACAGGCGGGGATCGGCAGAGATGCCCGAGGCGCCCGCCGCTCGTACACCGCAGAACGCGGACGCCAAGACGAGACCTTGCAGGGCTGCTCTTCGAGTCAGTTGCATCGTGGACGCTCTGAACGAGGGTCAACCGGCGTTCCCCTGGCCTTGAACCCCAGACGGTCTGCGTCGGGAATGCGTTCGTTTTGTAGCTGATAACGGTATATCGTCTGACCAGGGGGAACAAGCAGGCCGGCCAGTGCGGGGGCTGCGAAGGAAGTACCCGAACAGACGTTCTGCCTGAGGTTTGCCCCTTTGCTCTTCCACAATGAAAGCACATTGACGCTCGGTTCCGAATAAGACGCGCCGAAAGCCCCTTCACGCCACAGCTTTTCGCACCAGCCGGTATTGCCGCCGCATTTCTCTTGATCAGCATTGACAATATATTCACTATCAGAAGCCGACACGCTGTATATCGCTCCCGTCTTGCTTCCCGCCGTGACTGGTGATGTGTATGGCGCAGTATTCGCAGGGAAGTATGACTGGACCCAAGGCCCTTCATCGTCGTCCTGAGCATTGCCCGCCGCTACCACGATGCGGACCTGGCGGTCGGCAATCTGGTAAATCAACGCATCGAGCTCTTTGAGATTCTCCATCTGGCTTCCACGTTTGGTACTCTCCAGAAACTTCGCGCCCCAACTCAGGTTCAAAATGTCTCCAGCGACCGCATGGTCAAGAACATATCTGAGCGCGAGATTTGGCCCTCCGAGAATTTTCGTCTTCCTGTTTCTGAAAGCCTTCACAATTTTAAGTGGAGCGTTGGGGCTAACGCCCATCAGGCCGCGTTGATTCGAGCGCTTTCCTCCGATGATCCCTGCGACCATCGTTCCGTGCCCGACCCTATCGGTGGCTCTTCTCACCGCAGCCTGGTCCGGAGTGTTCGGGTAAACGTACACCGGCTGACACGGACTACTCGTACAATCCGTAATTTCTTTGACATTAAGAAATCCCGCGAGAAACACATTAGCATCTACGCCGCTGTCGACTATCCATACGGTTGCTGCATCGCTTGGAGCGGCCTGAGGTGGTCCAACCACCCTGCAGACGTTCTCAGGAACGACATCATAGCTGACCTGGTTCATGACATCCGGCCCATCGCACGTCGCACCGTCGAATAGATCGACCTCAAAGGGGTCAGCTTCGCGGTACCCCTTTGAAATGAGCTTTTTAATTTCAGCTTCCGAGAAGGTTCCAGTGACCATGCTGATGCCCATATCAGGCATGTCGACCGCCTGCAGCTTGGCCCCACCTGAAATCGTTCTGTCTAGCGCACTGACATCGCGGTGGAACTCGTCGTTTCGTGTGATGTCAACGATGAAGGTCTTCTCGACCGCATCAATCTCGCTGAAATCCTCCTGGCCCGACGCTTCCTGTCCGATGATGCCCAGAACGACCAAGAGACTACCGAGCACGAATGCGCGAAATGGGCAAAGTATCATACCGCCCTCAAGTTATGTTACTACGCTTGGAATAACAGAATGCTCCTAACGCGGCTGTCTGTCCATTAAAACATACGACTGCATGTTGGGCTCTACTTGTGAGCCACACAAAATGCGTCTAGGCTATTTATACAGGCGACGGGAGTGGGCTATGCCCAAGGTAGCACTGAAGGACGGCCGGCAAGCGCAAGAGATCGGCGCGGCGATCATTGGGGCTTGGCTCAAGCTTTTGCCTGCTTCAGCAACCATCCTGACCATGGACGACCGAAACCCGCTAACGATCACTATTGATCGGGCGGCTTTTGCCGTTGGTAGCAATGTCAGGCTTCGGCGAGGATCCAACGCCGTTATCGAGGGAATCCGAGTGCGCTCCACAACGGTAACGGTGCAGCACTCACAAAAGTTGGTTCTAGAAGATTACGGCGGGCAGGACGTAAATTATACAGGCGACAGCCTGGAAAACGGTGAAGCCATCCCCGATGCCGCAGCTTATGCAGACTTGAAACGTGACCTCAAGATCGTGTTGGAAGATATTGTGGAAGACGGCGTGACGGTCGAAGTCCATCTGGACGGGCCTAAGTTGATCAACGTTGCGGTCCCCCGCCTTCCGGAAGACGTCCTGACTCGGGGCGACCTTATCGAGTATCTCCGCGAATATCACCGCTACGGCCAAGGCAGGCATTATCACGACGAGCTTGCCACCGCCGTTCTATTCGGCTGCCGCTAAGCCTACCTACTCCGGCAACCCTGCTTTCCGCATGCCCTTGAGCAGCAGGTTACGGTCCTCCTCCAGCCGGTAAGGTTCCTTGCTGGCGAACCGGACCGCCGAGAAGGACGGCGCGTCTTTCAGCACGACGGATACAAATGAGCCCGCCTCCGCGCTTCGCCCGAGCAGGGCATTCGCGGCAGCCAGATAGACGTTCACCCAGATCGGCATGGTCGACGAGCGGCTCAGCGCCACGACAGCCGGTTCGAAACGGTGGGTAACAAAGAGGGCAAGGCCGCGGAACGGCCAGAACCACGAAGGCTCGTAGAGAGGGTCGAGCACCTTAGCCCGTTCGAACCACTGCAATGCAGAGTCGGGCTCGCCGGCAAATGTGTAGTATGTCCCAAGATATGAGACCTGCTCGGGGTCATTCGGATTGAGTTCGAGAGTACGCGCGTAGAGCTGAGCTGCCACGTCGAAATCGCGGAGGTGGATGAGGATCCAACCCAGGATGTTGAGGCAGACAGGATCGTTGGGAGAAAGCAGGACGGCCTTCTTCGCCATCGCGTGGGCTTCATTGAGAACGGCGTCCGAAGGTCCCACGTCGCGAAACCACTCCAGCTGCTTGCAGTGGGCAAGCTTGGCGTAGGCACGTCCGTAGGTCGGATCGAGCTCAATGGCCCGCTCATACCACTGCCGGGCCTCCGCTTCCGCCGCAATATCGCCCAAGGGCAAGGCGTTGCCTTGAAGCACGCACTCGTAAGCCGCAAGGTTCGCCGGCGGTTTGCGGCGCGCTCTCTCGGCGCCTGCTGCCTTGAGGCGGCCGATGACAGTTCCGACGATCATTCTGACCAGTCCATCCTGAACGTCGAAGATGTCCTGCTCCTCGCCGTCGTAGTGCTCGGCCCACAGACAGTCCCCGGAGGCCGGGTCTACAAGCTCGCAGGAAATGCGAATTCGCCGCCCCATTCGGCGGATGGCCCCTTCGATGACGAAATCCACGTCGAAATCCGCAACAAGGGTGGCGAGGGGCACATCCTTGAGTCGCGCCGACGCGTGGTGGGACGCCACCCTCAGCTGCGTAAACCGTGTCAGCTCAGTGACGACGTCCTCGGTGAATCCATCGCTGAGATAGGGCTGTACGTCGCCCGCGCTCGTAAATGGGCGGATGAGTATCAAGGGCTTGTTCTGGCTTGCCGGGTGACCATCCGATCTCTGCGGTAGCCCTTTCGGCTTCTGAAACAGCGAATAGACGGGTACCGGGCGGGGAATATTCTTGAGGGGCTGTTCGCCTGCGTATTCATACGGCAACCGAAGCGCGTCGCGAACTTCTTCATGCACCTTGCCGGAAAGACATATGCCGCCAGGGCCGGCGATCTGTTCCAGACGCGCGGCTATGTTGACCCCGTCCCCAAATACGTCGCCCTCGGCATCGACTATGATATAGCCGAAATTGATGCCGATCCGGAGCGTGATTTCCCGGGAGGCCTGGCGGGCTAGCTGCTCCTGGACCTCCACTGCGGACCGGACTGCCCCGACAGCGCTCGGAAATTCGGCGAGGATGCCATCGCCGGCCGTCCTCACAACGCGTCCGTCATGCCGCTTGATCGTGGGGCCGATTTCGTCGCGCAACAGGCGCCTGACTAGCGCAAAGGTGCCTTCTTCGTCCCGGGCCATGAGCGACGAATAGCCGACCACGTCCGCGGCAAGGATGGCCGCCGCACGTCGCTGCAGATTGTTGTCACCCGCTTCCATCGGTACCTTGACAGGTAAGCTTCGTTGACGTGGAGGTCCATTAGCTGAAGCTTATCTTGCAGCAGTTTGCATCATTCTGTGATGCGTGTCAGCCTGTGCATGAGCGCCTGTACCGCAGTCAGAGGCATGAAATGGCGGGCCGAATGGAAAGTCGATAGTGCCGGACCACAATGCGCTGGAGGCAGGGGGCGGGACCTCCAGTCTGATCTACGGCCCAATTATGATCACCGATCCCACGCTTGGGTGTCCGGTCACTGTTGCGGCGGGCCGCGCCCGAGCGATACGCGAGGATGACCCAACTCCTCGGTTTGTGACGGGATGGGGCACGACCTTTGAAGAGGCGGCAGCCAGATGTCGGCACGAGGCCGACGAGACCTACTTCGCGCAGATGGCTCCAGAGGGACGCATCGTCCGGGGCCCCGCCAGCGAAATGCCCGGGCGCGTCGTCGAGCCGCCAAGGCTCATGCTTTTTAGCGAGGCGCAGTATCAGGGCCGGCTGCGGTGGAGCCGGCATGCCGAGGATCACACTATGATCCCGGTCCGGTGGAAGAGATCGCGGCCGCTCGACTGGATTCAAAGCGATCCGCGCTTCAGCACCAGCGTGGCATGGCTGCCAGCCGGATTGTGCTTTCTCGGCTACCCGAACACTGGAGCGGCCGGACTTGCACTGGCCGACTCGAATGGTGTAGCCGCTGGATCGAGCCTCCAGGACGCGGCCGTGCGCGGCTTCTGCGAAGTCGTCGAGCGCGACGCAACGGCAATATGGTGGTATAATCGCTTAGTTTTGCCGCGGATCGACCTGCCGTCGCTCGGCGATGGACTGGTGTCGCAATACGCGCGTTGGCTGCAGTCACAGGATCGCAAATTGCATCTGCTGCACCTCACGCTCGACGTGCCGGTCCCCATTGTCGCTGCCATTTCTCATGACTTCAAAGGAGGTGAAGTCGCCCTCGGCTTCGCCGCCGGCCGATCTACGCTGGAGGCGGCTCGACGTGCAGTGGGCGAGCTTGCAGAGTGCGAGGCAAATCTCGCTCTGCTGAGGGCCGCCGTCTTCTCTGGGACAGCGAAATTCAGCTCGCGGGCGGGACGACTCTACCGTTGGCATCTGGAGGCCACTATTCACCAGCCGCACTTGTCTGGCGGTCCCCCAGTTCAGGCATCGTCAAACGCGTTGCAACTTGATTGGCAATCCTGTGTCGAAATGGCCTGCGTGCGGCAACTCGAGATCTTCGCGATCGACCTGACGGTTGACACGCCTCCGGTTATACGAGTGTTCGTGCCGGGACTTCGCCATACCAAGCCAAGATTCGACGGCGGAAGGCTCTATGATGTCCCTCTGCAACTGGATCTGAAGCCCGAGGTAACCGTGGTCCTGTTTGGCGAGCCCTTTCCCTTCTGATCCACGTCGGCCGGGCAGCTTCAACGGAAAGAGCTTGGAGGTTCGGCGGGGCAGTACGGTCGGTCAGGGAACGTCAGCAACGGTCCGACTCGCTTTGACGACTACTCTTGGCGCAACGTGGACCTACAGGGTACGTCTGCGGTTGGGCAGTGGCGGCGGCTCGAAGGGCCGAGATTAGGCGCAATGCCGTCATGCACGGCTCCGTCTGCGAGTCTGCTTCGGGTCGGGGTTGCCGTAGAAGTTCTCCGAACGAAAGGCCGCGACGGGTCGAACTAGATCGTTCAGAATGAACGAGTTTTGACGTTAGAGCACCACGCTCTCCCATCGCGTGCGGTCCCTACCAGCGCACGAAAAGCCGCCCGCCGAGCGCGCCGAGCGTGGCGAGGATGGCAATCGCGATCGTATACCAGGTGGCAACGAAAAGCGGCGAATCGTCGAAGCAGTGTGCGGCATAGAAAGTTGCCGCCAGCCCGCCGGCGAGCAGGCCCGCCACGGCTCCGGCAAGCACCGGCCGCGTCGGCGCGCCATAGCGCAGCACCGCCAGGAAGACGGCAAGCGGACCGATGCCGATCAGCGGAATGAAGGTCAGGCAGATAAGCATGTTGCTGCCGACCAGCCGCCTGCCCCAGTCGGCCGCAGGCACCAAAAGGAGTTCCAGACCGACCGCCACGGCCACCAGCAGTGGTGCGGCAATCATCCAGGCCGCCGCCCTGCCCGTCGCTGCACTGGGTGTCGACAGGGCGCGGATCAAGGCGAAGGCGCTGGCCGCCAGAGCCATCGTGAACACAAACTTGGCAACGAAACGCGTCGTATACATGGCGGTGGCGATGTCAGTGCGTGGGCCGACCGCCAGCCAGAACATGACCGCCGCGATCAGCGTAGCCGCACCTGCGCCTATCCACCAGGCCGCGCCAAGCGGCGTCGCCGTGCTGCGGGCATCGGCGTCGAGCGCCTTGATGAGATCGTCGGTCCTCATGTCATTCCCGCCTGAACCCTCTGGCCCCGAACCCTCTGGCCCCGAACCGTTTGGCAATGGCTGCGAGACCGCGATGCAACGACACGCGCACCGCAGTCTCGCTGATGCCGAACCTCACTGCCGTCTCGCCGATGGAACGGCCTTCGACCGACACCGACGAAACCACCGAACGCTGCGCCGGCGGCAGGCCGTCCAGGGCCCGATTGATGTCGCGCTCGCTGACCGTCTCGGCCTCCGGTTCGGCGAAGGTTTCTGCGATCTCGTCGATCTCGATCTCGATGCGCCGGCCGCGCCGTCGGAAGGCGTCGATCAGCTTGAAGCGCGCTATTGCGTACACCCAGGGCAGCACAGGCAAATCCTGGCGCCAGGTATGCCGCTTCACATGAATGGCCAGCAAGGTTTCCTGCACGACATCCTCGGGATCGACCCCGCCCTGAACGATCTTGCGCCTGATGAAGCCGCGAACCAGAGCAGCCGTCCGGCGCAGAAAGTCGGCGTAAGCCCTTTCATCTCCGGCGATCGCGGCCCGCATCAGCCGGGAAAGCTCGGCCTCGTCCTTGCCGGTCACAAGAGTTCACTCCCCGATAGTTCGCGCCTCGGCGCTGTTTTGTTACGTGGCCGGCGAAATAATGTCCAAGCCAAAGTAAGGAATATCACGAAGGTTTCACCTCCGTCGCCGATTACGCAGCTCACCAATGTTGACTACACCGATCAGGAATTGATAGTGCAGCCATGCTAAGCCAAAACCATCGCGATCGAGCGGGATGACGTCCATGAAACATGCTCTTTCCGTCCTTGTCGGAGCCACAGCACTTGCAATCAGCCTGGTCGCCAGCCCGGTTATGGCCCAGGACAGCGGCATCGTCGTCTACAATGCCCAGCATGAGAGCCTGACCAATGCCTGGGTGGAAGGTTTCACCAAGGAAACCGGCATCAAGGTCACCGTTCGCCACGGCGGCGACAGCGATTTTTCCAACCAGATCGTTGCCGAAGGCGCCGCCTCGCCGGCCGACGTGTTCCTGACGGAAAACTCACCCGCCATGGTGCTGGTCGAGTCATCAGGCCTGTTCGCGCCGGTCGACGCCGACACGCTGGCGCAGATTCCCAAGGAGTACCAGCCGGCCAGCGGCAAGTGGGTGGGCATCGCCGCGCGCAGCACCGTCTTTGCTTACAACAAGACCAAGCTGACCGCCGAGCAGTTGCCCAAGTCGCTGCTTGGACTCGCCGATCCGAGCTGGAAGGGACGCTGGGCCGCTTCGCCGTCAGGCGCCGATTTCCAGGCGATCGTCAGCGCGCTTTTGCAGCTTAGGGGTGAGACCGCAACGGCCGACTGGCTGAAGGCGATGAAGGAGAACTTCACCGCCTACAAAGGCAACAGCACGGTGATGAAGGCGGTCAATGCCGGCGAGGTCGATGGCGGCGTGATCTATCACTATTATTACTACGGCGACCAGGCCAAGACCGGCGAGAACAGCAAGAACGTCGGGCTGCACTATTTCAAGAACCAGGATCCGGGCGCCTTCGTCTCGGTTTCCGGCGGGGGCGTGCTGGCCTCCAGCAAGCACCCGAAGGAAGCCCAGGCCTTCCTGAAATGGGTGACCGGCAAGGGTGGTCAGGACGTGCTGAAGACCGGCAATTCCTTCGAATACGCGGTCGGCAAGGGCGCGGAGTCCAATCCGGCGCTGGTGCCGCTGGCCGATCTGCAGGCGCCGAAGGTCGACGCGACGACGCTGAACTCCAGGAAGGTGACCGACCTGATGACGGCAGCCGGCTTGCTTTAGTTCGCGTTCGTCCTAAAACGGCAGCCGACTGCGCTCCTGCGGGAATTCGCTTCCGCAGGAGCGCTCTGTTTTTCGAGGTGGCATTCGTCCATGACGACAAGCTGCGTTTTTGGCCGTGTTTGCGGCTCTGCGATCGTTTCCGCCACCGGGCGGCAACGGCTCGGCGTCTGAGCTGATGCTGCCTGCGGCCGACCTTGCACGTTCAGGCTTGCCGACCGGCATGGTGGCTGTGCATTGGAGGCGCCGGCGGCCGATATCCTGGATTTCGCTCGCCGCCATCCTGGTCTCACTGTTCTCGCTGCTGCCGCTCGCCTTCATCATCTGGATTGCCGTGCAGACCGGCTGGGACACCGTATCGGCACTGGTCTTCCGGCCACGTGTCGGCGAGCTCCTGGTCAACACCCTGCTTTTGGTGGTGCTGGCGGTGCCGATCTGCATCGTGCTCTCGGTGGCGCTGGCCTGGCTGACCGAACGCAGCAGCCTTCCCGGTGCCCGGTTGTGGGCCTGGCTGTCGGTGGCGCCGCTCGCCATCCCCGCCTTCGTCCACAGCTACGCCTGGATTACCCTGGTGCCGGGACTGCACGGGCTGTGGGCCGGCGTACTGGTTTCCGTCGTCGCCTATTTCCCGTTCCTCTATCTGCCGGTGGCGGCAGCCTTGCGCCGGCTCGATCCTGCTCTCGAAGATGCCGCGGCAGCCGTCGGCCTCGGGCCATGGCGCGTGTTCCGGCGGGTCGTGCTGCCGCAACTCAGGCTCGCCGTCTGCGGCGGCTCGCTGCTGGTCGGCCTGCATCTCCTGGCCGAGTACGGCCTCTACGTGTTCATCCGCTTCGATACCTTCACGACGGCGATAGTCGACCAGTTCCAGTCGACCTTCAACGGCCCCGCCGCCAACATGCTGGCTGCGGTGCTGGTGACATGCTGTTTCGTGCTGCTCGGGATCGAAGTGCTGGTGCGCGGCGAGGAGCGCTATGCCCGCGTCGGCTCGGGCGCCGCGCGGCAGCAGCAACGCACAAGGCTCGGCCGCGCCACCATCCCGTGCTTGGCTCTGCCCGTCGTCACCGCGCTGCTGGCGCTTGGCGTGCCGTTCGTCACCATCGGCCGCTGGCTTGTGGCCGGCGGCGCCGATGTCTGGCGCCTCGATGAGATCGGCCTGGCGCTCGGCCAGACCCTGTTCCTGGCGCTCGCCGGCGCCGTGCTCGCCACAATCGCCGCCATGCCGATGGCCTGGATCTCGATCCGCGCACCGGGGCCGCTGCAGCGCCTTCTGGAGGGCTGCAACTACATCGTCGGCTCGCTGCCAGGCGTCGTCGTGGCGCTGGCACTGGTCACCATCACGGTACGCATCGCTCTGCCGCTCTATCAGACCCTGTTCACGATCCTCGTTGCCTATGCGTTGATGTTCCTGCCGCGCGCCCTGATCAGCCTGCGCGCGTCGATCGCGCAGGCGCCGGTCGAGCTCGAGCGCGCCGCCGCCAGTCTCGGCCGGTCACCGCTCAGGGCGCTGTGGTCGACGACGATCCGCCTGTCGGCGCCGGGGGCCGCGGCGGGCATGGCGCTGGTGGCGCTCGGCATCATGAACGAATTGACCGCCACCCAGATGCTGGCGCCCAACGGCACCCGCACGCTGGCGATGGCGTTCTGGGCCCACAGCGGCGAGATCGACTATGCGTCCGCCGCACCCTATGCGCTCATCATGGTGGCGATGTCGCTGCCGCTGACCTGGCTGCTCTACGTCCAGTCGAAGCGGATGGCCGGGCGATGAGCTTCCTCGAACTCACCGATGTGCACAAGCACTACGGCCCGGTGGCCGCACTGGCCGGCGTCGACCTCAGCGTGGCCAGCGGCAGTCGCACGGCGATCGTCGGGCCGTCCGGCTGCGGCAAGACGACCCTGCTGCGGTTGATCGCCGGCTTCGAAGCGCCGGACCAGGGTCGCATCGTGCTCGACGGCGAGGTGCTGGCCAATGGCGGCGCTGCCGTGCCGGCATATCGGCGCGGCATCGGCGTGGTGGCGCAGGACGGCGCCCTGTTCCCGCATCTGAGCATCGCCGCCAATATCGGTTTCGGCATGCAGCATCACCAGGACAAGCGCAGCGAGCGTATCGCCGAGCTCGCCTATATCGTCGGGCTCGACAAGGCGATCCTGAAACGGCGGCCGCACGAGCTCTCAGGCGGCCAGCAGCAGCGTGTGGCGCTGGCCCGCGCCATGGCCATGAAGCCGCGGCTGATGCTGCTCGACGAACCGTTCTCGGCGCTCGATACCGGCCTGCGCGCCTCGATGCGCAAGGCGGTGGCCGAGCTTCTGGAGGCCGCCGGCATCACCACGATCCTGGTCACGCACGACCAGGCCGAGGCGCTGTCCTTTGCCAGCCAGGTCGCGGTGATGCGCGACGGCAAATTCTCGCAGGTCGGCACGCCGCGCGAGCTTTATCTCAAGCCGAAGGACCGGATGGTCGCCGAATTCCTCGGCGACGCCATCATCCTGCCGGCCACGATCGCGGACGGCTTCGCCAGCTCGCCTCTCGGCCGCATCGCCGTCGACAGCACCGATCGGCGCGATCTCGTCCGCATCATGCTGCGGCCGGAACAGGTGCTGTTGAAGCGGACATCGCGCGAAGGTATGTCGGGCACGCCGGACATGCTGTTCGGCGAGGTGACGGAATCCGAATTCGCCGGCTCGATGTGCACCATCGCGGTGCGGCTCTTGAACAGTCCCGATCCGCCGGACGCAGCCGCGATCGGCAACACGCCACTGGTCATGCGCAAGCCAGGCATGGACACACCGGTGGTTGGCGAGATCGTCCGACTGACGGTGTCGGGCAAGGCGCATGTGTTTGCCTGAACGCTCGGGTAGCGCGCCGATCAGGCCGACAGGCCGGCTTCAATCGACCCGCTTGCCGGCCTGATCGAACCAGTGCAGCTTTTCGGCAATGGCCACGACACGCAACTGGTCGCCGGGCTTTGCGGTGGCGCGCCCTGAGACGCGCACGATGATACGGCTGCCGGCTGCGGCGCAGTGAAGAAAGCTTTCGGCCCCGACCGGCTCGACCGCTTCGACTGCCGCCGGCAGGACGAGCGCACCGGGCAGCGCCTCCGCATTGAAGGTGACGTCGGCATCTTCAGGGCGAAACCCCAGCGTCACGGCTTGCGTTCCGGGAGCCGCAAAGCCGATCGCGGTGCCGTCACCCAGTATCGGGCCTGAGGAACTTCCGGTCAGCGCCAGGAGGTTCATCGGCGGCGCGCCGATGAAGGAAGCGACGAAGATCGAGGCCGGCTTTTCGTAGACGTCGAGCGGCGCGCCGGTTTGCTCGACCAGTCCGGCGTTCATGACAACAAGGATGTCGGCCAGCGTCATCGCCTCGAGCTGGTCGTGGGTGACATAGACCGAGGTGACGCCGAGCGTGCGCTGCAAGTTCTTGATCTCGACCCGCATCTGCCCGCGCAATTTGGCATCGAGATTGCTGAGCGGCTCGTCGAACAGGAAGACTTTCGGATTGCGCACGATGGCGCGGCCCATGGCGACACGCTGGCGCTGGCCGCCGGAAAGCTCGCGCGGCCGCCGGTCGAGCAGCGCCGAAAGCTCCAGCACCTTGGCGGTCGAACGCACCCTGCTGTCGATCTCGTCCTTCGGCGTGCCGCGATTGCGCAGGCCATAGGCCATGTTGTCATAGACTTTCATATGCGGGTAAAGCGCGTAGTTCTGGAACACCATGGCGATGTCGCGCTCGGTCGGGCCGATGGCGTTGACCACCTTGCCGTCGATGGCGACTGTGCCGGCGGAAATGGTCTCCAACCCGGCGATCATCCTCAGCAGCGTCGACTTGCCGCAACCGGAGGGGCCGACCAGCACGCAAAGCTCCTTGTCGGGAATGGCGATGGAGACCCCCTTCACGGCTTCGACGCCGCTGGGATAGACCTTCTTCACGTCCTTCAGATCGACGGTCGCCATCAGCTTCTCACTTTTCGGATTCGACCAGGCCGCGCACGAACCAGCGTTGCATCAGCACCACCACCAGGATCGGCGGCACGATGGCCAGCATCGCGGTGACCATGACCAGGTGCCATTCGGTATCGGCATCGGCAAAGGAAACCATCTTTCTCAACGCGATGACGATGGTGTTCATGTCGTTGCTGTTGGTGACCAGCAGCGGCCAAAGATACTGCGTCCAGCCGTAGATGAAGAGGATCACGAACAGCGCCGCGATGTTGGTGCGCGACAATGGCAACAGGATATCGAAGAAGAAGCGCCATGGCCCGGCGCCGTCGACGCGCGCCGCCTCGACCAATTCGCCCGGTATGGTCATGAAGAACTGGCGGAACAGCAGCGTCGCGGTGGCCGAGGCGATCAGCGGGATGATCAGGCCGGCATAGGTGTCGATCATGCCGAGATCGACCATCACCTTGTAGGTCGGAAGGATGCGCACTTCCACCGGAAGCATCAAGGTGATGAAGATCAGCCAGAAGAAGGTCATGCGCAGGGGAAAGCGGAAGAACACGATCGCATAGGCCGACAGGATCGAGATGCAGATCTTTCCCACCGCAACGCCGAGCGCCATGATCGTGGTGCTGAGGAGCAGTTGGCCGACGCTGACACCGCCGATGCGGCCAATGCCGCCGAACAGCGCCTCGCTGTAGTTGTTCCAGAGCTGGCCGCCGGGCAAGAGCGGCAGCGGCGGCCTGAGGATGGTTTGCAGCGTGTGCGTCGAGGCAACGAACGTGTAGTAGATCGGGAAAGCCACGATCAATATGCCGAGGATCAGCACGGCATGGGCGATGAAAGTGCGGAGCGGGGACTGGCCGATCATCGCTGCCCTCAACCGTAGTGGACTTTGCGTTCCACGTAGCGGAACTGGATGGCGGTGAGCGCAATGACGATCGCCATCAGGATGACCGACTGCGCCGCCGAGTCGCCCAGGACCAGATTGACGAAGCCGTCATTGTAGACCTTGTAGACCAGCGTCTCGGTCGCCTTGCCCGGCCCGCCGCCGGTGACGGCATGAACGATGCCGAACGTGTCGAACAGGGCATAGACGGTGTTGACGACCAGCAGGAAAAAGGTGGTCGGCGCGAGCAGCGGGAAGACGATGGTCCAGAAGCGCTTGGTCTCGCCGGCGCCGTCCATGGCCGCCGCCTCGATCAGCGTTTTCGGCACTGCCTGCAGACCGGCGACGAAGAACAGGAAATTGTAGCTGATCTGCTTCCAGGCAGCCGCCGACACAAGCAGGATCATGGCGTGGGTTCCGTTGAGCAGCGGATCCCATGCGATGCCGAGGCTTCTCAGCAAATACGCCAACGAGCCGATCGAAGGATTGAACAGAAACAGCCACAGCATGCCGGCAATCGCCGGCGCCACGGCATAAGGCCATATCAACAGCGTGCGGTAGAGGCCTTTGCCGCGCACCGCCTTCTCGGCCATGACCGCAAGCAAAAGCGCCACGCACATCGCGACGATCGCGGTCGCAAGCGAGAACACCACGGTGACCTTGATCGAATTGAGGTAGGCCGGATCGGCCAGCACCTTGCGGAAATTGGCAAACCAGACGAACCTGGTCCTCAGCCCGAACGGATCCTGCCTGAGCATCGACTGGTAAAGCGCCTGACCAGCCGGCCAGTAGAAGAAAACCAGTGTTATGGCGAGTTGCGGCGCCACCAGCAGGTAGGGCAGGATCTTGTTGGGAAAGACGACGCGGGGAGACAGGCTGATTTCCTTCGCTATCTCGGGGACGCCCACGCGAGCTCGCGTGGGCGATATTCAAACAGACACCAACCGAGATAATCCCGTCAGTTCTCCAGCGCTTCCTTGATTGCGGCGTTGCCGCGCGTGACCGCGTTATCAAGCGCCTGCTGAGCGGTTTGCTGGCCGGCCAGCATCTTCTCGAACTCCTCGTTCTGGATATCGCGCACCTGCGGCAAGTTCGGCAGGCGCACGCCCTTCGAGTTGTCGGTCGGCGCCTTGCCCGTCATCTGCAGGATGGGTGTCTCACGGCCGGGGTTCTTGTCATAGAAGCCCGATTTCTTGGTCGCCTCGTAGGCAGCGAGCGTCACCGGCAGGTATCCCGACTTCTGGTGCAGATATTCCTGCACATCGGTCTTGGACAGGTAGGCGAAGAATGCCGCAACGCCCTTGTATTGCTCGTCCGACTTGGCGCCGAACACCCACAGGCTGGCGCCGCCCGGCGTGGTGTTCTGCGGTGCGCCCTTGGCGTCGCTGTCGTAGGGAAGCTGGCCGATGCCATAGTTCATGCCGGACTTGACGATGTCGCCGAGGCCGCCCGACGATTCGGTGAAGATGCCGCATTCGCCGGCGAGGAAGATCTGCTTGGCTTCGGAGGTACGCCCGCCATATTTGAATGTGCCGTCCTTGGCGAGGTCTGCGAGCGCCTGGAAGTGGTTGACGAAAATCGGCGCGTTGATCTTGAGTTCGACATCACCGCCGGCCAGACCGTTCTGCTGGGTCGCCCACGACACATCATTCCACGCCGCAAAATTCTCCAGATGGATCCAGGTCAGCCAGGTCGAGGTATAGCCACAAGGGGCGGCGCCGCTCGTCTTGATCTTCTTGGCGGCTTCCCACACCTCGTTCCAGGTCTTGGGCGGGTTGTTCACGTCGAGGCCGGCCTTCTGGAAGATATCCTTGTTGTAATAGAGGATCGGCGAGGAGGAGTTGTAGGGAAAGGACAGCATGGTGCCGTCCGGCTTCGAATAATAGCCGACGATACCGGGCAGGTACTGGCTCTTGTCGAAGGTCATCCCGGCACCGGTCATCACCTCGGCCACCGGCTTGATCGCACCCTCGGCCGCCATCATCACGCCGGTGCCGACGTCGAACACCTGGAGGATGTCGGGCGCCTGGCCAGCGCGGAAAGCGGCGATGCCGGCGTTCAGCGTCTCCGGATAGGTGCCCTTGAACACCGGAACCAGCTCATAGTCGCTCTGGCTGCCGTTGAAATCCTTGGAGATCTTGCCGACGACCTCGGCGTTGGCGCCGGTCATGGCGTGCCACCAGCTGATCTGCGTGACGGCGAAGGCGGAGGTGGTGGAAAGCAGGGTCAAGGTGGCGGCGACACCGGCCGCGAAGCCGAAGAACTTCATGTTTCATCTCCCGTTTGTCATTGGCGAAAGGGGCACTCTCGCAAAGCCAATATGTGCCGCCCGTGACAATTGGACAACGGTTTTGTTGCGGACCGATGAACTTGATTTCCACTTAAAGTGGCGTGCGCTTCGAGATGAGAGCCGATGGAAAGCAATTGAAAAGCCGGCTTACCAATCGAACAACGATGACGACCGGCAATCGCCGGCGCCTCCTAAAGAGCGCACTATTGCGCGACATGCGTTAGTCCGACTTGCCGAGCGCCGTCTCGACCAGCCGCCTGGCGTCGGGGCTCGACCATTCGGCCGGGCCGTTCATGTGGGCAATCAGGCAGCCTTCCGAGTCGATCAGCGTGGTGACCGGCAGGCCGAGCGCCAGGCCGCGTGTCTTGAGATCGTTGAACAGCGCCATCGTCGAATCACGGTAGTAGCCGAGCGCCTTGACGCCGGTCTCCTCGAGGAACTTCTTCGGTTTAGCGTCGTCGCCGGCATCGACATTGACCGCGACGACCTCGAAAGCATCGCTGCCCATTTCGTTCTGCAGCGCGTCGAGCGCCGGCATTTCGGCGCGGCAAGGCGCGCACCATGTCGCCCACAGATTGAGCAGCACCGTCTTGCCGGCATGGTCGGCGAGCGTCATCGGCTTGCCGTCGGGGCTGTTGAAGGCAAGACCCTTCAGCGATTGCGGCGGATCGGCCGGCAAAAGTGCTGCAACCTGGCCGGTGGCAGCCGCCGCGACCGTCTTGGCGCGGTCGGCCTTGGCGGCGCAGGCGACATCGTCCTTGCTGTCGCCAACGGCGACTTGAGCGGGGGCGTTGTTGCCAGAACCGCTTTCGCTGACATATACCGCGACCGCGCCGGCAAGCACGCCTGCCACCAAAGCGGCGAGGATGAGGCGCGGGGCCGGGAAAAATCGATTGCCGTCTGCCATTTTTAAAACTGCTCCGGAAGCACGGGTTATAGCGATGAGCGACAAGAAGGCCAGCAACCAGATGTGGGGCGGACGTTTTGCCTCGGGTCCGGCCGCGATCATGGAAGCGATCAACGCGTCGATCTCGTTCGACCGCAAACTCTACGCGCAGGATATCAGAGGCTCGATCGCCCACAGCGAGATGCTGGCGCAAACCGGCATTATTTCGGCGGCCGATCAAGAAAAAATCGCTCACGGGCTGAACACGATCCTGGCAGAAATCGAAGCCGGCACGTTCGAGTTCTCGACCAGGCTGGAAGACATCCACATGAATGTCGAGGCCCGCCTTGCCGAGCTGATCGGCCCGGCTGCCGGCCGCCTGCATACCGCCCGTTCGCGCAACGACCAGGTGGCGGTCGATCTCAGGCTATGGGTCAAGGACGAGTGCTTTCGCGTCGCCGAGGCGCTGAAGGGCCTGATTACGGCGTTCCTGGAGCGGGCCGAGGAGCATGCGGCAACGGTAATGCCGGGCTTCACCCACATGCAGGCGGCGCAGCCGGTAACCTTCGGCCATCACTGCATGGCCTATGTCGAGATGTTTTCGCGCGACCTGTCGCGTGTTCGCGACGCGATCGAACGGATGGACCAAAGCCCGCTCGGTGCGGCCGCGCTTGCCGGCACCAGCTTTCCGATCGACCGGCACCAGACGGCCAGGGCGCTCGGCTTCCGTGAGCCGATGCGCAATTCCCTCGACAGCGTTTCGGACCGCGATTTCGCGCTCGAGTTTTTGGGGCTGGCGGCGATCTGCGCGACGCATCTGTCGCGGCTAGCCGAAGAAATCATCATCTGGTCGACGCCGCAATTCGGCTTCGTCAGGCTGTCGGACTCATTCTCCACCGGCTCCTCGATCATGCCGCAGAAAAAGAACCCCGACGCCGCCGAGCTGGTGCGCGGCAAGACCGGCCGCGTCACCGGCCATCTGGTCGGCCTGCTGACTGTCATGAAGGGCATGCCGCTGACCTACGGCAAGGACATGCAGGAAGACAAGGAATCCGTGTTCGACGCCGCCGAGACGCTCGACCTGATGCTGGCGGCGATGACCGGCATGGTGCGCGACATGACGGTGAATGCCGCCGCCATGAGGAAGGCCGCCGGGTCAGGCTATGCGACCGCGACCGATCTCGCCGACTGGCTGGTGCGCAGCCTCGGCCTGCCGTTCCGCGAGGCGCATCATGTCACCGGCCGCGCGGTAGCGCTGGCCGAAGAGAAGAAGATCGGGCTCGACAGGCTGCCGCTGGAAGACTTGCAATCCATTCACCCCGGCATCACGGCGGACGTGTTTTCCGTGCTTGCCGTGCAGAACTCGGTGAAGAGCCGCACGAGCTTCGGCGGCACCGCGCCATCGGAAGTGAGGAAGCAGATCCGCTACTGGAAAAAGCGCATTGCGAGGGCGTGATGCTCGTGCGGTGAATCCGAAATTCGCATCACGTTGGAGCAGCGCGGCGAGCGAATTTCGGATTCAAAAGCCGCACGAGTAATTCAATGAATTCTAGTGTGGTTTTTGGATTTGAAGTTCCTCAACGCGAATGCCGTCAATGCCGGGAACTTCAAATCCACCACACTAGGTGCAATGCCGGAAAAACTCGGCTAAAAGCGGCGGGCAAAAGTTTCGGACGGATGGATCGATGACCGCAAGCAGGATTTTGGTGACGCTGACGCTGCTGGCGGCGCTGGCATCCGTAACGGCCTGCGGCAGGAAAGCCGGGCTCGATACGCCCTATGAGGCGGCCGTGCAGGCGCGCAAGGATGCCCAAAAGGCAGAGCAGCCCGTGCCGCCGGAGCCGGAAAAACCGGTCGAGGACAAGAAGTTCATTCTCGACCCGTTGATCTAGAGCCGATGAGATCGGCCGATCTCATCGTGCTCCAACTTCCGGAACCACTCTCGTGAACCATTTCGACTACCGCGACGGCGTGCTGCATGCCGAGGACGTGGCGATATCAGAGATCGCCGCAAGCGTCGGCACGCCGTTCTATTGCTATTCGACGGCGACGCTGACCAGGCATTTCCGCGTGTTTGCGCAGGCCTTTGCCGGGCTCGACGCGCTGGTCTGCTACGCCATGAAGGCGAATTCCAACCAGGCTGTGCTAAAAATCCTGGCCAAACTCGGCGCCGGCGCCGACGTGGTCTCGGAAGGCGAACTGCGCCGCGCGCTGGCCGCCGGCATTCCGGCCAACAAGATCCTGTTTTCCGGCGTTGGCAAGACCGCGCGCGAAATGGATCTTGCGCTCTCGGCCGGCATTTTGTGCTTCAACGTCGAATCCGAGCCGGAACTGGAATTGCTGTCGACCCGCGCCGCGGCGCTGGGCAAGGTGGCGCCGATCTCGCTGCGCATCAATCCGGATGTCGACGCCATGACCCACAAGAAGATCTCCACCGGCAGGGCCGAGAACAAGTTCGGCATTCCCTGGCAGAAGGCGCGAAAGGTCTATGCCCGCGCAGCTGAGCTGCCTGGCATCAAGGTCACCGGCATCGACACGCATATCGGCAGCCAGATCACCGAATTGCAGCCCTTCGACGACGCCTTTGCGCTGCTGGTGGAGTTGGTCGGCGTGCTGCGCGCCGACGGGCACGCCATCGAGCATATCGACCTCGGCGGCGGCCTCGGCATTCCCTACCGCGTCGACAATAGCCCGCCTCCCCTGCCGGACGCTTATGCTCAGATCGTCAAGAAGCACGTCGCCAAGCTCGGGCTGAAGGTGATGTTCGAGCCGGGCCGGCTTATATCAGGCAATGCCGGCATCCTGGTCTCCCAGGTGATCTTCGTGAAGGAGGGCGACGCCAAGAATTTCCTGGTCGTCGACGCCGCGATGAACGATCTGATCCGGCCGACGCTCTATGACGCCTTCCATGACATCAAGCCGGTGGTGCAGCAGCCGGCCGCGGGGCCGCGCATGACGGTCGACGTGGTCGGCCCGGTCTGCGAGACCGGCGATTATCTCGGCCTCGACCGCGACCTGCCGCGGCTGAAGGCCGGCGACCTGATCGCCGTCGCCACCGCCGGCGCCTATGGCGCGGTGCAGGCCGGCACCTACAACACCAGGCCGCTGGTGCCTGAAGTGCTGGTCGACGGCGACCGTTTCCATGTCGTGCGCCGGCGCCAGACCTATGACGAGCTGATCGGCCTGGATTCGCTTCCTGATTGGCTGGAATAGACCCATGATCCCGAAAAAGTCGGTTTCGGAAAAGATCATGGTCAAACAAGAATGGATCGTCTGCAGCGCTACAGCCGGTGCTGAATCAGCGCCCTGGTCTCGGCGATCCTGCCCTCGTCGCGGCGATAGAACGTCCACTGCTTGATACGTTTGCTGCGCAGAAGGCCCGCCTGGGTCAGCACCCGCATATGCTCGCTGAGCGTCGCCTGGGTAATCCCCAGCTTTTCGGCGATCAGCAGCGCGCAGACGCCGTCCTCGACCAGATCGCCATCCGTCTGCGGCGGAAAATGCGCGCGCGGATCCTTCAGCCAATCGAGGATTTGCAGCCTGCGCTCGTTGGCGATCGCCTTGAAGACATCAACCTCTTGCATTTAGCCATTTTGCTAAGTTACTAAGTGATGTCAACCCTTGGGAGCAGACCATGCTGAACGGCAATAGCATCACCCGCGAACGCATCGCCGCAATGGAGCCGCGCATCCGGCCATTCGTGCGCCACACGCCGGTGCTGCGCGTCGACATGGCCGATTTCGGCCGTCCGCCTCTTGGCATCGACCTGAAGCTCGAATGCCTGCAGCATTCCGGCTCGTTCAAGGCGCGCGGCGCCTTCACCAATCTTCTCGAGCGGCCGGTTCCCGAGGCTGGAGTCGTCGCGGCATCGGGCGGCAATCATGGTGCCGCGGTCGCCTACGCCGCCATGCGGCTTGGCCACAAGGCAACCATCTTCGTTCCCGAAGTCAGCCCGCCGGCCAAGCTGGAACGGATCCGCGGCTATGGCGCCGAGTTGGTCGTCGGTGGCGCACGCTATGCCGAAGCGCTGGCCGCCAGCGAAGACTTTGCCGAAAGGTCCGGCGCGCTGCAGATCCATGCGTTCAACCAGGAGGAAACGCTGATCGGGCAAGGCACGCTCGGCCTCGAGATCGAGACCGACCTGCCTGAACTCGACACGCTGCTGGTCGCCGTCGGCGGCGGCGGCCTGATCGGCGGCATCGCCGCCTGGTTTGCCGGCCGCATCAGGATCATCGCCGTCGAGCCGGAGGGCGCGCCGACGCTTCATCGCGCCTTCGAGGCCGGCCGGCCCGTCGATGCGCCGACTGAGGGCATCGCCGCGGATTCGCTGGCGCCGAAGCGCGTCGGCGAAATGATGTTTCCGATCGCCGAGGCCTTCGTCGAGCGTTCCATACTGGTCAGCGACGACGAGATCATCGCCGCGCAGACGGCGCTTTGGGACCGGGTGCGAATCATCTCCGAGCCGGGCGGCGCCGCGGCCTTCGCGGCGCTCCTGTCGGGCCGCTACGCGGCGGCTGCGGGCGAGCGTGTCGCCGTGCTGGTCTGCGGTGCAAACGCCGATCCGGCTAGATTCTGACGATAGCGGGGGCAGTCCTGTTCACGTTTTAGGGAACTGCCTCGCCTTCGCCGTGTTTCTTGGTATGTTTGGAGCGACGTGCATCTAAGACTTTGAGTCCTTCGCATCCGATTTTCGGGCCGGTGCGATAGATTTGTGAGGTTCGGGTTATCCCGCCCGAACAGGAAGGGCCGATGACGCAACGACCCACCTTAACCAGCGATCGCAGCCTGGCCGGGCGCCTTGCCGTGAGCCGGCTGGCGACGCGGGTCTCGATGACTGTCGAGCGCGGCTGGCCGTTGCTGCTGCCGCTCGTCATCGTCGCCAGCCTGTTCCTCAGCGTCTCGTGGCTCGGCCTCTTCCTTTTGCTGCCCGACATGGCGCGCATCGGTGTTGTGGCTGTGTTCGCCATCGCAGCCCTTGTCGCGCTCTATCCCCTGCGTTTCTTCCGGGTGCCGTCCAGTGCCGAGATCGATCGACGCATCGAGGCGGCCAACTTATTGCTGCACAGCCCGGTGCTGGTGCAGACGGACCGGCCGAGCGGCAGGGAGAGCATTTTTTCGCAAGCGCTGTGGCGCGAGCACCAGAAACGCATGGCCGAAAAACTCGGCAACCTCGGTGGCGACCTGCCACGCACCCGGGTGCCGGAGCGCGACCCGTGGGGGCTGCGCGCCGTGGCGGCGCTTGTGTTGGTCACGGCTTTCGCCTTCTCGTTCGGACCGTCGGGCGGCCGCATCGCGGACGGGTTCAGTGCCCACGCGGCGCGCGACGCCGTGCCGCCGCGCATCGACGCCTGGGTGACACCGCCGGCCTACACCGGCAGGGCACCGGTCTTCCTCACTTCCCCAGCCCTCGCCAACCCGGCCCTTGCCAGCAATGCCAATCAGGCTGCGTCCACCTTCACCGTTCCGGAGGGCAGCGATGTGTCGCTGCGCGTCACCGGCGGCTCGGGCGAGGAAACGCTGAGCTATGCCGACGCCGACGGCAACGCCCGCACCATCGAGCCGGCCGGGCAGCAGGCCGACGCGGCCAAGCCGGCGGCGGCAACGCCCTCCACGGCAACGCCCTCCACGGTGCGCCAGTTCACCGGAAAGCTGACGGCCAACGGCACGCTGACGCTGAACTCGGGCGGCGACGAACTCGGCAGCTGGGCCTTCGCGGTGATCCCGGACAAGCCGCCACAAATCCGTTTCGTCGGCGAGCCTAAACGCGCCGTCAACGGCTCCTTCGAACTCAACTACCAGATCGACGACGACTATGGCGCGGCCTCCGCCAAGGCGGATTTCATATTGGCCGACCCACCGGCGCCCAATGCGCATCCGCTCTATGGCCCGCCCGAAATGCCGCTGACACTGCCGCGCCGCGGCGTCAAGGGGAATGCCGCCAAGACCACGAAGGACCTGACCGAGCATGTCTGGGCCGGCGGCGACATCAAGCTCAGGCTTGTCGCCACCGACGATGCCGGCCATACGGCAACCAGCGACACCAGGACCCTGGTGATGCCGGAGCGGCCATTCTCCAATCCGCTGGCCAGGGCCGTGATCGAGCAGCGCCGCGCGCTGGCGCTCGACGCCAACGCCAAGAGCCGCGTGCTCGACCTGATGGATGCGATCACGCTCAGGCCCGAAGACACGTTCGACAATATGGCGCACTACCTCGCCATCATGAGCGCCCGCACCCGGCTGAAGATGGCCGACAACGACGACAAATTGCGCGACGAGGTCGCCTATCTCTGGGAGATCGCGCTCGGCATCGAGGAAGGCAATCTTTCGGACGCAGAGCGGCGGCTGCGCCAGGCGCAGCAGGCGTTGCAGGACGCGATCAAGAACGGCGCCAGCGACGAGGAAATCGACAAGGCGATGAAGGAACTGCGCGAGGCGATGAACCAGTTCCTGCAGGAATTCGCCCAGCGTGCGCAGCAGAATCCGAACGCGCCGCAGATGCAGCAGAACGGCCAGGAACTGCGCCAGAGTGATATCGAACGGATGATGGACCAGATCGAGAATCTGGCGAAGTCCGGCGATCGCGACAGCGCGCAGCAATTGCTTTCGCAACTGCAGGACATGATGAACAACCTGCAGGCCGGACGTCAGCAGCAGGGCGGCCAGCAGAACAGCGAAATGCGCCAGCAGATGGACAAGCTCGGCGAGATCATGCGGCGCCAGCAGGAGATGATGAACGAAACCTTCCGCATGGACCAGATGCAGCGCGGCCAGCAACAGCGTGGGCAGAACCGAGACGAGCAGCTCGGCGAGAACGGCGAGCAGGGCCAAATGGGCGAACAGGGCGAGCAGCCCGGCCCAGGCGAAGACCGCGATCCGCTCGGCCGGCCGAAGCCGATGACGCCGGAGGAATTCGCCGACGCGCTGAAGCAGTTGCAGGAAGGCCAGGGCAAACTGCAAAGTGAGCTCGACCAGTTGAGAAAGGGTCTGGAAGGCATGGGGCTCGAGCCCAATGAGGGATTTGGCGAGGCCGGCAAATCCATGGGCGATGCCGAACAGGCGCTTGGCGACAGCGATGGCGATCAGGCGGTCGGTCACCAGGGCCGCGCGCTGGAAGCGTTGCGCAAGGGCGCCAAGGACATGATGAAGCAATTGCAGGCCATGCAGGGCGACGAGGGCGAAGGCCAGCGCGGCGGCCGCCAGCAGAATGCCGACCGCGATCCGCTCGGCCGGCCACGCGCCACCGAGGGTCCAGATTTCGGCGATTCGGTGAAGGTGCCGGACGAGATCGACGTGCAGCGCGCCCGCCAGATCCTCGACGCGATCCGCAAGCGGCTCGGCAACGCGCTCAGCCCCGACATCGAGCGCAGCTATCTGGAGCGGCTGCTGGAGCTGAAGTAAAGCCGGCCTGCTCTAACGGTTGGTGAACGCCTCGCGGATCGCCTCTTCCATGCTGGCGATGGCCTCGCCGGAAGCATTCGGATTGCGCCGCAGCACCACGTTCGAGGAATCGATGTCGCCGAATCCGTCGGCGGCGGTAAGCTCGCGGCAGCCGGCGGGGATGTTGCTGCGCGAGATCGGCGCAATCGCCAGCCCGGAGGTGACGGCAAGCCGCAGGCCGCCATTGGTATCGCTGGTATAGGCGACACGATAGGCGAGACCACGCTGTTCCAGCGACTTGATCGCAAAATCCTTGCACCAGCCGGCGCGATTGTAGAGCGCGATCGGCACCGGCCGCTCCTCATGCATATGGTGCAGCTCCGACGTCACCCACACGGTCGGATCATGCATCAGCACCTCACCGCCGGAGAGGTCCTGCCATTCGAACACCACCGCCAGATCGAGCTCGCCGGCGGCGAGCGCCGCGATCTGCGCACCGGAATGCGCGTAGCGGACGGTGATGTCGACCTGAGGATGGCGCTTGGCAAAGGCGCCGAGCGCGCGCGACAGGATCGCGTGGCCATATTCCTCCGGAATGCCGATGCGCACCGGTCCGCCAAGCGGCGCCGCGACCATCGATGCCGCCGTCTCGTCCAGCAGCGACACGATGCGGCGGGCGTTGACGATGAGCTCGCCGCCGCGGCGCGTCAGCGCCACACCCCGCGAGCCGCGCTCGAACAGGCTGTCGCCGACCATATCTTCGAGCTTCTTCATCTGCATCGAAACCGCCGACTGGGTACGGCCGGCCTGCACCGCAGCCTTGGTGAAATTGCCGGCGTCGGCGACCGCGACGAACGTGCGCAGCAGATCGCTGTCGAGCGTGGGCTTCATTTGTCCGCCATAAGAAAATCTGATCGCTGGCATCATTCCAATTCGTTTGCAACATGTCAAACGGCGGATAATAGTCGCTTCACCCATTGGATACGCGGCTGCGAAATCGGCTGCGGACCAAAAAAGTCCTCACTCGTACCCGCTGCCCGAAATGGTGGCGGGTTCTTTTTGATGCAGGTCGCCCAAAAGCATGTCCTCGGGCCTGACCTTGGCCCTGACCCGAGGGTGCGAAGCGGTTTTGGGCGATATGCATAAACAAAGTTGCGCGGGCCCGGCTCTCGGGCCGCGCACGCAAGGAGCCGTCGAACGACATGCAGAACCGGATCGTCCTCGGCATGGCAAGCCTTTGCCTCGGCGTTCTGGTGTTCTCGCTCCAGGATCCGCTGATCAAGGCCGTATCGGGCACCTATCCGGTGACCGAGGTGATGGCGATCCGCTCGATCGTCGCCCTGCCCATTCTTCTCGTGCTGGTTCATGCCGATGTCGGGCTCAGGGCGATCTTTTCGAAGCGGTTTCGCATGCTGACGATGCGCGCCTTGATCCTGTTCACCTCCTACACGCTCTACTACCTGGCGATCGCCGCCCTGCCGCTTGCCGACGCGGTGGCGCTCTATTTCATGGCACCGCTGTTCATCATGGCGCTTGCCGGCCCCTATCTCGGCGAACGGGTAGCGGGGCAGACGCTGGTCACCGTCATGGTCGGCATGCTCGGCGTGCTGGTGATGCTGCGACCCGGCGCCGGGCTGTTCGACTGGGCGGCGCTGCTGTCGCTGGCCTCGGCGGTGCTGTACGGTTTTTCGCAGTTGATGGCCCGCAAGATCGGCGACACCGAATCATCCACAGTCATGGCGTTCTATCAAAACGGCGTCTATCTCCTGGGCGCTGCGGCGGTCGCCGGGCTGTTCTGGTTGGCAGGAATAGCTCATGCCACGCATCCGAGCCTCGAATTCCTGGTCAGGCCATGGATCTGGCCGACGTCAATCGACTTCCTGACGATGGCCGCCTGCGGCGTCGTGGCTTCGGCCGGGATGATCCTGTTGTCGCAGGCCTACCGGCTGGCGCCGGCCAACGGCGTCGCCACCTTCGAATACACCGGCATCATCTGGTCGCCGCTGTGGGGCTTCCTGTTCTTTGCCGAAGTGCCGCGATCGACCACCGTCATCGGCGCCGCTCTCATCATCGGCGCCGGTCTGTTCGCGCTCAACGCCAGCCGGCGCCGGAACAGCGCGCCGGCAATCGCAGCGACCTGCGATCCGGCATGACTGCGCGGAATCTTAAGCGAAACAGGCGAGCGCCTGTTCGACGCGCGCGCGGATTTCGGCCAGCGTGAACGGCTTCTGCACGACGTCCACAATGACGCCGTTCAATTCCTCGGCGCGCTCGCGCTGGTCGGCATAGCCGGTCATCAGCAAGATCTTCATCGCCGGGAAAAGCGATGCAGCCGCCTTGGCCATTTGGATGCCGTCCATCTCCGGCATCCGGATATCCGAGACGACAAGGTCGTAGCCGCCACGTGCAGCGCGGATCAGGGCAAGCCCTTGCGCGCCGTCGGCGGCGATGTCGATCATATGCCCGGCGCGTTCGAGCGCGCGAGCAGCGAGGGTGCGGACGGACTCATCGTCCTCAACGATCAGGAGCTTTGCCATAGCCGAATGTTGGCGTGGAAAAGTTGACTTTTCCTGAACCGCAACCGCATCGAAGATAAATCTAGGCGTCGCCCTTGACGACGCCGACAAACGGCAGTTCGCGAAAGGCGTGGGCCACATCCATGCCATAGCCGACGACGAAATAGTCGGGGCAGTCGAAGCCGACATAGTCGGCGTTGAGCGTGGTCTGGCGGCGCATGCGCTTGTCGAGCAGCACGGCGATGGCGCAGCTTTTGGCGCCGCGCGACAGCATCAGGTCGCGGGTGAAGGACAGCGTCTTGCCGGATTCGAGGATGTCGTCGATCAACAGCACGTCTCGGCCGGCGACCTCATTGTCGATGTCGCGCAGCACCCTCACCTCGCCGCTGGTGGTGCCGGCGCCGTAGCTGGAGATGAAGATGAACTCGACCTCGGGCGACAGGCCGACATCGTGCATTGCGCGGATAAGGTCGGCGGCGAAGATGAACGATCCCTTCAGCACCGAAATCACCAGAAGGTCGTGATAATCGTGCCCGGCGATCTCCTTGGCGAGCTCCAGATTGCGGCGGGCGATCGCCGACGCCGAAAACAGGACCTCGATATCCTTGCCGCGCACGATTGGCATTGGCTGCCCTTTCAGAAATGATCGCCGCTAATTGGCGAAGCTGACCGAGACGGTCTTGACCCCGTTTTTAGGCACGTCGAGCCGGCTGGAAAAGCCAAATCTTTCGCCGGGCGCCAGCGAACGGTTAAATGTCGCCAGCCTGTAACGGGTTGTGCGCCTGTCATTGCCGGTGACCCGGACTTCCAGCGGTGGCAATGGCGACGGGCTGGCGCCGTCATTCGCGGCCTCGCCACCGACGAACAGGACAGGTTGCGGCCCGGACGCATCGATACGCGACGTAACGCCTGAAATGGTCAGGGCAGCGCCCGCTTGTCGCGCCGCCAGAAGAAGCGGCGTCTGGCGCACCAGTGCGTGCCCGCCCGAGATCCAGAAGGCTGCAAACGCGGCACTGAGGCCGGCGATCCAGAAGATCGGCCCGCCGCGCGACGCCCGCAGCCGTTCCATCGCCGCTACCGGCTTGCGCAGCATGTCCATGCCTTTGATCGATGGCGTGGTGATCACGCGCAAAAGCGGCGGTGAAACGCCCGTGCTGACGGTCAAACGCGGCAGCACCTCGTAGTCGGCGTCGACGATGTCACCAGGCGGATCACGCATGATGCGTGCCGGCGCAGGATTTGCGGCCGTATCGGTCATGATTTCGCCGGAAACCGGGCGCGCGGTTCGATCGTCAGCCATCGCGGCCCCAGCACTTCGCACTTGTTCGCTCTTCGTTTCTTATGCGTAAATGGAAATGGTTAACGTTTCCCCCGGAAACCCCTTGTGACGCGCCCAAAAAACCCCAAAATTAACCGCCGGTTAACCATGCCGGCCGATGGTCTTTTCTCAGAGAAGGCTGCCTCGTCGCCGCCGCAAGTTTCAGGTCGTCGAACGTGATCCGCTTCGAAAATGTCGGCCTCCGCTATGGCATGGGTCCGGAAATCCTCCGCGACATTTCCTTGCACATACCGGAGCGCTCCTTCCAGTTCCTGAGCGGCCCTTCGGGCGCCGGCAAGACGACGCTGCTGCGGCTTTTGTTCATGTCGCTCAAGCCGACGCGTGGGCTGATCACCATCTTCGGCAAAGACCGCTCGCGCATCTCGCGCGCCGAGCTGCCGCATCTGCGGCGGCGCATCGGCGTGGTGTTCCAGGACTTTCGCCTGCTCGACCACATGACGACCTATGAGAATGTGGCCTTGCCGCTACGCGTGCGCGGGCGCGAGGAGGCCAGCTACCGCACCGATGTGACCGAGCTCTTGAAATGGGTCGGCCTTGGCGAGCGCATGCATGTGCTGCCGCCGGTGCTGTCGGGTGGCGAGAAGCAGCGCGCCGCAATCGCCAGGGCGCTGATCGAGCAGCCCGAAATCCTGCTCGCCGATGAGCCGACCGGCAATGTCGATCCGCCGCTGGCGCGACGCCTGTTGCGGCTGTTCATCGAACTCAACCGGCTGGGCACCGCCGTGGTGATCGCAACGCACGACCTCGGCCTGATGGAACAGGTCGACGCACGCCGCATGATCCTGTCCGGCGGAAGGCTGGATATCTATGACTGATCTTTCCGCTCGCCATGTCGAAGACCAACACGCTGACAGGGCTGGGACGCAGCGCGTTCAGCGCAAGATGGCGCCGATCGTGCCCGCCCAGAACATCGCCGGCCGGGCGCTGGTCCTGGTGATCGCCATCATGACGTTCCTCTCCTGCCTGACCTTCGGCGCGGTGACGCTGGTGCGCGACACCGCCTCGGTCTGGGAGAACCAGATCTCACGCGAGGCGACGATCCAGATCAAGCCGATGGACGGTCTCGACATCGAGGCAGCACTTGCCCAGGCCTCGCAGATCGCCGGCGAATTCCCTGGCGTGAAGAGCGCCAGGATCGTCGACCGCGATGCCACGGCGCGGCTTTTGGAGCCCTGGCTGGGTTCGGGTCTCAACATCGACGAGCTGCCGGTGCCGCGTCTGATCATCGTCACCATAGACGAGACCAACCCGCCCGATTTCGCCGCAATGCGCGCCGCGATCACGCCGAAACTGCCCAGTGCCTCGCTTGACGACCATCGCACCTGGGTCGACCGGCTGGTCGCTATGGCCCGCACCACTGTGACCATCGGCATCGCCGTGTTGGCGCTGATGCTGGCGGCAACCGTGCTGACCGTGGTGTTCGCGACGCGCGGCGCCATGGCCGGCAACGGCCACATCATCGAGGTGCTGCATTTCGTCGGCGCCGAAGCGCGCTTTATCGCGCGCGAATTCCGCCACCACTTTCTCGTCACCGGCATGAAGGGCGCCGCCGCCGGGGGTGCGGCGGCGGTGTTCGTCTTCATTGTCTTCTCGTGGTGGTCGTCGCGAAACATGGCGACGCCACAGGCTGATCAGGCGACCGCCCTGTTCGGCAATTTCGCCATCGGTTCGGCGGGCTATCTCGGCGTGGTTCTGATGGTGCTGGTCATCGGTGCGCTGACGGCGGCAACCTCCCATGTCACCGTCGTCACATATCTAAGCGACATCGATGTCCGCCAGCCGGACGCAGGGTGATCACGAATAGAGAATTAGCGTAACGAAATTTGTGCTTTCCGACCTACTAAACGCCGTATTTCGGAGTTAACGATACGAACGATGGACGCGCGCGACTCGACCGGAATGGCTGGACAGTTGCCCTTGGTGATCACGCGTTCAAGCGAGCGCGTCAAGCCCGGCCGATTGGCGAGCGCGCTACGCATGTCAGCTTTCTTTCTGCTCGTGCTGGCAACGTTGTTTGCCGGCGGCTTTGGCTGGTTCGCCAGCACCGTCAGCCGTCTAGCAACGCCCGCCAATCCGGCAAGGGCCGATGCCATCATCGTGCTGACCGGCGGCCATTCGCGTCTCGACGCGGCCATGGGCCTGCTGGCGTCCGGCAAGGGCGAGCGGCTGCTGATCAGCGGCGTGCATCCTTCCGCCAGCCGCCGCCAGCTTCAGGTCGCGACCCGCGGCGACAAGGAATTGTTTTCCTGCTGCGTCGACATCGACCGTGCCGCGCTCGACACGATCGGCAATGCCGAGGAAAGCGCCAAGTGGGTGGAAGACCACGCCTATGGCACCGTGATCCTCGTCACCAACAACTATCACATGCCGCGCAGCCTGCTGGAAATGGGCCGGCTGCTGCACAAGGCCAAGCTCGAGCCCTATCCGGTGGTCAACAGCAATCTTGGCAATGGCGGCTGGCTGACCAAGCCGAGAGCCTTGCGCGTGCTGTTCACCGAATACAACAAATATCTGCTGGCGCTGGCGCGCGGCATCGTGCCGGTCAAGCCAACGCCAACCGGCATCGCGCTGGCCGAGGCTGTTGCGCCGAACTGAGCCGATCTGGAACCGGCAGCGCTATCATTCCTTGAGAGTGGCGCTTGAGATGCTGCGCAGCCGCGCGATCTCGTGTTCGAGACGTTCGATACGCTTGTCCCGCTCGGCCAGCGCCGCCGCCACATCGGCCGCTTCGAAACGCTGTGGAATGTGCTGCGGGCAATTGGAATCCCAGGCCGAAACCGTGAACAGGATGATCTGCTCCGGGCGCGCCTTGTAGCCTTCCGGCATCAGCTTCGCCATCAGTTCGGCGTCCTGCTCGACGACCCGCGCGCTGCCCCAGATCTTGATGCGCTGCCGATGCGCATAGTCGATCAGGAACAGGAAAGCGCGCGGGTTGTCGTCCAGATTGCCCTGGGTGATGAATTGCCTGTTGCCGGAGAAATCGGCGAAGCCGATCGTCCACTCGTCGAGCACCTTGAGGAAGCCGGCCGGCCCGCCGCGATGCTGGATGTAGGGCTGGCCCTCACCATTGGCCGTCGACAGGAAGACGCTGGTCTGCGCCTCGATGAAGGCGGCGAGATCGGGCGTGATATCAGCTTGCCAGCTGCCGCGCTGTTCGACGCGGGCATAGGCCTCGCGTGAGCCTTTGCGGGTCTGGATCGCCTTGACGGTTGGCGTAAAGGCGACATCGCTGGTGAAGACGTGAGCATTCATGGAAGGCCTCCTTTGAAGCAGAGCTGGGAGCCAGAGCCAGCGAAGAGATAACGCCTTCCATCTTCCGGATGCAGATGGCATTAATGCAATCATACCTTCCATTTTCCGGGAGAAAGTATGGATCGCCTCGGGGCCATGTCACTTTTCGTCGCCGCGGTGGAGGCCGGCAGCCTTTCGGCCGCCGGGCGCCGTTTCGGCATCCCGCTTGCAACGGTCAGCCGCAAGGTCTCCGACCTGGAGCGGCATCTGAAGACGCGTCTTCTGAATCGCTCGACGCGGCAGCTGACGCTGACCGACGCAGGTCACGCCTACCTCGCTGCCTGCCATCGCATTCTCGACGAGGTCGGCGAGGCCGAGCGGACCGCCGCCGGCGAATACAGCGCGCCGACGGGTGAACTGATCATCACCGCACCGATCGTCTTTGGCCGCCTGCATGTGCTGCCGGTCGTCACCGGCTTTCTCGCTGCCTACCCCGAGGTGGCTATTCGGCTGATGCTTGCGGACCGGATAACCCAATTGACCGAGGAGCACATCGATCTCGCCGTCCGCATCGGCCAGCTTCCCGACTCCAGTCTGGTGGCCACCCGCATCGGCTCGATTCGGCGCGTTGTTTGCGCGAGCCCTGCCTATCTGGCCGAGCACGGCACGCCGCGGACGCCGAAAGACCTCGCGGCACACGACTGCGTCACCTTCGAGGGACTCACCGCTCCCGCCGCATGGACTTTTGCCACGGGCAAGACCGAACTCACCGTTCCGATCCGCTCACGGCTTCGGGTCAACACCGCGGAAGCGGCGATCGATGCCGCGATTGCCGGCATCGGGTTGACGAGGGTGCTTTCCTACCAGATCACAGCTGCAGTGCGGTCGGGCACCCTCCGCACCGTGCTGGAGGCATTCGAGCCGCAGCCATGGCCGGTCAGCCTCGTGCATGCCGGCCAGGGTCTGTTGCCGGTGAAACTGCGTGCGTTCCTCGATTTCGCCGCCCCACGCCTGAAGAAACGGCTGGTGCAAGAGACGTGGCAGACCTGACGAACGGGCCATCGCACGGTTTCCTTTTTGCCCGCGCTTGGTGTAACCAACGCACACCTCCTCACCGGGCTCTTCCTGCATGCTTTATGTCCGCTCGCTGGCGTTCAACTTCGTCTTCTACGTCAATCTGATCGTCCAGATGATCCTCTGGACCCCGTACTATTTCCTGTCTCCGCGCCACCGTGCCTGGTTCGTGCCGAAATTCTGGTCACACACCAGCATGTGGCTCTATGACAAGATCGCCGGCACCAAAAGTGAGATCACCGGCCAGGAAAACCTGCCCGAGGGTTCCTTCATCCTGGCGCCGAAGCACCAGTCCTTCTGGGACGCGATCGCCTTTTTCCCGTTCCTGCAGGATCCGATCTACATCCTCAAGCGGGAACTGACCTGGATCCCGTTCTTCGGCTGGTACATCCTGAAAATGCGGATGATCCCGGTCGACCGCGGCAGCCGCTCGAAGGCGCTGAAAGCGGTGGTCGCCGCGACCAGGCAGGAGCTGGCGCGCAATCCCCGCCAGCTGATCATCTATCCCGAGGGCACGCGCCGGGCGCCGGGCGACGAGCCGGCCTATAAATACGGCATCGTCGAGCTCTATACCCAGCTTGGCATTCCGGTGGTGCCGGTCGCCCATGTCGCCGGCCTCTACTGGCCGCGGCGGAAATTCCTGCGCTATCCCGGCACGATCAAGGCCCGCTTCCTGCCGCCGATCCCGGCGGGTTTGGGCAAGCAAGAATTCATGGAACGGCTGATCGGCGAGACGGAAGCCGCCTGCGACCAGCTGCTCATCGAGGCGTCCCAGGCGCCAAACCCGCCGCCAATGCCGCCGACGGCGGTAAAGCGGCTGGGGGAACTTTGCTCCGATACCCCGACCTGACCATCTAAGCTTGCGGCACTGTCCCCTAGCGAATCACAGCCAGCGCCGTGGTCAACACCAGTGTTGCCGCGAACGTCAGATTAATGATCCGCGAGGCCAGCGGCTGGCGCAGGAACCGCGCAAACGCTGCCCCGGCGAGAAGCCACAGGACATGGATGGCGACGATCATCGAAGCGAGGACCGCCAACCTGAGCCCTGCATCGAGCTCACCGGCGGACGACGTGCCGGCAAATACGGCGGCAATCGCCACATAGGCTTTCGGGTTGGCGACGGCCAGAAGAAACCCGCCGAGGAATGTGGGACGCGCCGCCCCGCCGCTACGCACGGCCAGAGGCGGGGCCGTTGCTATCTTGAAGGCGAGGTAGAGGATGTAGGCTGCGGATGCCACTGCCAGGAGCGGTGTGAGCGTCGGCACAGAGGCGAGCATGGTCGTAATGCCCGTCGCCACCACCAAAAGCACGGCGACCGTACCAAGAATGATGCCCGAGGCATAGCGGAGCGAATCGCGCAGGCCGAAGGCGGCGCCGACGGCGGTGACGCTTATCGTCGCCGGCCCCGGACTGCCCATCACAACCGCCGATGCCAGCACAAGCGCGAGCAATTGCTGCCATAGTTCCGGATGGGAAAAGACCTGTTCGGCCATCTGTATACCAGTATCCAGGCGCGATGCCGGCAAGGGTATGGCAGGGCACACCAGGGCGTCTTGAACGATCGTGCAGGGAGCCTTCCGGCGCAGGCCACGCAGGGTTCTTGGCTGCTGTTTGATCAAGCCGCCGCTTCGCGCTGGCGTCTATGCGCTCGCGCTGTCGAGCTCGGCGATATCGTCCGGACCGAGCTCCAATGATGCGGCGCGGACGAGGCTGTCGACCTGGTCCAGCGTCGTGGCGCTGGCGATCGGCGCAGCTACGCCGGGCCGCGCGATCACCCAGGCGAGCGCCACTTCCGCCGGCTTGGCCGAGTGACGCGCCGACACAGCGTCGAGTGCCGCCAGGACGCGCATGCCGCGCGCGTTGAGATAGTTCTTCACGTCGTCGCCACGCGCGCTTTTGCCGAGATCGGCTTCGCTGCGGTACTTGCCACTCAAAAACCCCTTGGCGAGGCTGAAATAGGTGATGACGCCGATATCCTCGGCCATGCACAGATCGCGCAGCGGTCCATCGAAAGAGGCGCGATCGTAGAGATTGTATTCTGGCTGCAGCACCGAATAGCGCGGCAGGCCCCGCAAGCTTGCCACGTCCAGCGCGGCGCGCAACTGGCCGGCATCGAGATTGGACGCGCCGACGTGGCGGATCTTGCCTTTGTCGAGCAGCTTTTGGTAGGCGCCGAGCGTTTCCTCGTAGGGGGTGGCCGGGTCCGGCCAGTGCGACAGATAGAGATCCACGACTTCGGTCTGCAGCCGCTTCAGCGACGCATCGATGGCCTTTTCGATATAGGCGGCGGAGAGATCTTTCCTGCCCTGCCCCATGTCCGACCCGACCTTGGTGATCACCACGACCTTGTCGCGATTGCCGCGGCTTTTCATCCATTCGCCGATGATCGTTTCGGATTCGCCGCCCTTGTTGCCGGGAACCCAGCGCGAATAGGCATCGGCGGTGTCGATAGCGTTGAGGCCGGCGCCGACGAACCGGTCGAGCAGGTCGAAAGAGGTTTTCTCGTCGGCGGTCCAGCCGAAGACGTTGCCGCCCAGAACCAGCGGCGCGATGGACAGGTCGGTTTGACCGAGACGACGTTTCTGCAAGGCTGATCTCCGTGAGGAAAGGAAAGAGCGGGCGAAAAGCCCGTGACCGGCTTAACCTATGGCGGGCCGCACCGACGTCAAAGGGCCGGCCGACTTTTCCACTGACCAGCGCTTCACAAAGGCGCGAGCCGACGCGCCACCTCTTCCAGCCAGTGGTCGCGAATCCCCAGCGCCTCGAGGTGTTCCAGCGTGCTGAGCACGTAGTCCTCGTTCTTTCCCGACTGGCCGACGGCGCCGCGAACGACGGTCGCCGCATCGGCCGCATCGAGCGCGCCGGCATATTGCTCGTGGGTCCGATCGACAACATAGGCGACCGCCGAGACCGTCTCGCCTCCGTCCGTCTCGCCGCCATTCTCGCCCCAACCCTTGTCGGCCTCACGCGTGCCCCCCTTGTCGAGGCGAATGCTAAGCATGCGCTCAAGATAGACATTGGTGACCAACTCGCGCTCGCGCAGATAAGTGATGACCTCGTTGCGCAGATCGCCGGGGACGCGGAAAGCCAGCCCGATGCAGGAGCCGCCGCGGTCGAGGCCGAGCACCAGGCCGGGCCGTTCGCGCGTGCCGCGATGCACGAAGGAGTAGACGCACAGCGAACGGCGGTAGCCGTGAAGGCGGGCGCGCCGCGTCTCGACATGCGCAAATCCCGGCCGCCAGATCAGCGAACCGTAGCCAAAAACCCAAAAATCGCCCATATCGCCAAGCCTGGTTGCAGCACCGTATTGGAATCGGTGTTTTTTCAATCCTTCTCCGTCTACCTGATGTTGCCGGAAACGACAGTCCCCCTCTGCAACACGCGCTAACGAGAGCCGCAGCATGACGTCAAGTGACGAGCGCCCGCCGAATTTACGCCGCCGCCTCTTCTGGCTCGGCGCTTTCATCGTCGTGCTGTTCGGCCTCTACAGTGCCGGCTGGTTTTATCTGGCGGACAAGGTCAAGAGCGAAGCCGGCAAAGCGGTGGCCGAGCTCAACGGCAATGGCATCGAGGCTGACTGCGCCAATCTTATGGTCAGCGGCTATCCCTCGAGCTTCGCCATCTCCTGCGACAGCCTGGCTTATCAGGACGACACCAGGAACGTCGCCGCCTCGCTCGGCAGCCTCAACGCAGTCATGCACATCACCCGGACCCTGTCGCCTGGCGCCGACCTGCGCGGGCCGCTCAGGACCTCCGTGCCGGGGATGGCGCCGCTGTGGATCGACTGGGATGCTCTGCGAGCGAACCTGAAACTGTCCTGGCCCCTGCCCTGGCGCGTTTCACTGGAGGCCGAGCGCCTGTCCGCCCAGACCGATCCGGCTGACGGCACTGACCCGGTCGAGCTGTTCAGTGCCGGGACGGCGGCCGGACAATTGCGTCCGAACGGCCAGGACATCGACTATACCGGGAGCTTTACCGATCTCGAAATCGATCCAGGGGCGATC
Source organism: Mesorhizobium sp. WSM4820 (assembly GCF_055811075.1). Taxonomy (NCBI): domain Bacteria; kingdom Pseudomonadati; phylum Pseudomonadota; class Alphaproteobacteria; order Hyphomicrobiales; family Phyllobacteriaceae; genus Mesorhizobium; species Mesorhizobium sp. WSM4820. Next base: position 93,056 of record NZ_JBVVQN010000017.1, on the reverse strand, counting down.
GATGGCCGCGTGCTGCCGCCGCTCGACGGCAGCGGCGACGTGACGCTGAAGAACGGCATGGCGCTGATCAAGACGCAAGCAAAGAGCCTGCGCGGCCAGGCGGTCAATATCGGCAAGCTCGATCTGTCGTCGGGGACCGCGCGCATCACCGTTTCCGGACCGGTGTCGGTCGGCGCCGACGGTCTGATCGACGCCGACCTGATGATCAAGCTCAGCGACCCGAAGGCCGTGGCGGCAATCCTCGGCAAGGCCATTCCCGAGCAGAAGAGCCAGATCAAGACAGGCTTTGCCGGGCTGGCGCTGCTTGGCAACGAACCGTCGATGCCCCTGAAGATCGTCAAGGGCAAGGCCTCGCTCGGTTTTATCCCGCTGGGCAGGATCAAGCCGGTCGATTAGGCGATGATTGCGAACCTCCAGTTCGGAAAGACCATGGCCAAACAGGAAGATAGATGAACCGCCCGGTGAAGCTCCTGAGTGTTGGCGCGCTGACGCTCGATACGATCCTTCGCGTCGACACGCTTCCGGCGCGTCAGGGCAAGTTCATCGCGTCCGACGGCGTCCAGATCGCCTCGGGCATGGCTTCGAGCGCGGCCTGCGCCGCACGCCGTCTCGGCGCGGAGGTATCGCTGTGGGCGAGCGCGGGAGACGACCTCGTCGGCGATCAGCTGGTCGCAGGCATTGAGGCCGAAGGCGTCGATTGCAGCTTTGTCCGGCGCGTCGCCGGGGCGCGGTCGGCACTGTCGGCCATCCTGGTCGACACGCATGGCGAGCGCATTATCGTTCCGTTCTATGACAAGCTCGCCCAGGCCGACCCCGAAGCGCTTCCCATTCAGGATCTCACCGCATTCGACGCCGTCCTGGTCGACGTGCGCTGGCCGGGCGCGGCAGCTCTGGCCCTGACGGCGGCGCGCGCAATCGGCCGTCCAGCCATACTCGACGCCGACACCGCGCCACGGGCCGTGCTGGAACGGCTGTTTCCGCTCGCCTCGCACATCGTCGCGTCGGAGCCGGCGGCGTTCATCCTCTGCGGTGAGGAGCAAGGCCCGCAGGAGGCCGCTGAGACGCTGGCCAGACGCACCGATGCATTCGTAGCGGTGACCGGCGGCGCAGCGGGAAGCTGGTGGTTCGACCGCTCGTTAGCGTCGGTGCGCCACGTCGCGGCGCCAAGGATCAAGGCAGTGGATACGCTTGCCGCCGGCGACGTGTTTCACGGCGCCTTTGCCGTCGGGCTGGCCGAGGCCATGCCGATCGAACGGGCATTGCGCTTTGCCAGCGCCGCCGCCGCGCTCAAATGCCTGCGCTTCGGCGGCAGGCTGGGCGCGCCGGACAGGGCCGAGACACTGGCGATGATGGCGGCTCACTGGCCGGACTGAGCGCGCGGCCTTTCAAATCGAATCGGGCCGCCGCTCTGTCTTTTGCCTGAGCATCCGAGCCAAAACCGGTACCCACGTTGTGCGTCCGATGCTCTATCCCTTGGCCGGGTGCTCGACTGCCTGCCGGCCAAAGTCCGGTACGTCGATGTCTTGGCCGGCCTCGATGATCGAGCGGCGCACCGCGCGGGTGCGGGTGAAAAGGTCGAACAGCTTTTCGCCGTCGCCCCAGCGGATCGCCCGCTGCAGCGAGGCCAAATCCTCCGAGAACCGCGCCAGCATTTCGAGGATGGCATCCTTGTTGTGCAGGCAGACATCCCGCCACATCGTCGGGTCGGAAGCGGCAAGGCGCGTGAAGTCGCGAAAGCCGGAGGCCGAATATTTGATGACCTCGGACTTGGTCACCGACTCCAGATCGTCGGCGGTGCCGACGATGTTATAGGCGATGATGTGCGGCAGGTGCGAGACGATGGCCAATGTCATGTCGTGATGCTGGGGATCCATCGTATCGATGTTAGAGCCGCAGCGGCGCCAGAATTCCGAGAGCCTTTCCAGCGCTTCGGGGTCGGTGCCGGGTAGCGGCGTGAAGATGCACCAGCGGTTTTCGAACAGTTCGGCAAAGCCGGCGTCCGGGCCCGATTTTTCAGTGCCGGCCAGTGGATGGCCGGGAATGAAATGCACGCCGGCAGGCACATGCGGCTGCATCTGCGCGATGACCGACGCCTTGGTCGAGCCGACATCGGTGAGGATCGCGCCCTGCTTCAGCGCCGGTGCGATTTCCTCGGCGACCTCGCCCGAAGAACCGACCGGCACCGAAACGATGACCAGGTCGGCATCGCCGACCGCCTCTTTCGCATCCGACGTGTAGAAGGAGCCGAGGCCGAGTTGTTTCGCCCGCGCCAGCGTCGTTTCGCTGCGCGTCGAGATGGCGACATGACCGGCAAGGCCTTCGCGATGGATGACGCGGGCCAGCGACGAGCCGATCAGGCCGATGCCGACCAGCGCGATCTTTTCGAACATCGGTGATGTCATGGTGTTCTAGCTTTTCAGAAATGTCGCGAGGGCGGCGACAACGCCGCGATTGGCCTCTTCGGTGCCGATGCTCATGCGCAGCGCATTCGGGAAGCCGTAGCCGGAAACGCGCCGCAATATGTAGCCGCGCGCACAGAGGTAATCGTCCGCAGCTGCCGCCGAATGTTTTTTGTCCTCGGGAAAGTGGATGAGGACGAAATTGCCGACGCTCGGCGTCACCCGCAGTCCGAGCCTGGTCAACTCCTGGCTCACCCAGGTCAGCCAGGTCTCGTTATGCGCCACGCTGCGCTCGACATGGGCACGGTCGCGGATCGCGGCAATGCCGGCCTCGATCGCGGTCGCGTTGACGTTGAAGGGACCCCGCACGCGGTTGATCGCATCGATGATATGCAACGGTGCATACATCCAGCCGATCCGCGCGCCGCCGAGGCCGAGCTTGGAGAAGGTGCGGGTCATGACCACGTTTTCCGCGCCAGCCACCAGTTCGACGCCGGCTTCATAGTCGTTGCGGCGGACATATTCGGCATAGGCGGCATCAAGCACCAGAAGCACGTTTCGAGGCAGGCCGGCATGCAGGCGGCGCACCTCCTGGAACGGCAAATAGGTGCCGGTCGGGTTGTTGGGATTGGCGAGGAAAATGATCCTGGTACGCGGCGTCACCGCAGCGAGGATCGCATCGACGTCGGCGCGCTCCTTGGTTTCCTTGACCGAGACCGGGACAGCACCTGCCGACTGGATGTAGATCTTGTAGACCATGAAGCCGTGTTCGGTGATCACAGCTTCATCGCCGGGTGCGAGATAGGTCTGCGCAAGCAGGCCCAGAATCTCGTCGGAACCGTTGGAACAGACGATGTTCGCCGGATTGAGGCCATGCACCTCGGCGATCGCCTCCCGCAGGCGCCTGGCGGTGCCGTCGGGATATATGTCGAGCTTGGCCGCAACGTCGCGCGCGGCTTCTATCGCCTTCGGCGAGGGGCCGAGCGGATTCTCGTTGGACGACAATTTATGGACCTTGGCAACGCCGGCCGGCGCCGTGCTTTTGCCCGGCACATAGGCTTCGATGTCCATGATCCCCGCGCGGGGCGTTGGACGTGCCTGATCCGATGCCTGGTTCATATTGCAAAAATCCGTCGAGAACGCTTCCGCTGCTCCAACGCGATGCGAATTTCGGATCCGCCACACTGGAAGCCGCCGCGGAAATACAAGCCGTGGCCTGGAATGTCGAGAGGCGGCAATGATCGGTGCGTGACTGGCCGTTGACGGCGAGGCGCGCCGGTCCTAGAAGAAGGCGAAATCCCGTGGTGATTTGGCCGGTCGGCTTGCAGCCACGTTAAACAACTCGCTAAAGGGCCGTTTGCATCTTGTAACCGGCTTTGCGAAGGCAATGCCGGTTTTTTTGTTGTCCGCAGTCGGCCGGACAGTCGCATCGACCCGAAAATCGCAATCGACTTTCGGAAAACACGATGGGTTGATGTAAGAGGATGCGATGGTCGCGCTGCGCACGAAAAGAACCAACAACGAGGCCGACGAGCCGTCGAGCCCGGTGTTGCGGTTCGGCGCCGACAAGCCGCTCAAGCTCGATGCCGGCACGCTGCTGTCGCCGTTCCAGATCGCCTACAAGACCTACGGCACGCTCAACGACGCCCGCTCCAACGCCATCCTCGTTTGCCATGCACTGACCGGCGACCAGCATGTCGCCAGCACCAATCCGGTGACCGGCAAGCCGGGCTGGTGGGAGGTGTTGATCGGCCCCGGCAAGATCATCGACACCAGCCGCTTCTTCGTCATCTGCTCGAACGTCATCGGCGGCTGCCTCGGCTCGACCGGCCCCGCCTCGACCAATCCCGCCACCGGCAAGCCGTACGGGCTCGACCTGCCGATCATCACCATCCGCGACATGGTGCGGGCGCAGTTGATGCTGGTCGACCATTTCGGCATCGAAAAACTGTTCTCGGTGCTCGGCGGCTCGATGGGCGGCATGCAGGTGCTGCAATGGGCGTCGAGCTATCCGGAGCGCGTTTTCTCAGCGCTGCCGATCGCCACCGGCGCGCGCCATTCCTCGCAGAACATCGCCTTCCATGAGGTCGGCCGGCAAGCGGTGATGGCCGATCCCGACTGGCATGGCGGCAAGTATTTCGAGCAGGGCAAGCGCCCGGAAAAGGGACTGGCTGTGGCGCGGATGGCCGCTCACATCACCTATCTGTCGGAGGCGGCCCTGCACCGGAAGTTTGGCCGCAACCTGCAGGACCGTGAAGCGCTCACCTTCGGTTTCGACGCCGACTTCCAGATCGAGAGCTATCTGCGCCATCAGGGCATGACCTTCGTAGACCGCTTCGACGCCAACTCCTATCTCTACATGACCCGGGCGATGGACTATTTCGACCTCGCCGCCGATCATGGCGGCCGGCTGGCCGACGCCTTTGCCGGCACCAGGACCCGTTTCTGCCTCGTCTCCTTCACCAGCGACTGGCTGTTCCCGACCGAGGAGAGCCGCTCGGTCGTTCACGCGCTGAACGCGGCCGGCGCCTCGGTGTCCTTCGTCGAGATCGAGACCGATCGCGGCCACGACGCCTTCCTGCTCGACGAGCCGGAGCTGTTCGCCGCCATCAACGGCTTCATCGCGTCGGCGGCCCGCGCCAAGGGGCTAAGCGCATGACCCCCAAAGATTGCAGCCTTTTCGAACCGGCATCTTGCGCCAGGCAGCAGCGCATGACGCCTGAAGTTTGCAGGCTTTTCGGATCAAGGTCATGCGCCAGGCATCAGCGCATGGCCCCGAAAAGTTGCAGACTTTTCGGATCAAGGTCATGCGCCAGTCAAGAGGCACGATCATGAGTGTCAACCACGCCCAGCGCGTCGACCTCGAAGTCGTCGCCGATCTCATCCCGCCGCAGTCGCGGGTGCTGGACGTCGGCTCCGGTGATGGCCTGCTGCTCGAATTGCTGCAGGCAACGAAGCAGGTCGACGGCCGTGGGATGGAACTGTCGCAGCGCGGCGTCAACGAATGCGTGGCACGCGGCCTGTCGGTCATCCAGGGCGACGCCGACAAGGACCTCAAATTCTATCCCGACAAGGGTTTTGATTTCGTCGTCCTGTCGCAGACCTTGCAGGCGACCCGCAACCCGAAGCTGGTGCTCGACGAGTTGCTCAGGATCGGCAAGCACGCCATCGTCTCCTTCCCCAATTTCGGCCACTGGCGGGTACGCCTTTCTCTGTTCGTCGAAGGGCGGATGCCGGTGACCAAGGACCTGCCCTATTCCTGGTACGACACGCCCAACATCCATTTCTGCACCATCCGCGACTTCGTCAATCTCTGCGAAGAGCTCGGCGCAACGGTGGAAAAGGCAACCGCGCTGGACGCCAATGGCCAGAAAATCGGCCTGTCGATGCCATGGTGGTTCTGGAATTTCTTTGGCCAGCAGGCGGTGTTCCTGCTGAAGCGATAACGGCGACCCGTCGCTTCGGCCAGCCGGCCCGAGTCCGGAGACATCTGGGACTGATCGCCATTCGTTGAGGTCTAACGATCAAGTTCCGGAAAATACGGATCGGAGAAAAACCGCCGACCGCGCTCGCCTTGCAAACAGTCGACCGGTGCTGCCGCGTCGACCGGGACGGACCCGGGATCGGCCCCGGGACCGGCATTAGGATCGGTAACACCGCTGACCTCGAGGACCAGCTTGCGGCGTATGGCGGTCACGAATTCCGAAGCGGCATAGACCGGCAGCACGAAGGAGCCTGGCCCGCCTGTGACGCACTCGGCATAGTATTGGTCGAGATGGCTGAAGCTGGGCGACGGGCTGATCAGGATCGGCAGGCCATTGATGACGATGCCCTTTGCTATCGCGGCGTCGCGTGTCGTGGCGACGGGCATCCCGATATTGTTGGGGCCATCGCCTGAGATGTCGATGACGCTGCGCGTCGCGTCGAAAGCGGCTCCATCTAAAAGCTTGGCGCCGAAGGCGAGCGCACTGGAAATCGAGGTGCCGCGAAAGCTCCTGAACGGGCGCGCCTCGATCTTGCCGGCGAATACCTCGGCGCTCTCGGCATCGTCGATGACCTGCCAGGCAATGACGGCGTCGTCGCGGACGGTGCCTGCCCATTCGAAATAGGCCAGCGCGATGCGGCCGTTCACGCCCGAACGCACCGCATTGATGAAGTCGGGGTGGCGCAGCGCCTTGACATAGCCGGCGCGCTGCAGGGCGAATTCCTTTTCGTCCATCGAGTGCGAGATGTCGACCGCCAGCACCAGTTCGACGTCCACGGCAATGGTGTCGGCAGGCGCGGCCAAAGGTGCTGCCTGGGCACGGGCAAGGCAGGCAAGCAGGCTGACGCAGGTCGCCCAAAAGCGCGCAGCGGTTTTGGGGTAACGACAAGCATCGAAGCAGAGACTCAAAGCGTGTCGCATGAATCCAACGCCGCAGGCTTCCGAACGATGCCGGCAATCTTTCGCCGCGATCACGGCAAAATAAAGCTTACGGCCGGCTATGCCTGTTGGTGGGCTTTGGCGACGGCCGGGGGCGGTTCGATCGCGCCGGCCCTGACGCGGACTGGCTTGAGAGCCGGTCGCTCGAAATCTTTCACGATCGCCAATGAGCGCGGGAAGAATTCAATATTCTGCTGGCCACGGCCGATATTGAGGATCGCGGCGTCGGCAAGACGCGCCTCCAGCATCGACAACACCCGCCGCAGCGTCGCGCCGTCGAACGTGTCCAAAGCCTCGTCGATGATCACCCATTTCGGCTGCCGCAAGACCAGCCGGGCAAAGGCAAGCAGGCGCTGCTCGTCATCGCTCAATTCGCGCTCCCAGCGCGCCGACCGGTCGAGCGAGGATGACAGCCGCCCGAGACCGACCTCGGCAAGCACCGCCGAGATCTCGGCGTCGCTGACCGCGGCATCGGCGTGGTCGAGCACCTCGCGCAGCGTGCCGAGCGGGAAATAGGGTTTTCGGGGAACGAAGGCCGGCACCTCTCCGGCCGGCATGCCGATCCGCCCGCTTCCCCACGGCCACAGACCGGCAATGGCGCGGAAGAACAGCGTCTTGCCGGCGCGCGGATCTCCGGTGATCATGACGCGCTCGCCGGCGCGGATCTCGACATGGGGCTCGGCGAGCTTGGTGCATCCATCCCGCGACGCAATTTCGAGCTTGTCGAATGTCAGCCTGCCGTCCGGATTTTCGCCGAACTCGATGCGCCTCTCGCTGTGGTGGAGCACATCCGTTTCAGCAAGCGCGATGCGGAAATCGGCGACGCGCATCAGCGTGGCGCGCCAATCGGCGATGCCGCCGATATTGTTGATGAACCAGCGCAACGAGGAATGCACCTGGTTGAAGGCGCCGACAGCCATCATCAGCCCGCCGAAGCTGATGTCACCGGCGAAATAGACCGGCGCGGCGACGAGGATCGGCGCGACGACAGTGATCCAGCCATAGGTGTCGGTCACCCAGGAAAGATTGATCTGGGCGCTGTAGATGCGCCGCATCGCGCCCAGCACCGTGCCGAGGTCGAGCTCAAGCCGCCGTCGCGCGTCGGCCTCGCCGTGCGCAAGCGCGATGGCATCGACATTCTCGTTGACGCGGACCACCGAGGAGCGCAGCTCCGCCTCGCGCGTATAGCGGTCGCTGTTGAAGCGGATCAGCGGCCGTCCGACCAGCCAGCTCAGCCAGGAGGCGGTGCCGGCATAGAGGATTGCGGCCCACACCATGTAGCCCGGAATCGCCAGCGAATAGCCGCCGACATGGAAGACGAAGCCGGAAGACAGCGACCAAAGGACGCCGACGAACGAAACAAGCAGAATGAACGACTGCAATAGCCCTATGCCGAGACCTGTCGAAAGATCGGAGAGATGCCCGGCATCCTGCTGCAGGCGCTGGTCGGGGTTGACGCCGATGGCGCCGGCGTTGGCGAGCCGGAAAGCCCGCGCCGGCCGCATCCATTCACCGATCAGATCGACGGTCAACGCCTCACGCAGCTTCAGCCGGATCGTCTGGTCGAGCCAGGTCTGGCCGACATTGAGCACCACAAGCCCGCCGGCGATGGCGGAAAACACCAGAAGCTGGTGCAGGAAACCCTGCATGTCGCGCCGAGCCAGCGCGTCGTAAAAGGGCTCGTTCCAGCGATTGAGCAGAACCTGCCCGATCGAGGTTGCAATAATGACGGCGACGATGCCGAGGCAGGCCCAGAGCAGTTGTTTGCGGATCGGCGACGTCGCCAGCGCCAGCCTGATTGTCGCCAGCTGGTCGCGCAGGCTGCTGGCCTCGACCGACGCGGCAATCGGCTTGGCGCTGGCCTCGAAATCCGGATGATCAGCCATAGATGAAGACCCTTCGCAAGCGGTGCTGAAACCGGTGAGCAAGTCGACTCAATCGGGTAGCAAACCCGCCCACGACAGATAGGTGGGAAAAAGCGTGATTCCGATCACGAAAACGTCATCGGCGGCCCGGCGACGGCGCCTTCCCGCTCGGCGATATCCGGCCGAGCCTTGTGGCGCCATGCGGCGAGAAAACCGGCACGAAGACGCGGCGAGAGGCGCGCTGGACGACCGGCACACCCTGATAGAGCCGCTTCTGCGCCTCGACGACGATGACGCCGGAAAAGATCGGCCAGAACCTGCGGCCGGCGCGCTCCAGCACATTGTGGAACCGCATCATGAAGCGTCGCCGCGATGGCGGGAAGAACAGGGCGTCGGACCAGGCCGCGGGCGTGAAATTCGCTTCGCGCAGCAATTCGGTGAGCTGGCCGCGCGAGAAAGGCCGGCCGCTGCCGAACGGCGTATGCTCGAAACGGGCCCAGACACCGCGCCGGTTGGGCACGACGATGACGACGCGGCCTGCGGGCGACAGCACCCGCCAGATTTCGTTCAGCGTCTCGCGCGGGTTCTCGGCATGTTCGAGTGAATGGACGAGCAGCATGCGGTCGATGGAGGCATCGACCAGCGGCAATTCCTCATCGAAGACCAGCGCGGTCGCGGTCGGCCCGGTGGCCGGCCAGACCACCGCGCCTTGCGTCGCCGGCATGAAGGCAAAGACACGTTCGGCATCGGTGCCGAACCGCTCCAGCCACGGCAAGGTGTAGCCGAGGCCGACCAGCCGCTCATTGGGCACGACAGCCCATATCGAGGACAACGCCATGGTGATCGAGCGTTCGGCCAATCGCCCGAGCGTGGTCGAATAAAACGAGCGAAGGTCGACGATATCGGAATGCATGCGCGGCACGCTATCTTCGATGCTGTCCAAGTTCAACAAAGGCGCCAAGTTCTACAAAGACGATGACATCCGCGGGCAAGCGCCCTATGTCTGCGGCGACTGCTGCCTCGGCCAGAAATCGGTTTCGATTTCGGAAGACACGATGCAGCAGGTAAAAAGTGTCAGAAGCGTCCTTTGTGCGTCCAACTGGACGCGCGGCGCTCTAGAGCAATTCCAGGAAAAGTGTGAAACGGTTTTCCGTCCGGAATTGCGCAAAACAAAGAGATAGAGCGGTTCGGCGCTTCCGTGAAACGATGAACCGCTCCAGTGGAGAGATGCGATGCCGGTTGAAATCGAACAATTCATGTGCCGCAGCGACAATTTCGGTGTGCTGGTGCATGACCCGAAAAGCAGCCAGACCGCGATCATCGACGCGCCCGAGGAGGCGCCGATCCTGGCTGCGATCGAGCGCACCGGCTGGACGCCGACGATGATCCTGACCACGCACCACCATGTCGACCATGTCGAGGCCAATCTGGCGTTGAAGCAACGCTACAAGCTGCGCATCGTCGGACCGGAGGCGGAACAGGCCAAGATTCCCGGCATCGACGAAACCGTCGAGCAGGGTTCGGTCATCCACCTCGGCGAGGAGAGGATCGACGTGATCGCCACGCCCGGCCACACGGCGGGCCATGTCTCCTATCATCTGCCGGCGTCGAAAGTGGCGTTCACCGCCGACACGCTGTTCGCGCTCGGCTGCGGCCGGCTGTTCGAATGCAAGCCGCCGGTGATGTACGATTCGTTGAAGAAGCTCGCGGCGCTTCCGGCCGAGACGGTCGTCTATTGCGGCCATGAATACACGCTTTCCAACGCCCGCTTCGCGCTGACCGTCGACCCGACCAATTCGGCACTGAAGGAGCGCGCCGCAAAAATCGAAGCGCTGCGCGCCGACGGCAAGCCGACGCTGCCGACCACGATCGGTGAGGAGCTGTCGACCAATCCGTTCCTGCGCTGGCACGATCCGGCAATCCGCAAGCATCTCGGCATGGAGAACGCCTCCGACGCCGAAGTGTTCGCCGAAATACGCAAGCGCAAGGATAATTTCTGAGCACCGTTGATGGTCTGGCATCCATGAAGGTCTGAGGAAAATGACGAGTTCCGCCGAAATCATCGCGGCGCTCGGCCTGAAACCGCATCCGGAAGGCGGCTGGTATGCCGAGACCTTTCGCGATGGCGCGGAAGGCGCTCGCGGCCATTCGACCGCGATCTATTTCCTTTTGGAGCAGGAGCAAGTGTCGGCCTGGCACCGCGTCAAGGACGCCGCCGAGGTCTGGCATTTCTATGCCGGCGCCCCGCTGGCACTGTCGATGCATCGGGAAAACGGGCCGGTGATCGAGCAGGTGCTCGGCACGGCATTGGCGGCGGGCGAGCGGCCGCAGATCGTTGTGCCGGCAGGCTGGTGGCAGTCGGCGCGTAGCCTGGGCGAGTGGACGCTGGCCGGCTGCACCGTGGCGCCGGGCTTCGATTTCGCCGCCTTCGAGCTGGCCGAACCGGGCTGAAGTCCTAGCCCAGCAGGAAACCCATCGTGATCGCCAGCTGGGCGGCATAATACAGCACCCAGACCGCGCGGCGCGTCCAGTCGCGGTGCGGCGAGATGGCGCTCAGCAGGAACTTTTCCGAGGCGAGCAGCCCGTCGGACGCCATGAACAGCACGGCGCCGCCGACGACCCAGAAATTGCTCAGGGTCAGCGCCGAAATGCCCATGGCAAAAATTGTCGCGATATAGACGCTGATGGGAAGGCGGGGCGGGGCCGACACGGCGCCAGAGCGCAAAAAGCATGGCGAGCGCCAACACGGCCATTGCCACGGCAATCGCCGCGCGCCACGGCTCGGCCGAGAGCAGCCCGACCCCCTCGCCGGAGCGCAGGAACAGCGCGATGTAAAGCCCATGCGCCACGAGAAAACTGGCCAGCCCGCCGACAAAAGCCTTTTCACCGTCGCGCGACAGCAACGCATCGCCGATAGCACTGAGCGCCAGCGCAGCGATCAGCAGCCACGGACCGCCCTGCAGCGATGCCAGCACAGCAAGCATCGCCACGGCCAGCGTCTTGACCGCGGAACGCGCAAGCGTCTGTGGCATGTCGATGGTGAAGGCGTAGATCACCGCGGCGGCCAGCGAAAACAGCAGCGTCGCATTGGCGTCGGCGTCGATGCCGCCGGGAAACGGCATCACGCCCCTGCCTCGCTCGCAGCCCTCTTGCGCAAGAACAGCGATTTCGCCGCAAGCGCTGCGCCGCCGGTGATCAGCACGCAGGCGGCGAGGATGCGCAGGGACGGTTCGGCGAAACCGGCTGATATCAGCACCAGCGTCGACAGCAGCGGCGCGGCATAGCTTGCCGCGCCCAGCACCTGGATGTTGCCGCGCTTGACGCCGATATCCCAGGCGTAGAAGGCCGCGCCCACCGGCATCAGGCCGAGGCCGAGCACGGCCAGCCACTGGCCGGCGCCGACAGGCAGCACCGTTTCTTCCAGCATCAGATGGCAGACAAGCGAAAGCGCTGCCGTGGCCGCACAGAACCAGGTGACGATGCTGGTCGGCACCGACGGAAAGCGGCGCGACAACAGCGAATAGGACGACCACAGCACGGCGCAGACGCCGGCCATCGCATAGCCGAAGGCATAGCGCGCGTCGAAGGCAATCCCGCCGGCCTTGGTGACGATCAGAAAAGTGCCGGCAAGGCCGAGCAGTGCGCCGACGACATGGTTCCAGGCCAGGCGCTCGCCCGGCATCAGCGCCGATCCGAGCACGATCAGCAGCGGCCACAGATAGGCGATGAGGCTCGCCTCCACCGCCGGTGCGTTGCGCAGCGCAGTGAAATAGAAGAAGTGATAGCCGAACAGGCCCGCAATGCCGATCAGCCACACTTGCGGCGGTATCTTCCCGCTCCCGGCGGTGGCCGGCATGAACAGCCGCGCGACGAGCCCGACGCCAGTGCCGATCGTGAAGGTGATCGCCGAGAGCAGGAATGGCGGCACCTTGCCGGAAGCGTCCGTAAGCAGCGCCAGCAGCGCCCACATGGCGACCGCCGAGAAGCCGATCAGTGTTGCGCGCCCCATGTCCGTCTCCGGCGGCGCGCGATCGCGCCTAATCTGTCGCTTCGAACCGCTCCGCGCTGACGGTAAGGGTGCCGATTTTCGTGCCGACCGTGGCGTGGATCGGCGCATATACGCCGGTTTGGCCGACCGGTGCAAACGTCACCATGATGCGGCTGCGCTTTCTCAGGTAATCCAGGGATTTGCGGTTCTTGCGATAACCCGCCACCGGCTCAAAATCCAGCCGGCAAGTGACGGTATCGCCCTCATAGCCGCGCACCGAGGTCGAGCCTTTCGACTCGTAGGTCAGCGTCAGATCGGCGCGCATCTCGCCGTCATAGAGCTTCACCGTGCGCCCGCAGACCTTGTCGAGACTATCGGCATGGATGACGGTGGCGGCCATCGGATCGAGCACCGAGGCGAGATGGCTGGCGGCCAGCGGTATCCATTTCTTGGAATTGCGCTTCTTCGGCGCAGGCACGACCTTGGTCGCGGTAACAGTGCCGTTGGCGAACTGGATATGGATCATCGATGCCTTGTCGCCCGATTTGTAGTCGGCGCGGAACGCCTGCGGCTGCAATTGCTTGCCCAAAATCTTGCCCTTCGACGAGACCGTGCCACGCGTGTCGTCGAATATTGTGGCGAGGCCGGCGCTGGAGACGCTGCCTTCGATCGAATAGGTATCGCCTTCGTAACTGCTGGAAAAGCTTGCCTTGGCCACCGAGAAGCCGTGGACCGAAACCGTATACTCGCCCTTGAAGGATTGTTGCGTGGCGGCAGAAATTGCCGTCGGCAGCGCCACGGCGAGCGCGGCAAGGAGAGCATGAGACGAACGAAGCATTGCGGGATCGATCCTCGATTTCAGCAGAAGCGTGCAACTCCAGCCTGGCATCTCCTTGTGCGACCGCTTATAGACTGAATTTCGGCCTTTATGTGAAAGACGTCGTCATACCCGGGCGCAAGCCGGAGCTTGACGCATCGCCGAAATGCAACTATGGAACGCCAACTTTTTCCATAAGGCCGCCTGACCGAAACCGCGCGCCACCCGGCGCGGGTCGAATGTTTGGCCAGACCGAGAACTGAAGGTTTAGAACCATGTCCCGCACCTGCGAACTCACTGCCAAGGCAGTCATGTCCGGCAACAATGTGAGCCACGCCAACAACAAGAGCAAGCGTCGCTTCCTGCCCAATCTCGTCAATGTGACGCTGATCTCGGAAGCGTTGAACCAGAATGTGCGCCTGCGCATTTCGGCCAACGCGCTGCGTTCGGTCGAGCATCGCGGCGGCCTTGATGCGTTCCTGGCCAAGGCCGACGCCAAGGAGCTGTCGCAGCGCGCGCGGCTGCTGAAGAAGCAGATCGCCAAGAAGCTCGCCGAACAGCCGGCCGCTTAATTTTTCAGGCAACCGCCTTCGGCATCGGACCGAAAAGTGCGAAGCGGTTTTCGGAGAAATCCGATGGCCAAACAGCAATGGAGTGTCGTCCGAACTCGGCATGACACCCCGCTGGTTCCATTACCCAGGATAAAAAAATGAGCTTTTTCTCCCGATACCTGCCCTTCGTTGCGGCCATGGCGCTTGTCGTGGTGGCGTCGAACGTCCTCGTGCAGTTCCCGCTGCAGGGTGCAATCGGCGGCCTGTCGCTGGCCGACATTCTGACCTGGGGCGCCTTCACCTACCCGTTCTCCTTCCTGGTCACCGACCTTGCCAATCGCCGCTACGGCCCGGCTGTGGCGCGCCGGATCGTGTTTGTCGGCTTCGCGGCGGCAGTGATCTGCTCGGTCGTCATCCCGCCCTTGCTGTTCCGTTGCGGCCTGATCGAATTCGAAACGGCTGCCGACCGGCTGGTGCGCATTGCAGCGGCTTCCGGCACCGCGTTCCTGATCGCGCAGCTGCTCGACGTGACCGTGTTCAACCGGTTGCGCCGGCAGAGCTGGTGGCGGGCGCCGATCGTCGGCACGCTGGTCGGCTCGGTGTTCGACACCGCGGTGTTCTTCACGATCGCCTTTTCGGCGGCTTTCGCCTTCGCTGGCCCGAACGATGGCTTTGCGCTCGAAACCGCGCCGCTGATGGGCGTGCTGCCGGTCGAGGCCATGCGCTGGGTGTCATGGGCGCTCGGCGACCTCGGCGTGAAGCTGATCATAGCCGTGGTGGCGCTGATCCCCTACCGGCTGCTTGCCGCCCGCTGGAGCCAGCCGGCACTGGCGGCATAGAGCATGATCCCTAAAAGTGGGAACCGGTTTTCGGAAAAGATCATGCTCACAGGTTCTCAAGCATGATCCCATGGGTCCAACTCGATACCGCGAAAACGCCTGACGGCGACCACGCGCTGCGCCTGAAACAACGCGGCGCCGAATTCTCGATCATGCTCGGCTCGAACGAGCTGATGAACAGCCGCCTCAGCGGTTCTGAGGAAGCGCTGGCGAGGCTGTCCTGCCAAAGGATTGCCGGCCGCAGGCAGCCGAAAATCCTGATCGGCGGGCTGGGCATGGGTTTCACGTTGCGCGCCGCGATTGCCGAGCTTGGCGCCGATGCCGGCATCGTTGTCGCCGAGTTGGTGCCCGCCGTGGTGGCGTGGGCGCGCGGCCCGATGGCCTCGCTGTTCGGCGGCTGTCTCGACGATCCGCGCGTGACCATTCGCGAGGCGGATGTCGGGCAGATCATACGATCGGAAGCCTCGGCTAGGGATGCCATTCTGCTCGACGTCGACAATGGGCCGGAAGGGATCGTCCACAGGGCCAACGATGCTCTTTACAGTATAGCCGGGCTGATCAGCGCGAGAGCAGCGCTCAAGCCCGGCGGCGTGCTGGCGGTCTGGTCGCAGGGACCCGACAGCGGTTTCACCCGCCGGCTCAAGCAGGCGGGCTTCGCGGTCGAGGAGGCCAAGGTGCGAGCCAATGGCAAGCGCGGCGCACGCCAAATCATCTGGATCGCGACCAACGGACCCCGGCCTGCTGCAACCGGCGCCAAGCTGTAGCTTGTTATCGGCCGTCCTTTGCCGACCGCCTCTCAATCCTCGTGCAGCACAAATTCCAGATACAGATTACGCTGTAGCATCGAGTGGTTGTCGTCCGAGACCAGCGACACCATCAGCGCGCCGTCGTCGCGGGTCCAGACGTCGAGCCCTTCCATATTGTCGATCTGGTAGCCCATGTCGGCTTCCATCAGCACCGGCCCGTCGGCAACCGCGCCCTTCTCGACGCTTTCGCCATAGATGCGCCGCAGCCGCATCTTGACGCCGCCGGCCATCGAAAAGCTGCGCTCCAAAAGCAAGAGGTCGCCGTCCGGCAGGAAGGCGCCGTCGGCAATGTCGAAATTGCCGTTGCGCTTGACGGTGAAGACGCCCTTGTGCGGCCCATCGATAACGGCCGCATAGATGTTGCCTGCCTTGTCGAGGCTCTTTTCCGAGACCACGACCAGCCCGCCTTGGTGCTGGCCGTCAGGATTGGCGTGGGTGACGGTCTCAAAGCCGCGATTGCGGCGAAGCTCCCAGGCTGGAATCAGGAAGTCGAGCTGCCTGAACGGCGGCTTCATGTCGCCCGGTTCGATCTTGAACTGTGCAATGCGGTGATCGCGCTCGAAGCCGACTGTGGCAATGCCGTCCTTGAGCGCAAGGCCTTCGGCGTCGACCTCCCATTTCTCGGCGATCAGCTGGCCTGCCTCGTCGGCCATCTGCTGCATACGGAAATTCTGGATGCCGGATGGGCGCTTGTCGGCATCATGGGTGACGGTGCCGAAGAACCAGAAACCGGTGTCGGCGACGCCGATGAAATCACTGCCGGGCTTGCGGAAACGAAACGCCGACAGCGCGCCGAAATCGCGTGACGGCGAGGTCATTTCCAGCCCGCCGACGAATTCGAGCGGGCCGAACCGCTTTTCGTCACCGCCGATATGAAACCGGTCTATCAGCCGTGCCGAGATTTCGATCGGCTCGACCGCAACGGTGCCGGCAGCGATGGGAGGCGACCAGGCGATGCCGGCAACGAAAAGGGCTGTGGCGGCGAAAAGCGTCTGCCGAAAGCCGCCCCGCGAAAAAATCATCCGGCGCGCCGCATGCCGCCGCGTCGCGTGTCGCGCATGCTTTCCTCGCCAAACAGCGAGGCCAGTTGCTCGGTCATGGCGCCGGCCAGTTCCTCGGCATCGACGATGGTGACGGCGCGGCGATAGTAACGGGTAACGTCGTGGCCGATGCCGATGGCCAAGAGCTCGACCGGCGAGCGCGTCTCGATCAGTTCGATGACGGCGCGAAGATGCCGCTCGAGATAGTTGCCCGGATTGACCGACAGCGTCGAATCGTCGACCGGCGCGCCGTCCGAGATCATCATCAGGATCTTGCGCTGCTCCGGCCGGGCGATCAGGCGGTTGTGGGCCCACAGCAGCGCCTCGCCGTCGATGTTTTCCTTGAGCAGGCCCTCGCGCATCATCAGGCCGAGATTGCGCCGCGCCCGCCGCCACGGATGGTCGGCGGATTTGTAGATGATGTGGCGCAGATCGTTGAGCCGCCCAGGATTGGGCGGCTTGCCTTCCTTCAGCCATTTCTCGCGTGCCTGCCCGCCCTTCCAGGCGCGGGTGGTGAAGCCGAGGATCTCGACCGAGACGCCGCAGCGTTCCAGCGTGCGCGCCAGAATGTCGGCGCAGGTGGCGGCGACCGTGATCGGCCGGCCGCGCATCGAGCCCGAATTGTCGAGCACCAGCGTCACCACCGTGTCGCGGAATTTGGTGTCGCGCTCCTGCTTGAAGGACAGCGGCTGCATCGGGTCGATGACGACGCGCACCAGCCGCGCCGGGTCGAGATATCCCTCTTCGAGATCGAAATCCCAGGACCGGTTCTGCTGCGCCATCAGCCGGCGCTGCAGCCGGTTGGCCAGCCGGCCGACGACGCCGGACAGGTTGGCAAGCTGCTTGTCGAGGAAGGCGCGCAGCCGATCCAGCTCTTCCTCTTCGCACAGATCCTCCGCACCCACCGTCTCGTCGAAGGCGGTGGTGAAGATCTTGTAATCGATCTCCTTCGACAGATTGGTGAAGGGATTGTCGTTGCGGCGCGCCTCGCCGGGCGTCTCGGCATCGGCGTCGTCATCGTCGGACAGGTCGTCGGCGGTAGCATCGGATGCCTCCGTCTCGGCCGATTGCTCGTCGTCGGACGACGCCTCGGTGTCGTCGGACTGCGACTGCTCGGAGCCGGAATCGTCCTCGCCGCCCTCTTCGCTCTGCTCCTCGCCTTGCGGCTGGTTTTCATCGTTGTCTTCGGAGTCTTCGGTCTCCTGGTCGTCACCGAGTTCCTCGGCCATTTCCATGGAAGCCAGCATCTCCCGCACGACACGGGCGAAGGCCTGCTGGTCGTCGAGCTTTGCCGACAGTCCGTCGAGATCGGCACTTGCCTTCTCCTCGACCCAAGGGCGCCAGAGGTCGACCAGCCGCTCGCCGCTCTTCGGCGCGGCGCGGCCGGTCAGCTTTTCGCGCACCATCAGGGCCAGCGCCTCCTCGATCGGCGCGTCGGCCTTGTCCTTGACGTCGATGAGGTTGGCCCTGGCGTATTTGTCCTCGAGCATCGAGCCGATATTGTCGGCCACACCCTGCATGGCGCGGGAGCCGATCGCCTCGACGCGGGCCTGCTCGACCGCATCGTAGATGGCGCGGGCCTGTTTGCCCTCCGGCGCCAGCCTGGTGTGGATGCGCGTGTCGTGGCAGGCGCGCTTCAGCGCCATGGAATCGCCGAGCCCGCGGGTGATGGCGATGTCGGCTTTCGAGGCTTTCTTCGGCAGTTCAGGCAGCCGGGCGCGGCTGCCGGCGAGCGCCGGCCGATCCTTGGCGAAACCGACTTCGAGGTCCTTGTCGCCGGCAATCGCGCGCATGCAGACGGTGACGGCGCGCTTGAAGCTGTCGGCTTCAGACCCCGTCTTCGACTTGTTGCGCGTGTTGTCGCCTGGACCCGCCATCGATCATTCCTTGGAGCATGACCCCGAAAATCGGAATCGAGCCATGCTTAGCCCAGAACCACGTTGGCGGCGCTCTCCGGCAAATCCTGGCCGAAGGCGCGCTGGTAGAACTCGGCGACCAGCGAGCGTTCCAGCTCGTCGCACTTGTTGAGGAAGGTCAGCCTGAACGCCATGCCGATATCGCCGAAGATCTCGGCATTCTCGGCCCAGGTGATGACCGTGCGCGGGCTCATGACGGTCGAAAGGTCGCCATTGATAAAGGCCGAACGCGTCATGTCGGCGACACGCACCATCTTGTTGACGATCTCCTTGCCCTTGGCATCGCGATAGTGCTTGGCCTTGGCCAGCACGATGTTCACCTCATTGTCGTGCGGCAGATAGTTCAGCGTGGTGACGATCGACCAGCGATCCATCTGCGCCTGATTGATCTGCTGGGTGCCGTGATAGAGGCCGGTGGTGTCGCCGAGGCCGACGGTGTTGGCGGTCGAGAACAGCCGGAACGCCGGATGCGGGCGGATGACCCGGCTCTGGTCGAGCAGCGTCAGCCGGCCGGACGATTCCAGCACGCGCTGGATGACGAACATCACGTCCGGACGGCCGGCATCGTACTCGTCAAAGCACAGCGCGACATTGTGCTGGTAGGCCCAGGGCAGGATGCCGTCGCGGAATTCGGTGATCTGCAACCCTTCCTTGACGACGATGGCGTCCTTGCCGACGAGATCGATGCGGCTGACATGACTGTCGAGATTGACGCGCACCATGGGCCAGTTGAGGCGGGCGGCGACCTGCTCGATATGCGTCGACTTGCCGGTGCCGTGATAGCCCGACACCATGACGCGGCGGTTGTAGGCAAAGCCGGCGAGGATCGCCATCGTGGTGTTCTTGTCGAACAGATAGTCGGGATCGATGTCGGGCACATGCTCGCTCGACACCGAATAGGCCGGCACCACCATCTTGGACTCGAAGCCGAATTTCTCCTTCACCGGCACGGTGGTGTCGGGCAGGTTGGCGATGTCGCGATCGACCTTGTTCATCTTTATCAACGTCTCCACGGGCGAAGCGCCTGATTTCGCCGGCAATCGATTTTGTCCGGGGGCGGTCTTAGAGCCTTTTCCAACCTTATGAAAGTTGGAAAACGACACGGAGGTCGCTCAGCACAATCCTGCCTGCTTGAGCACGCGATAGGCCTGGAGCACATCGCGGAACCGGTCTTCCGAACCTCTGTCGCCGCCATTCGCATCCGGATGGTGGCGTTTCACCAGTTCCTTATAACGCGCCTTGATGTCCTTGCCAGTCGCCTTTGTATCAAGGCCAAGCGTTTCCAGCGCCTTGGCCTCAAGAGGCTTGGCCTTGCGCTCACGCGCCTCGCGCGGATCTTTTGGGCCTTTGAACAGGTCGAACGGATCGCGCATGCGGTTGTAGTAGCCGGCGCGGCCGGAACGCTGCTGCGCGAAATCGGGCGAGGAGCGCGTCGAGGCGCCGTTGACGCCCATCTTCCATGTCGGCCGGTGGCCGGTCATCGCTTCCTTCTGGAAGCGGGCGATCTCGGTATCGGGGACACCGGAGAAATAATTGAAGCCCTTGTTGTACTCGCGCACATGATCGAAGCAGAACTGAAAATACTCGCCCTCCTTCATGCGCCCGACCGGCGCGCGATGGGTGCCGGCCTCCTTGCAACCGTCCCACTGGCAGATCGGCGAACGAGACTTCAGCTCCGCATCCTTCTCCGGGCGGATGCGGATTTTCTCGAAATATTTGGGGTACGGTTTCATCTCACCCATTTATGGGCTGTTCGCCGGTGCGAAACAAGAATTGACATTTTCGCGATGATCGCCCTAACCGCTGAATCGCGGCATAAAGCGGGCGATCGGCGAATTTTGTCGCGACGGCGGCGCCGCGCGTCCTTCCGGACGCGCAAACGGCACCGATTTTCGGGGGTCATGCGCCAGCCATATGTGGTGAAGGGAAGTACGAATGTCCATACAGTCGACGATGGAAGGCAAGTTGAAGAAGGCGTTTTTGCCGGAGCGACTGGTCATCATCAACGAAAGCCATCTCCATGCCGGCCATCACCATCAGGACTCCGACCATCACGGAACCTATGACGGCACCGGTGAGACGCATTTCCGCGTCCGCATCGTCTCCTCAGCCTTTGCCGGCATGAGCCGCATCGAGCGCCACCGCGCGGTCAACGCATTGCTGGCCGACGAATTGAAGGCTGGTGTCCATGCGCTGGCGATCGAGCCGGCCGCGCCGGACGAAAAGATCAGGTGGTAGACCTCAGAGCAATTCCAGGAAAAGTGTGAAACGGTTTTCCCGGGAAAAGCGCATAGCGCTTTCCCTAGGGAATTGCGCAAAAACCAAGAGATAGAGCGGTTCGGCGTTTCCGTGAAACGATGAACCGCTCTAGCCGAGCGCTGCCTTCAGGAAAATCATCACCGCACGGGTCAACGCGTCGCCTTCGTCGCCGAAATCGCGATTGATCGACATGTGCGAATAGGCGCTGCCATCGAACAGTGTCACCTCCGTTCCAGTCGCCCGCAGGCGCTCGGCGAAGGCCCATGAGGCTGCCGCACGACCCGCTGCGCGCGAATAGGCGATGAAGGTCGCCGGATGTTTGCGGCTCCCGACATGGGTGGCCGGCGACAGCGTTCGCCACTGCGCCGGGTCGGGAAAGGCCTTTGCATAGGCCCGTGTCATGCCGCCGCTCCTCGCAAGCGCCTCCAGGTCATAAGCCCTGGTATCGTTCAGAACCAGCGCCGCGACGCCGGGCAGACCGCCGCGCAGCCCGGTCAGTGCGGCGAGATGGCTGCCGGCCGAATGGCCCATCACCGCAATCCGGTTCGGATCGCCGCCGTATCTGGCGATGTTGGCGCGCACGTAGCGATAGGCCTGCTCGACATCGTTGGCCTGGGTGGCGACATCAGCCTCAGGCAGCATCCGGTAGTCGATCGAGACGAAGCAGAAGCCATTGTCGAGCAGGAAGTCCGGCTTGACGTCGACGTTGGTGCGATTGCCGGCTCGCCAGGCACCGCCATGGATGAAAACGATCACAGGCAGGGAACTGGCGCCGGCGCGCGCGTAGATATCGAGCCTGGCCGGACCGTAGTCGATAGTTTGCGGAGATGGCGAAAGCCGGCGCGACGCCGCCGAAGCGCTGGCCGTCAACAAAGCCATCGACATCAAAAGCAGGGTTCGCCGATCGATCACCGTCACCTCCAGACAGCCCGGTCGAAAGTGCACGCCGGCGCGGCGAGCGTCCAGGATTGATTAGCCGCGAAAGAACCTATCAGAACTAAATCTCGCCGGCCGGCCTGATCCTCAGCCTTGCAATCCGGTTCTTGTCGCGCTTCATGACGACGAAGCGCTTGCCGTGAAAGGTGAACGCCTGCTTCTCGTCCGGGATCAATTGCGTCTCGTGGATGACGAGACCGGCAATGGTGGTGGCTTCTTCGTCCGGCAGGTCCCAGTCGAGCGCCCGGTTCAGGTCGCGGATCGACACAGTGCCATCGACGACGACGGAGCCGTCGGCTTCCTGCTTGACGCCCTGCATGTCGATATCGTGCTCGTCGGCTATCTCGCCGACGATCTCCTCGATGATGTCCTCCAGCGTCACCAGCCCCTCGACCTCGCCATACTCGTCGACGACGATAGCGAAATGCGCCTTGCGCCGCAGGAAGGCGTTGAGCTGTTCCTGCAGCGTCGTGGTATCGGGCACGAACCACGGTTTTGAAGCGATCTTCATCACATCGATCTTGGAAAAGTCGTTGCCGACATCGTTCAACGCGCGCAGCAGGTCCTTGGCGTGCAGCACGCCGACGATGTTGTCGAGCGAGCCCTTCCACAAGGGCATGCGGGTATGCGGGCTCTGCAGGATCTCGCGCACCACTGCCTCCGGCGGATTGTCGGCATTGACCGAGCGCATGTTGGTGCGATGGACCATGACATCGGACACTTCGAGCTCATCGAGATCGGACAGGCGACCGATGCGGGCGCGATCCTCGCGCACCACCTGTCCGTCGCGACGAAAATCGTCGACGGCGCCCCGCGATTCGTCATGGCTCGAATGCTGCGGCTCGATGCGCTGCAATTCATAGCCGAAGGCGGCGAGCAGGCGCGCGCGAAAGGCAAAGGCAAGCAGGCCGAGCCCGGCAAGGACAGCAGCGACAATCCAGCCGGCCTCGCTCATCCCGGTCGGCCTCTCGGCTGACCCGGTCGGCCTCCCGGCCGACTCGGGCGGCTGTTCTGCTGACCCGGATGGTTCTCCCTCAGAAACGACAGCACTTCCGACGCCGGCACATCCTTGGCGATGAAGGCCTGGCCGATGCCGCGCGTCAGGATGAAGGTCAGCGCGCCGCGCGACACCTTCTTGTCCTGGGCGATAAAGGCAAGCAGCGCCTCGGCGTCAGGCAATTCACCCGGAATATCGGCCATGCGCCAGGGCAGGCCAACGGTGCGAAGATGCGCCTCGACGCGCGCCGCATCGTCGGGACTTGCCAGGTTGAGGCGTGACGAAAAGCGATAGGCCAGCGCCATGCCGATGGCGACGCCCTCGCCGTGGACGAGACGGGCGCTGTCATACCGGGTGGCAGCCTCGAGCGCGTGGCCGAACGTGTGGCCGAGATTGAGCAGCGCGCGGTCGCCGGTCTCGAAC
The DNA here is from genome assembly GCF_055811075.1 of Mesorhizobium sp. WSM4820. Taxonomy (NCBI): domain Bacteria; kingdom Pseudomonadati; phylum Pseudomonadota; class Alphaproteobacteria; order Hyphomicrobiales; family Phyllobacteriaceae; genus Mesorhizobium; species Mesorhizobium sp. WSM4820. The sequence goes on along the minus strand of NZ_JBVVQN010000017.1, from coordinate 69,797 downwards.
TCGTCGCGGCCGACGACATCGGCCTTGGCGCGGCAGGCCTCGGCGATGGCCTCGGTCCGCTGCGGGCCGCCAGAGAACACCTTGCCCCAGTTTTCCTCCAGCCAGGCGAAGAAGTCGGGGCGATCGATGAGTCCGTATTTGGCGAGTTCGGCGTAACCCGCCCGGAATTCCCGTATCGGCAGCGTGTCGAGCACTTCGGTGTCGGCCAGCACCAGTTTCGGCTGATGGAAGACGCCGACGAGGTTCTTGCCACGCGCACTGTTGATGCCGGTCTTGCCGCCGACGGAAGAGTCGACCTGCGCCAGCAGCGAGGTCGGGATCTGCACGAAATTCATGCCGCGGCGCACGATGCCGGCGGCAAATCCGGCCAGATCGCCGATGACACCGCCACCGAGCGCGACGACGACATCGCCGCGTTCCAGTCTTGCGGCGAGCACGCCGTCCACCACCTCTTCGAGATGCGCGAAACTCTTGGTCTTTTCCCCCGCCGGCAGCGTAATGACGGCGGGCCGGATGCCGCCCTTTTCAAGGCCGGCCCTCAACGTCTCGAGGTGGGCGGCGGCGACATTGACGTCGGTGACCACCGCGGCGCGCGTGCCGGGCAGGCGGCGCGAAATCTCGGTGCCGGCGCGCAACAGCAGGCCGGAGCCGATCAATATGTCATAGGCGCGATCGCCGAGCCCGACTTCGACGGTGACTGTCGCATTGCTTTTCACGAGCCCACCTCGCCTGTCGCGGCTGCCACGCCGAAATACCCGCAAAGCGCGTTCACCACCTCGGCGGCGATGACCTCCTTGCGATCGTCGCGGGTCGGCACGGTAACATCGGCGGTTGCGTAGACCGGATAGCGCTCGGCCATCAACCGCTCGATCACGGCACGGGGATCGGCGCTTTTCAGGAGCGGCCGGTTCTGCTTCTTGGAAACGCGGTCCATCAACAGATCGATCTCGGCCTTCAGCCATACCGACACGCCATGGCCGGCAATGGCCTCCCGCGTCTGCGCGCTCATGAAGGCGCCGCCGCCCGTCGACAGCACCTGCGGGCCGTGTTCCAATATGCGCAGGATGACGCGCTGCTCCAGCGCCCGGAACTCGGGCTCGCCATAGCGTTCGAACAGTTCCGGGACGCTCATCCGCGACACGCTTTCGATTTCCTGATCACTGTCCATGAAAGGCAGTCCCAGCATCCCCGCCACCTTGCGGCCGATCGCCGTCTTGCCCGCGCCCATCAGGCCGACAAAGACAATGGAACGGCTGCCCAGCCGGCCGAGCAGCGCGGCATGGCTCTCATCGGGAGGATTGGCTGGCAACGCGTTCATGACACCATGATGTTTCTAAGCAGGTTCCGCAAAGCTATCCCAGGTTTTGCGACAGAACCTGCGACAAGCCAAAGAATCCAGGCAGGCATTTTCGGGCTAGCCCACGAATGCCTGCTTAGACCCCTCTTTGCCGGCGTATCGACATCAAAAGCCTGATTGCGTCAAGCGTGGCGCCGCCGCACGTCGTCGGCGCTTCGCCCTTGAATTGGCCGGATTGGCGTCTCATAAGGGCACTGGGTTTGGAAACGCAGAACAACAAGACGGGCGAAAATTGATGCCGACACTGTTCCGCTTTGTCGTGACGCTCACGATTCTGGCCGGCATTGTCTATGGCGCGATGTTCGCTCTGGCGATGTTCGTCGAGCCGAGAAAGGCCGAAATGAGCGTGCGCATCCCTCCCGAAAAGCTCATTCCCAAGAAAAACTGAGAGACATGAACAGCGCGGCCCGCATCGAAGCCTTTCTGGAAATGATGAGCGCCGAGCGCGGCGCTGCCGAAAACACGCTTTCCAGCTATCGCCGCGACCTCGAAGACGCATCAGCGGAGATCGACGGCGGGCTCGCTGGTGCCGCCGCCACCGATATCCGCAACTATCTCGACGAGATAGCAGCACGCGGTTTTGCCGCCACCTCGCAGGCACGCAAGCTGTCGGCGATGCGCCAGTTCTTCAAGTTCCTCTACGCCGAGGGTCTGCGCGGCGACGACCCGACCGGAACCCTCGACAGTCCGAAGAAGGGCCGGCCGCTGCCGAAGACGATGAGCGAGGCCGACACCGGCCGGCTGATCGACCGTGCGGCGCAGGAGGCAGCTGGCGCCTCGCTGAACGATGGCGACGGCCTGGCGGCGCTGCGCCTGCATGCGCTGGTCGAGGTGCTCTACGCCACCGGCCTGCGGGTTTCCGAACTGGTCGGCCTGCCGGTGACGGTGGCGTTGCGCGACGATCGTTTCTTCATGGTGCGCGGCAAGGGTGACAAGGAACGCATGGTGCCGCTATCGACAAAGGCGCGCGTGGCCATGCGGGCCTGGCTCGCTGCCCGGGCAACGGTGCCGGCTTTGGCGGATAGCCCGTTCCTGTTTCCGGCGGCAAGCGACAGCGGCTATCTCTCCAGGCAGGTCTTCGCCCGCGACCTGAAGGGCCTTGCCGCGCGGGCCGGCATCGCCTCGGCGAAAATATCGCCGCATGTGCTGCGCCATGCTTTTGCCAGCCATCTGCTGCAGAACGGCGCCGATCTCAGGGCGGTGCAGCAGTTGCTTGGCCATGCCGATATTTCAACGACGCAGATTTACACACATGTTTTGGAGGAGCGGCTGGTGCGGCTGGTCAACGATCATCATCCGCTTGCCGACTAGGCGTCATATCGCTATGTGAGGACGACGTTCCACCGCCCGGAGCCTCTATTTCCCAGGTTCCGCCAGTCATTGCCTCCCGGCTTGTCATTGCCTCCCGGCTTATCGGTCCGCTCAAGAATGTACAATTACCTCGATTTCGAAAAGCCGGTCGCCGATCTCGAAGGCAAGATCATCGAGTTGAAGAAGCTCGCCGAGAATGGCGAGGCGGTCGATGTCGGCGATGAGATCAGCCGGCTCGAGAAACGCGTGCGCGACGCATTGCGCGACACTTACAAGGCACTGACCCCGTGGCAGAAGGTGCAGGTGGCGCGCCATCCGGACAGGCCGCATTGCGTCGACTACATCAAGGGCCTGTTCAACGATTTCACGCCGCTTGCCGGCGACCGCAATTTCGGCGAGGACCAGGCGATCGTTGGCGGCTTCGCCCGCTTCCGCGGCGAGCCGGTGGCGATCATCGGCCAGGAAAAGGGCTCGGACACGGCCAGCCGGCTGAGGCATAATTTCGGCTCGGTGCGGCCGGAGGGCTATCGCAAGGCGGTGCGGCTGATGGAACTCGCCGACCGCTTCAATATCCCGTTGCTGACGCTGGTCGACACGGCCGGCGCCTATCCGGGCGTCAATGCCGAGGAGCGCGGCCAGGCCGAAGCCATCGCCCGCTCGACCTCGGCCTGTCTTCGCCTGAAGGTGCCGTCGATCTCGGTGGTCATCGGCGAAGGCGGCTCGGGCGGTGCCATCGCGATCGCCACCGCCAACCGCGTCTACATGCTCGAGCACGCCATCTATTCGGTGATCTCGCCGGAGGGCGCCGCCTCGATCCTGTGGCGCGACACCACCCGCTCGAAGGATGCGGCGACCAACATGAAGATCACCGCTCAGGATCTGCTGGAGCTCAAGATCATCGACGCCATCGTTCCCGAACCGCTCGGCGGCGCCCATCGTGGCCCGGATACGGTGATTGCCGCCACCGGCGATCTCATCGCCAAAACGATGAAGGAATTCTCCGGCGCCAACACCGATTTTCGTGAGCAGCGCCGCGAGAAATATCTGACTATGGGGCGAAACCTCTAGACTATGATCCCGAACCGAGGCTCAGCGCAGCAAAAAGTGGGTACCGGTTTTCGCAAAAGGCGTGGTCGAACAAGAGGATTCAGGCCGGCCGATTTCAGTCGGACGGACCGCCGGACGGTTTCGACGCCGCAATGTGGCGAGATTAAGCACCTTCGCCACAAAAATGCCGCTGCGCTCGTTTCAATCGGATTGCCGTAAGGCCCGGCGCTGCGGTAAGGAATTTTCAAGGTTAACGGGCTTAGGGTTGGGCCTGTCGGCCCTGATGCCTGCGGTCCGAAAGAAAAGACATAGCCATGTTTGCCAAGCTTGCCCGCACCGCACTTGTGATTGCCGCGATAGGCGTCGCTGGCTGCAACGATTCTTCGATGAAGGATTTTGCCCCCCACGCCAACAAGCCGTTGCCCGAAAAAATCCTGGCCAGCATGAAGGCCAAGGGCATGACCCGCACCTCGCCGGTGATGGCCCGCATCTTCAAGGAAGAGGGCAAGCTCGAAATCTGGAAGGCCAAGACCAACGGTCGCTATGACTTGGTCGCCAGCTACGACATCTGCAAATGGTCGGGCAAGCTGGGCCCCAAATACACCGAAGGCGACCGCCAGGCGCCGGAGGGCTTCTATACGGTCCGTCCGGCGCAGATGAATCCGCGGTCGAGCTACCACCTTGCCTTCAACATCGGCTATCCCAACGTCTACGACCGCGCCAATGGCCGCACCGGTTCCCATCTGATGGTCCATGGCGCCTGCTCGTCGTCGGGCTGTTATTCGATGACCGACGCGCAGATCGAGCAGATCTACGCCTTCGGCCGCGACGCTTTCCAGGGCGGGCAGACCGAGTTCCAGATCCAGGCCTTTCCGTTCCGCATGACCGCCGCCAACATGGCGCGCTATCACAAAGATCCGAACTACGAATTCTGGAAGATGCTGAAGGTCGGCTACGACAATTTCGAGATCACGAAAGTGCCGCCGAAGGTCGATGTCTGCGAGAAGCGCTATGTCTTCAACCAGGTCGCGCCTGACGGCGAGACCTTCGATCCGACCGGCGCCTGCCCCGCGACGACCCAGCCGGATTCGCTGAAGAGCGCCTTCAATGCCTACCAGAGCACCTACGAGGCGGCTTTCAATGGCGCGGTCAAGGCCAGCGTGCCGGCTCCCAAGCCGACCATCGGCGGGATCAAGGAAGCCAGCATCGTCTCCGAGTGGTCGAAGAAACGCGCCCGTGGCGAACGCGTGCCGATCGATCCGCCGTCGTTCAACGCCGACGGCTCGGTGACGGCGACGGCGCGCATGGGCCGCATCGATTCGCCGGCGGGCCGCAAGATGGCCGCGCTCGACGCCGAGAAGGCCGCCAAGCAGAAGGCCGAGGAGCAAAGGCTTGCCGCGATAGAAGCGGCCAAGGCCGCGAAAGAGGCGGCCAGGGCTCAGGCTCTGGCCGAAAAGCAAACGGCCAGGATCAATTCGCTGGCCGAAGAGGAGGATGCCAGGGCCGCTGCCGAAGCGCCTGTCGCTACCGCGACAATTGCGTCGTCCCCCGATGCCGCCCCGGCCGCAACGCAGGCGGCGAATGCCGGTGAAAGCAGGACGACAAGGCTGAAGAAGAAGCTGCTCGGGATGTTCGGCGGCTGAGCTTCATGCCTGAACAAGGAGATGGGGGCCAGGAAGACAGGCCCTCAACCAGCCCCGCCCCCGCCCCCGTCTACGACCTCAAAGGCCTGAACTGCCCGTTGCCCGTGCTCAAGGCAAAAAAGCGGTTGGCCACAATGCGGCCGGGCAGCCGGCTATGGCTCGAAACCACCGACCCCCTCGCCGTCATCGACATTCCCGCCTTCTGCACCGAGAGCGGCCATCGATTGATCGAAACGGCAGCGGTTTCCGGCGGCCATCGGTTTCTGGTCGAGCGCGGCGGCGGCTGAGCGGGATAATCTCCCCCCTCGAGGGGGAGATGGCCGGCAGGCCAGAGGGGGTTGCCGCGCGTGAAGCGCCAACCTTATCTTTCGTTCCTACGGGGCGTCGCACCGGCCGAGACGACCCCCTCTGTCGCCTTCGGCGACATCTCCCCCTCGAGGGGGGAGATCAGCCGCCTACCGCCCGGCGATGGCCAGCGGGTTGTTTTCCAGCGCTGCGCGGTCCGGTGAGTCGATCGACGGCCGGTTGGTGAAGGCGGCAAACAGCCGGCGGACGTAATCTTCCGGCATGTCGAGCGTGATCAGCACCAGCCTTGTGCCGCGTTGGCCGTCCGGCCAGGACGGCAGCCGCGCCGGCGGATGCAGGATCTTCTGGACGCCGTGGACGACCAGTGGCCGCGACGGGTCTTCCAGCAATTCGATGACGCCCTTCATGCGCAACAGGCGCTCGCCATGTGCTGATCGCAACAGGTCGAGGAACATCTCGATCGCCGAAAACGGCACCGGCCCGTCATGAACGAGCGAGTAGGAGCGCACGCGGGAATCGTGCCGATGGTCATGATCGTGGTCATGATCGCCGTGGTCACCATGGTGGTGGTGGTGGTGATCATGGGCGGCTTCCTCGCCCAGCCAGCGCCGCACGTCGGCGGACTTGGTGGCTGGGTTATAGAGGCCGCAATCGAACAGCGCCGCTGCATCGGTCCTTCTGTCACCCGCATCGAGCAGCTCGGCACCCGGATTGATCTGCCGCAGCCGCGCCCGCAAGGCCTCGACGTCGCGCGGATCGGTGGCCAGATCGGCTTTCGTCAGCACGATGCGGTCGGCGACCGCCGCCTGCTTCACTGCCTTGACATGGGCGTCGAGCGTGGCGTCTCCGTTGACCGCGTCGACCAGCGTGATGACGCCGTCGAGCCGGAAGGCCTCGACCAGCGCCGGATGGGCCATGATCGACTGCAGCACCGGCGCCGGATCTGCGAGGCCGGTGGTTTCGATGACGACGCGGCCAAGCCGGGCGATGCGGCCGGTCTGCAGCCGGTCGACGAGATCGGCCAGCGTGTCGACCAGTTCGCCGCGCATCGTGCAGCAGAGACAGCCGTCGGAAAGCTGGATGATCCCGTCGGAGGCCTGTTCGACCAGGAGATGGTCGATCGCCACCTCGCCGAACTCGTTGATGATGACCGCGGTGTCGGCGAGCGCGGGATCCCTGAGCAGCCGGTTGAGCAGCGTCGTTTTGCCGGCGCCGAGAAAACCGGTCAGCACCGAAACGGCGATGGGAAAGCTGCTGCTCATCAGCCTAGTTCACTGCCTTGGCGGGCTCCTGGGCCGCAGTAGCGGAACCGATCACTGCCGGCTCCGCGCCGGGCGGCGGCGGCAGGTCGGGCCGCCAGCTCGGCAGCGGCACGTCGGCATATTCCTGGCCCGATGCATCGAGCATGGCTTTCGGTATCGGCCCGGTGGCGCCGCCAAGGCCGACTGCGACCAATGCCGGCGCGTGATCGAGTTTTTTTCGATAGGGAGATTTTGGCGCATTCTTATCGCCGACGGGGGCGGCAGCTTCCGACTGCTCCTTAGCCGGCTTCTTCCTGCAAATCTCGTCGTTCATGTCGTTGACCGATGTGGTGTCGCCATAGGAAGGCAGCGCCGCCACCGTCAGCCAGCCCGGTGTCGGCGTGGCAAAGCCTTGGTCGAGCAGCCTGGCGACGGTCTCGGCGCGAGTGATGGCCGACTTCTCGCCAAGCACCACCGCCACCAGCGTGCGCCCGTCGCGTGTTGCCGAGCCGATCATGTTGAAGCCCGACGGACAGACGAAGCCGGTCTTCATGCCGTCGGCGCCGGGATAGCGGCCGATCAGAAGATTGTAATTCGAGATCTTCTTCTTGCCGACGGCCAGGCCCTCGATCGAGAACCATGGGGCATATTGTGGAAATTCCGTGCGGATCGCCATCACCAGCAAGCCGAGATCGCGCGCAGTCGTATACTGGTCCGGCGAAAACAGCCCGTTCGGGTTGACGAAATGCGTTCCGGTCATGCCGAGCCGGCGCGCCTCGGCGTTCATGCGTTCGGCGAAAGCGATCTGCGAACCGCCGATGTTCTCGCCGACGGCCATGGCGACGTCGTTGGCCGATTTGACCAGTATCATCTTCAGCGCGTTATCGAGCCGCATGACCGAGCCGGGCTTGAAGCCCATCTTGCTCGGCGGCTCGCTGGCGGAACGCTTCGTCACCTTGATCGGCGAATCGACCTGGACCTCGCCGGCGGCAATCGCACGAAACGCCACATAGGCGGTCATCAGCTTGGTCAGCGAGGCAGGATACCAGCGCTTGAATGCCTCCTGGTGCTGGAGGATCTTGCCATTCTCCAGGTCGAACACGATCGTCGGATTGGCGAGAGCCGGGCCGGCCAGCGCCGCAAGCGCCACGGCGCCCGCGAGCAACAATTTGAGGAAACGCCTGTACCGCATGGTGGAATCCGAAATCGCCTCTTGCCGCAGTCGCCTCTGGCTCCGTAAGATTTGCTACGCGATCGCCAGCATGGTGATCCGGTCCCTCTATCCGGATCACTATCTTGCGGTGCTATTTAGCCTATGTGACGTCAAGATGGCAAAGTGCCTGAATGACAATTCTAAAACAGCAGGCACAATTGCAAAGCAGCAGGCAGAGCCCGTCTGCTCCAACAGCGAGATGGAACATCATGCCGATCCTGAACCGCGCCGCCGAAATGCAAGACGAGGTCGCCGGCTGGCGCCGCCATCTGCACCAGACGCCAGAGCTGAATTTCGACGTCTTCGAGACCGCCGCCTTCGTCACCGAGAAGCTGCAGGCCTTCGGTTGCGACGACGTGGTGACCGGCCTTGGAAAGACCGGTGTCGTCGGCATCATCCGCGGCCGCCTGGGCGAAGGCACGAGCATCGGCCTGCGCGCCGACATGGATGCGCTGCCGCTCAACGAGATCACCGGCAAACCCTACGCCTCGACCATTCCTGGCAAGATGCACGCCTGCGGCCATGACGGCCACACCGCGATGCTGCTTGGTGCCGCCAAATACCTTGCCGAGACGCGCAATTTCGCCGGCTCCGTCGCAGTGATCTTCCAGCCGGCCGAAGAAGGCGGCGGCGGCGGCAACGAGATGGTCAAGGACGGCATGATGGAGCGCTTCGGCATCTCCAAGGTGTTCGGCATGCACAACATGCCGGGCCTGCCGGTCGGACAATTCGCCATCAAGCCGGGCCCGATCATGGCGGCGACAGCCGAATTCACCATCACCGTCAAGGGCAAGGGCGGGCATGCGGCGATGCCGCACGGCACGATCGACCCGATCGTCATCACCAGCCAGCTCGTCGGCGCTCTGCAGACGATCGCCTCGCGCAGCACCGATCCGGTCGAGGCTGTCGTGGTGTCGGTGACGAAATTCCACGCCGGCGACGCCTACAATGTCATTCCCGAGAGCGCCGAGATCGCCGGCACCGTGCGCACGCTGAAGAAGGAGGTCGCCAGGAAGGCTGAGCAGCGTGTGCGCGCCATCTGCGAGGGCGTGGGCGCGGCCTTCGGCGCAACGATCGAGGTCGATTACAAAGCCAATTATCCCGTCACCTTCAATCATCCGGAGGAGACGGTCTTTGCCAGCGATGTCGCCGCTGAAATCGCCGGCGAGGCACAGGTGCAACGCGCCATCCAGCCGGTGATGGGCGGCGAGGATTTCTCCTACATGCTGGAAGCGCGGCCGGGCGCCTTCATCTTCATCGGCAATGGCGACACCGCCGGTCTCCACAACCCTGCCTACGACTTCAACGACGAGGTCATCCCGCACGGCATGAGCTATTGGGTGAAGCTGGCGGAGACGGCGCTGGCCGCCTGATGCATCGGCCATAAACCGCCCTGCGGCTTGATCCGAGGGGTGCGCCGCGATTTGGGATGGCTGCAAGGCGGTCGGGCGCGGGACGTGACGATGCTCCGATCGTCACTTCCGACCGGACCGCCTCCGCGCAAGACCCAAGGCAATGCCCAGGGCGATACCGATTCCGATACCCGCAATGATATTGTCCGATGCGACACCGATAGCCACGCCGATCACAACGCCGAGTGTGATGTGTTTGGCATCCATCATGCCGGGTCATTTAGGGTGGAAGGGGAGAGCTGCAACCGCTGGTAGGCTGCCATCCGATGTTGCCTGGGATCGCTACGGCCCGCTCTTCGGGTCGTCGACCTCCAGCGCCTCCATGACGGGCGCCAGATCACTCTCTTCGGCCGGATCGTCAGCCTGCGGCTGTTCGCCTGTCCGGGCCCTGTTCAGAGCTTTCTCAATGGCCTCTTCGATGTCGCCGATCTCGTCTTGGCGCACCTCGTGGCCATAGCCGGCCGCATCGGCATCCTGCTCGAATTGCTGAACCAGGACGGCCACGCTCACTTCGCTTTCCGCGGGCAGGTTACCGACGTTCTCCTGGAGCCAGGTTTCGAAGAACTCTTTCGTGGCACTCATGCGGGTCTCTCCTTCGGCACACTAAAGCGCGGCGGTGGTCCGAAGTTCCGCTATTTCCGGCTCATCTTTGCGGTCCACTCGTGACCGGCCGATTGCGTCAAGCTTGCCTCTTGGCGAAACGGTCCGAAGCGGCTATGTGTCGGGCCGCGTGGTCCCGTAGCTCAGTAGGATAGAGCGGCAGATTCCTAATCTGTAGGTCACAGGTTCGATTCCTGTCGGGATCACCATAGTTTTCAATTACTTAGGGAGCCATCGCCGTACTTTTTTCTGCGATTTTGTATGGCGAACTTTGTACACGTTGTGGTCGTAGCGCGCTTGGTGTGCGCTTGGTGCCAGCCAGACACCGTTTTCATACGCAACGTGCAGTGCACTCAGGAAGAAGACAAAACAGATGACGAGACCAAATAGTTTGCCAAACCCCTGGCTCCTGGACCACGCCCTGCTTTGAGACACGCTACGTCATCACGCCTGTTTCCGTTCCGGTCGCAACGCTTCAATTCGTCAGAAGAGCTAGAAGGGAACGCCTTGTAGCTCATGTCCTCAGGCGAGCGTCGAAAGAAGCGCCACAACGGGAAATTCCGCACGGCATATGGCCTGACGCCGTTGCCCGACAAGATACTCTATCTCGATCCTAACCAGGTGGCGCCGGAAACGATCAGCGGGCTGCCTTGACCACTCGAAATGGTAGCAGCATTGGCACTCGCCGTTCGTATTCCTGGTATTCGGGGAACGCGGCGCGCAGCACGCGCTCTTCGTTCACGGCCCGCCGGAACTGAAGCATAAACCAGCAGGCACCGACCGCAACCGACGAGATCGACCAGTTGGCGATGATAACACCGCTGATTGTGATCGCCTCCGCAACATAAAGCGGGTGTCTGACGATGCTATAGGGGCCGGCGATCACGAGCTTTCGAGCTGTCGCCATTATAGAAAATGACCGTCCAAGCCAAAGCAGGCAGTAGGCTGAAAGGATCGTGCCCACCACGATCATCGCGGTTCCAAACAGTCGAACTTCTGTTGGAACGGTTCCGACCGGGAGCACGACCAGCAAGAACATCACAAAGGTTCCCGCGATCGAGACTATGCGCGGTGCAAGGCCCGACGCGCTGGCCTTGGCCGGCAGCCTCACCAGCGTGAAAAAGAGCGACATAGCCATGAAGATCAAGGCAGCGATCCGAGAGATCAATACTAGCGACCATCCTTCGAGACTCTCGCGCGCATTGAATATGCCGCCAATTGTACCTGTTTCCAGCACTACCAGCGCCGAGAAAATAGCCAGGATCGCGGCCTGGCCGGCGAAGTCTTCAATTCGACTGGTCATGATTCAGCTCCGCCATTTGCAAGTCTGATGCGATGGGCCTTTTAGGCGTGGTGAACGGATAGGCGAGTTGTCCCAAATAGGCATCTGGCACCGGCTCGTCGGTCCCGTATTTCGTCGGCATCGCTTTGGGCATGTACATCGTGCCGAATATCGCATCGATGATAGAAAGCTGGCCGGCGAAGTTCTTGTCGATGGCCGCTGGCTCGTTAGCATGGTGCCAATGATGAAAGAGCGGTGAGGCGACCACCCACTTGAACGGCCCAAACCCGATCCTGATGTTCGAGTGAATTAGTAGCGCCTGCCATTGGTAGATCAGCCCAGCGATGATGATTGGCCAGACCGAAAAGCCGAGGGCGTAGATCGGTAGGAGCGACGTCGCCTTGACGAAGAGTTGGTCGAGGGGATGAACACGGTGGGCAGCCAGGGCGTCCAGTTCTTCGATGCTGTGGTGGATCGCGTGAAAACGCCAAAGGAACGGCACAGAGTGGAGCGTCCTGTGGGCGACGTAGAAACCAACGTCCGAGATAACGATCACCTCGATCGTCTGGAGCCATATGGGCTGCGCCCGCACCGTTTCGCCGATGATACTCGGAACGGCTGAATTGATGGCCATTATACAGGCGCCGACAAAGATCAGAAATCCGATCTTGAACAGCAGTCCGGTCACCAGCAGGTGAAGGAGGTCGGTTACGAACGCCCGTCGCGGGTACCGTCGCCCCTCATGAAGCGGCACCAGATGCTCCAGCGGAACGAAGATCATAAAGACGATCAGAATCGCTTTCAGATCGATTATCTCGAACATTATTGAAGCCCACCAAGCGGCTGACGCAGGTATGGCCGAACCGTTTTCCGACGCTGGCCTCCGCGTGGCGAGCGGTCCGGCCGGCTATCTGTGGCCATCACAGGATTGCCGCGGCAAGTGACTAGCGGAACAGATATTTTGATACCTCTGGATTGCCTCGTCGCCACATAACGTTATCCAGGAAGTAGTGGTGCACGTTGATGAATATCCACGCTATGAAGAGGAACAGCGACGAGCCGAGCACCTCTTTATTATAAGGAATCAAAGCAGACAACGCGATCGGGACCAGCCAGAAACCGAGAATCCCAAGAATACTACCAATGATGACAAAGCCCAGCACTCGCAACCTATACATCGGACCAATAATGGACAGGACCTTGAATTCGGGTTCTATAACAGCATCTGAACGGTCGAGCTCTACGTTGGTCTGATAACGCCAGACCACCGCCAGGTACTGCAACGAATGGAGCGCCGGCACCACAAGCAACCAGAGCGGGTTTATCCTCACAAATAGAATCCAGGCGTATAGAGACACGACGTAAGCGACGACGCCGTTGTACGGTAGCGTGCCACCATGCTTGTGCCAGCGATTGATCAGCATCACGACCGTGGCTGCCGTGGAAGCAGCGGCGGCAAATACGGCAATATTGGTGACCCATGAGGGGGCGGCAAATGTGTAGTAGTCCAAGCCCCAGAATTGCCTTTCGGTGATCACCGCGTTTGTCTGAAGCCAGGCGAACAGCCATACGGCATAGCCGTTGAACAGCAGCACTTTCTTGTCTTGCTCGTTGAAGAACCTGCGCTTCAATACGGCGTCCACCATCAGCATGCCGTAGCCTTGCTTGACATAGTGCCAGCCCACAAAAAAGGCCATCGCATTGCCAGCATACCCCAGCAGGCGCGCATTCCCCGCTATTGAACCGTAAGCAAAAAAACCGCCCATGATCAGCGGGACGACAATGCCCGCGAAGATGTAACGGACCTGAAGGTTCTTGTCATATCCGTCTCCGCACACCTTCCGCCCGAAATTGCGATAGAAAAGTTGATACGAGTGGGCAAAGTGCGGATGGTTTATCAGATGAGCCAGCAACAACATCGTTGCGCCCACGAAACCTTCGTACTTAAGAGGGACAAAAAACAAGACCGGCAGGATGAGCAACGCGCTCCAGCCAAGCATGAGAAAGTCAGCGACCGGACCAAAAAGATACTTCTGTGGGGCCGCCGCCACAGGAACCGCATCCGCCGAAAGGTGAAGTGCCATATTTATGCCCCGTGGGGAGACTCATTTAACAAGCCCGTCGTTTCCTAACGGTTAACGTGAAACGGTTGTGATCACGATAATTGTTGGTCGTTCCATCGCTGCGGCATTTCTTCATCTTATGCCCGTCGCGATAGCGTTCCAGGCAAAGCGCATTGTGGGATTCGCAATCGCGTGCTTGCCGACGATCTCGTCGGCATGCGCCAACCCGAATGCGATGGCGATCTCGTCACTATAGTCCTGGATTGCTGCCGCGGCCCGACGGAGTAAGTCGGCGCGCTCCACAGGCTCAGGGATACGGCAACGGTGACAACTGCCCTGACGCCACGGTCGCCATGATCCTATACCCAAATGGGTCATGCGCGGCCCATGGAACCACTCTATTATCGATGAGGGGTAGCTTGCTGCGAGCAAAATCGCACTTGGCAATTGGTGGGGCAGGGGGAAACTACGATCATTCCTACGACCGCGCTGGTGTCAAAGCTCAGTGGGTGGCGAGCGACTGCCTCAGGCCTTGTTTCATGCTGGAGGGCAACATGCGCGCCTCTTTTCGACGTATGTTCATCAATCTGGATCGAGTACTCCTTAAGCTCGCGTCAGCTGTACTTCTCTTTTGCGCGTGGAGCGGGGATATCCATGCCGGAGAGTTCAAGAAAACGAATTGCTGGTTCGAGGTTCCGCGCGACCGTGGAATGACGTGCGGGACTCTCAATGTCCCTGAAAACCGCAAAAAAGCTTCTGGGACTGAAATCACTCTATCGGTGGTGGTCTTCGAACCCGACCGCGAGCGGCATGAGCCCATTGTGTTTCTCACGGGCGGGCCGGGCCAGCCCACCGATATTGGCGACAGGGAAGACATCGAGGCATGGTGGCAGTTCATAAGTGATCAAAATTGGATGATCGGGCGCCGGGTGGTCGTGGTCGACCAACGAGGGATAGGAAAGTCAATTCCCAGGCTGAGCTGTTCGCGATACTTCAAGGCCGATCATTGGAACTCCATTTCGTTAAGCGTCGATGCCGAGATCAGCTTTGACAAGCTCATGAGAGATGAGGTGGCCGCGTGCCGAAGCGCGCTGATAGCAAAGGGCATTGATCTTTCCGCCTACAACACCACCGAAAATGCAGCAGATATCAACGACGTTAAGAAGGCTCTTGGCATAAGGAAGTGGGTACTCTACGGCGTCTCTTACGGCACAAGAGTTGCCTTGGAAGTGATGAATGAGCATCCAGAGGGCATCTCGGCGAGCATTCTGGATTCCGTTCTTCCCCTTGATATCGACTACCTCAAGGAAGACGGAAAAAATCTGGATCGTTCTTTGCGACTGCTGGAACGAGATTGCCAAAAATCAAAAAATTGCATGCGCGGACTGGGAGACGCGGTGCGAGCGATCGTAAAGCAATTGGACAAACAGCCGGTGCTTTTGCGGAGCGACGACAGGGAAAACGCTCCCGCTCAGTACAGATATGTCTCCGGAGCGGATTTTCTCGAACTTGTATTCGGGTTGCTATATGATCGTTACGCTATCGAAGATCTTCCAAAGCTGGTCGAGAAAACATACGAAAACGATTTCAGACCGCTTGCGGATATGATCTTTGAACATGACGATACCGAGATTGCCCAGGGCATGGATTTTTCGGTCACCTGCTCTGAGACCATCAGATCCGAGCTGCCTGACAAGCGCCTCGAATACTGGACGAAGTGGATCGGAGAGGCCGACTATACCTGGGTTTGCCCGCTTTGGTTTCCCCAGGGAATGACGGTTTCGCAAAAGCATCCTCGCCGCCTGGATATCCCGACCCTGCTGTTGTCGGGAGAGTATGATCCGGCAACACCGACTCACTGGGCATATCGTGCGGCCAAAAGCCTTCCTTTTGGGCAGGTCGTCGTGCTTCGCGGGATTGGGCACGATGTGATCGATTCCGACCCTTGCGGATCGGAGGTTGTCACCGATTTCCTGGCCAACCCCAGACGCAAGCTGAAGACTGGGTGCATTGGACGGATGCAGGCCCCGCAGTTCACCGCGGCGGCGGAGGAGCAGTGGCGAGGGCCAGAAACGCAGCGGGCTGCGGCGATAAGGTCGCCAAAGCAGATGAGGTCGCCGTTCCGGTTCAGGCATCGCTCTTCAACATCGCCCAAAAAACACTAATTCCCTGGCGGCAAGCGCCGCCAAGCTGCATCACGATCGCGGGCGGCCCCGAGACGGTCCGACTCGCTATCCAAGATTCGGTATGTTTAGATAGGTGCCTACCAAGGGGCTGGCGGTGGGCGCTGCTTTCGATTTTGACGCGATCGGTGTTGCCTTTGTCGAGGCAGCCCTCGATCCATCACGCTGGGATTCCGCGATGGAGGTGGCAGAAAAGGCCACCGGGAGCGCCGGAGCGCTGCTCTTCGACATAAAAGGGCATCTGCCACTCGTGCCTTGCAGCCGCACCATGGCCCCTGCTCTCGAATCCTACGTCCGCGACGGCTGGATAAACCGCGACGAGCGGTATCGCCTCATCAACTTCCTCGATCGGAAAGGGGTCACCTCGGAGTTCGACCTCCTGACGTCAGACGATATCGCCAAGCATCCATACTACCAGGAATTCCTCGCACCTTTCGGCCTGCGATGGTGCGCGGCCGTCAAGATCGCCGCCGGAGATGACTTCTGGGCGCTGTCGCTGCAACGGTCGATCCAGCAGGGCCCGTTCACGCCAGACGAAATGAGACAGCTGGCGGACCTTTCGAAACAGCTGGGCTCTGTGGCCGTAGTTGCGCGGGCAATAGGTTTCGGGAGGGCCGACGCGGCACTGGATGCGTTTAGCGCCACCGAAACGCCTGCCGTCATGTTGGATAGGAGCGGCAATGTCCTCCGGTCCAATGCTCCGGCGGAAAGGCTTCTGGGGCGAGGCCTGCAGATTACGCGCCGGCGTCTGGTCTCCTTTGACCGAACCGCGACAGATGCTCTCGACCGATCGCTGAAAACGCTGCTGTGTTCGCCGGACACGGCCGCATCGATGCCACCTGTGCCACTGCCCAGACTGCAAGGGCGGCCGCTCCTTGCCTATCCGTTGCGACTGCCGAAAGTCTCCTACAACGCGCTGGCGCCGTGCCAGGCAATCGTCATCCTCATTGATCCTGACGCGAGACCTCCTCCTCCTGAAGCCGTGCTGCAGTCCTGCTTCAGGCTGACAGCGTCCGAAGCGAGGCTGGCGAGAAAGATTTGCGCGGGACACGGCGTTGAAGCGGCAGCCGACGAACTTGGCGTTTCCTATGAGACCGGGCGCAACCAGCTGAAATCGGTCTTCGCGAAGACGCAGACGCATCGGCAGTCGGAGCTGGTCGCGCTTCTCACAAGGCTCTCGAGCGGCCGATAGTTCGGGCGTGACCGTTCTGTCCAGTGCCATCGGGCACGTTATTGTCGGTGGAAACGCGTTTGGCGACAGGCGCCGCAATTGGTACTACGGCGCTTTTGCGTGAACATCGTCTTCGCGTCAGCGCACCCGCCGCGCAGGCCACGCCATCACATACGCCGACCTGTTTTCGCGTCGAACAGGTGGGCGCAGGCGCGATCGACTTCGATCCCTATCGCCGCGCCCTGCGTGAGCGGCAGCCGCTCGCGGAACAGGCAGGCAATTTCCTCGCCGGCGCAGTCGACCTTGGCGAAGATTTCCGAACCCGTGGCTTCCAGGAGCGTGACCGTGCCCGGCATGCCCTGGGCAGTTGCGCGGATGTGCTCGGGACGGATGCCGTAGACAAGTTCGCGTCCTGCAGCGTCGGTCGGACGGGCGCCTTCCGGCAGCGGCAGGATCAGCCCACCAGCGCTGCGGAACACGCCTTCCTCGATGCGGCCGGCAATAAAATTCATGGCGGGCGAGCCGATAAAGCCGGCAACGAAGAGATTGGCCGGCTGGTCGTAGAGGTCGAGTGGCGCGCCGATCTGCTCGACCAGGCCGTCATGCAGCACGACGATCTTGTCGGCCATCGTCATGGCTTCGATCTGGTCATGCGTGACGTAGATCGTGGTGGTGCCGAGCCGCTGGTGCAGCCCCTTGATCTCGCCGCGCATCTGGACGCGCAGCTTGGCGTCGAGATTGGAGAGCGGCTCGTCGAACAGGAAGACCTGCGGGTCGCGTACGATGGCGCGGCCCATGGCGACGCGCTGGCGCTGGCCGCCTGAGAGCTGACGCGGATAGCGCTCTAGCAGCTTTTCCAGGCCAAGGATGCTGGCGGCATTCCTGACGCGGCCAGCGGTATCGGCCGGATCGGCTTTCTTGATCTTGAGGGCAAAGCCCATGTTGTCGGCCACGGTCATATGCGGATAGAGCGCGTAATTCTGGAACACCATGGCGATGTTGCGGTCCCGCGCCCGCAGATTGTTGACCATGCGCTCGCCGATGGTGATCTTGCCGCCCGAGATCGTTTCAAGGCCAGCGATCATGCGCAGCAGCGTCGACTTTCCGCATCCCGACGGGCCGACCAGGATGACGAACTCGCCGTCGGCGATGTCGACGCTGACGTCGTGAATGATCTTGGTGGCTCCGAAAGCCTTTTGCACGTTGTTGATGTTTACCGATGCCATTGGATTTCTCCGGGAGAAGAGTGATGTCGAGCTGGAATGCGTCTTCAGCCGCCCTTGACCGCGCCGGCGGTCAGTCCTGCGACGATCTGCTTCTGCGCGAACATGGTCAGCACCAGCACCGGCAGCGTCACCACCAGTGCGGCGGCGGCGAGCGGCCCCCAGCTCACCTGCTCATAGGAAAGCATGTTGTAGACGGCGACCGGCAGCGTCCGCGTCTCACGGCTGGCGAGCACCACGCCAAAGACGAAATTGTTCCACGAAAAGATGACGGACAGGATGAAGGCGACAACGATGCCCGGCTTGGCGATGGGCAGGGCGACCAGCCGGAACACCTGCCAGGAGCTGGCCCCGTCGATGTTGGCCGCCTCTTCCAGTTCCATCGGCGTGGTCTCGAAATAGCCGATCATCACCCAGACCACGATCGGCACCGTCACCACCAGGTGGATGATGATCTGCGGCCAGAGCGTGCCGAGTATCCCGATCCATTGGAACAGCAGAAACAGCGGGATGAGATAGGACAGCCCCGGCGTCATGCGGGCGATCATGATGACGACCGCCGATTTTTCGGCCTTGAGACGCGCTATGCCATAGCCGGCCGGTACGCCGATCAGCAGCGCCAGCAGTGTCGCCGTGCCGGTGACCAGAACCGAATTCCAGAGATAGAGCAGGAAATTGTTCTCCTCGAACACTTTTACATAGTTCGACCAGGCGAAGCGTTCGGGGATCAGGATCGGCGGATAGGCGCCGTTGTCGATCTCGAATTTCAGCGAAAGCGAGATCATCCAGAGAAAGAAAAGAATCGCCGGCGAGACGATGACCAGTGCCGCGAAAAACAGGCCGATCTGGTTGAGCAATCGTGAGCTCATCTATTTGCCCTCCGCGTCGTTCCACTGCGAGCGCTGGCGCAGCATCAGGAGGATGAAGGACAGCGCCACGATGACAATGAAGAACACCACGGCCATGGCTGAGCCATAGCCGATGTCGTAATAGGAGAAGGCGGTGTTGTAGAGATAGATGTTGATGGTTTCGGACGCCGTGCCCGGCCCGCCCTGGGTCATCGCATAGATGATGTCGAAGCTCTTCAGCGCATCGATGGTGCGGATGATCAACGCAATCATCAGGAACGGCGCGATCATCGGCAAAGTGAGGTAGCGGAATTGCTGCCAGGCATTGGCGCCATCAATCTCGGCGCTCTCGAACGGCTCGCGCGGCACCGAGGCCAGCCCGCCCAGCACGATCAGCATCACCAGCGGCGTCCACTGCCAGGTCTCGACCGCGACCAGCGAAGGGATGACCGTGTTGGCGTTGAATATCCATTCCTGCGCCGGGATGCCGACCAGCGACAGAAGGTAGTTGAGAACACCGAGCTGGGGATGGAACATCATGGTCCAGACCAGCGCCACGGCAACCGGCGTTGCCATCATCGGCATGACGAAGACGCCGCGCAGCAGGCCGCGCAGCGGAAACCTGGCGTCGAAGACCAGGGCGGCGACAGTGCCCAACAACATCGGCGCTGCCACCGACAGCGAGGTGTAGGTCAATGTATGAACAAGCGATTCCCAGAATCGCGGGTCGCTGGCCAGACGGAGATAGTTTTCCATCCCGGCAAAGCTCCGCGACTGGCCGAGCGTCCAGCGGTTGACGCTCATCCAGAGCGTGAACGCCCAGGGAAAGACGATCACGGCGCTAACGACGACGAGCGCCGGAACGACGAAGGGCCAGTAGTTGGGAGCCAGCCGGATCGTCTGGCTCCCTTCGATGGCCTGTTCAGTCGTCACCTCGGCGCGACCTGTCGTCGCCCCGGTGCGTTCAGGGGCGATGGCGGACATCAGCCCTGCTCGCTCCTGTCGAGAACCGGCTGGAACTGCGCGGTGGCCTTCTTCAGTTCTTCGGCAGGATCGGCACCGGCAATCATGTTGGTCAACGCCACGCCGTAGATGTCGCGGAACTCGGTGACCGGGATAATCACCGGCAGCGCCAGCCTGCTGATATTGCCGGACTGAACCACCGCATCGAGCCAGCTTGCCGGCATGGTGACGCCTTCGCGCACCTTGGGATCTTCCAGCACCGACTTGCGGAACGGCACGCCGGCGCCGGCCTGGAGCAGGCGTGCGCCCATCGCCGGGGAAACCGCCCACTGACAGAACAGATAGGCGGCCTCCTTCTTTTCACTGGAGGCGGTCACGCCGAGGCCGTCGCCAAACGTCCCGGAGGCATGCGCCTTGGGCCCCTTGGGCATGACGCCGTAGCCGACCTTGCCGACCACGCGCGACTTTTCGGGATTTTCCATCGGCGGGGCAAAACCGACGCCATCGAACCACATGCCGATCTTGCCTTGCAGGAAGGCGGACTGCGCTTCCGCCCAATTGAAGCCGGTGACGCCCGGAGGGGCGGACTTGGTCATCAGCCTCTGGTAGAGGGCAGCGGCCTCGATCGCCTCGGGCGTTTCGGTGCGCAGCTTTCCCTTGTCGTCGAGCGGCGTCATGTCGTAGCCGAGCATCAGCGACGTCCACACCGGCGTGTTGGCATTCTTGAGGCCGCGGGCGATGAAGCCGAACGTGTTGGTCGATGGATCGGTCAGCGCTTCGGCGGCGGCCACCAGCTGCTCGAATGATTCAGGGTACTTTACGCCCTTGGCCTCGAACAGCTCCTTGTTCCAGTAGACGATCCAGTAGTCCACCGAGAACGGCAGCGAACGCAGCACGCCCTGGTTGTCCTTGGCGAAAAGCATGCCGGCCTCGGCGAAATCGCTTTCGACCAGGCCGGGATCGGTCAGCGTCGGATCGGCGAGATAGCCGGCAATGTCGGCCAGCCAGCCACCCTTTTCGAACTGGCGCTTCTGCACGTGATAGCTGAGATGCACGACATCGAAGCTCGGCCTGCCGGAGCTGAGCTCGATCACCGTCTTCTGCCGCTGCTGCTGTTCCGGCGTCGCCTCGGCATTGACCTTGATGCCGGTCAGTTCCTCGAATTCGGCGATGTATTTCAGGATGGTGTCGCTGCGCGGGCTTTTCACCAGATTGACGTCGAGCGTGGTGCCGGCAAAGCGCTTCCAGTCGACGCTGGCGGAAAAGCTCGGGCGAAGGCCGGCCATGCCCGCGGCGGCGAGCGCCGTGGTTCCTGCAAGGACTTGCCTTCTCGTTGGCTTGAACGGATTGGACGACATTTCTTCCTCCCTTGGGTTGCTGTCGTTGTTGATAGTGTCGCGGCAGCCGCGAACCATACGTCCTCAGATCTGGAGCGCCAACCGGCGCGCATTGTCGATATGCCGACTGATCGCCTCAACCGCCTTTTGCGGATCGCGGCTCTCGAGCGCTTCGATCACCGTCAGGTGCTCCTGCATCACCGGCACGACGCGCCCATCGATGCGGAAACGCTCCTGGTGGATCAGCCTGATCTTTACCGAATTGACCAGATACGCCTTGGCGATGATCTCGTTGCCCAGCGCATCGATGAAGGTGTCGTGCATGGCCCAATCGATGTTCTGGGCCTTGGCTTCCATTTCCGGCGTCGGCGTCTGCGACAAGGCTTGAGCCAGCATGTCCTCATGTTCGCGCCGCAGGCCGGCGAGCACGGCGTCGGAGCCGTTGACGGTGAACAGCGCCACCGCCTCACGCTCCATGAATAGGCGAAACTGGAAGGCCTCGCGGATCAGGTTGATGTCGATATGGGCGATCTGCATGCCGCGCTGCGGGATGGTCGTCAAAAGCCCCTCGGCCTCGAGACGCGGCACGATCTCACGGATGGCGCCTAGCGGCAGCCCGGTAAAGGCAACCAGTTCGCGCTGCGACACGAACTGTCCCGGCCGCAGATCGCGGGCCAGCAAATGCCGCGTGAAGCTGGCATAAGCTCTTTCCCTGAGGGTTGCCGGTTCGCTGCTGTCGTCCATTTCAGCGCGCTTCCCTTTGCCGGTCAGGCCGGCTCTGTCGCAAACAGCCTGTCATAGGCGGCAGCAAGCTGTTGCCGCCCCTGCGAACCGATCGGCTCCAGCGGCGGACGGACCGCCAGCCAGCGCTCGTCGCCGGTTTTGCGCGCCACCATGACCTTCACCGCCGGGATGACCGAAAACTTAAGCAATTCGAGCACGAAGCTCTCGACGCGGGCATCGTCGCGCCCATCCTCGGCCATGGCGCGGATTTCGCCGGTGACGAAATTGGCCATGCCGGAAATGGCGCCCTGCCCACCCTGACGCACGCTTCTGGCCAAGTGCCGCTCGTCGCCGATCAGGATCACCATGTCGCCATGGGCTCTTAGCAGCGCCTCGCTGTAACTCCAGTCGCCACCCGAATCCTTGACACCGGCGATCACGCCGGGGAAGGCCGCACACAGCCGACCGATCAGGGTAAGCGGGAGCGGCACCATGGTGACAGAGGGGATGTTGTAGAGGAGGATGCCGCGAGCCAGCGGCCCGAGCGCAGCGAAGACGGCAGAAAACCATCCGAACAGCCCGTCCTCGCCGACATTCTTGAAGTAGCTCGGCGGAGCCAGCAGGATGTTGCGGACGCCGCACTGCAAGGCATGCCGCGCCTGTTCAGCGGCGTCTTCGGCCGCATCGACCAGCACGCCGGCAACGAGCCGATGTGCCGGAATGCCGGCGGCCAGCATGGCCTCGGTAACAATCCGCCGCTCTGCCGTGCCCACGGAGGCCCCTTCCCCGGTGGTGCCGAACAGCGTGGCGCTGCTGCAGCCGGCGCCAAGGCAAGCCCGGGCCTGCGTGACCATAGGAAGGATGGCGATTTGCCCGGACGCATCGAAAGGCGTGGCGAGAGCAACCGAAAGACCAAAGCGCGAGACCACTATTCTCTCCAGATGTCGATGTGCAGCACTCCTAACACACTAACATGTTAGTTGTAAATTGCGGAGGGGCTTTTCGAACACGGCGTCGACATCGGACGAATATATGATGCGGATTTGGGCGGCTGCCGTCTTTCCGGCAGCGCGATCCCTACTGTCCCGTCGCGTCCGCGTAGATATCGAGGACACGGGTGATGCTGCCGATAAGAAGCTCGTGAGTGAGGGGCTTGACCCGGCGTGCGGCAACCTCGGCGTCGAGTTGCCCCAGATACTGGCTGATCAGCGGCCGGGGGATATCGTTCTCGCTCAGCACGTCCAGCAGCGCCTGCATCGCGCGCTGCGCCTCCGGCGTCGGCCAGTAATAGCGGATGCGGTCGCTGAACGAGAAATGCCGCTGCACGCGCTGCTCGTCCGGCGTGCCCGGATAGTATTGCTGCCAATTGTCCGGCGACGCCAGCATGATGCGTTCCATCGCGGCAGGCAGGCTTTCGCGCGAAGTGTCAGGCGCGAGGATATCGGCGATATGGCTGAGCCCATACAGCGCTTCGCGAAGCGCGAAGGTCAGCCAGGGGCCGACCTTGAGGATGGCAAAACCGTCGCGAACGAGAGCATTGAGCGCTTCGGCCGGCTGGTAGTCGGTCGAATGCGCCTCAAACACGACCTTTGGCATACGGTCGAGCACAGCCACCAGTTCAGTCGCCTTGGCGGGTGCATAGGGCACGATCTCGGTGTTGCCGAATTCGACGCCGGGCTGGACGACGACACCGACCGCACGGTCAAATGCGGCTTCGAGGCCGGCGCGCGAAAACGCTCGCGCGTGGATCTCGACGGTGCGCAAGGCATCCCCGGGCGCCGTCACATGCAGGTGGTCGAGCGCCTCCAGCGCACCGCCCGGCACCGGCACTTCGGTGCCGATGACGTAGACCGGTTTTTCGCCGCCGGCGCGCTCGACCGCCGCCTCGGCGATTTCAGCAAGTTCGGCCGCGCGCGCGGCGATCGTTTCATCGGCAAGCACGGCTGGATCGTCGGCGCAGGCCATGCTCGTATCCAGATGCATCTTGGTGAAGCCGGCGCTCGCATAGGCATCGATCATCGCCGCAGCCTTCTTCATCGCGGCGGCGGCAGCCATGTGCTTCCACGGATTGGGCCCGAGATGATCGCCGCCGAGGATCAGGCGATCAATTGGGAAACCGGCTTTGTGCGCATGCGCCTCGACGAAGCTGCGGAACCCCGCAGGCGTCATCCCGGTGTAGCCGCCGTCGTGGTTGACCTGGTTGCAGGTGGCCTCGATCAGCACATCCGCGCGCCGCGCCGCACCATGGCGCAGGGCAGCCTCGATGACCAGCGGATGCGCCGAGCAGACCGAGGCGATGCCGCTTTTCTCGCCTGCGGCGCGCCTCGCCGCAATGTTCGCAAACCTTCGCGTCGCGTCAATCACTGCGTGTTCCCTGTGGCGATGAATGCCTCGACCGCTTCAAGCGGGAAAATGCCCTCCATCGGCCCCTTGCGGATGACGGCGAGCGCGCCGCAGGCATTGGCGATCCGCAGCGCTTCGGCAGGAGCCGCCCCGCGCAGCCAGAACGAGACGAAAGCAGCACCGAAGCAGTCGCCCGCGCCGGTCGGATCGACCTCGTCGACGGCAAAGCCTGACGAGGCGACCGCACCGTTATGATCATGATAGACGGCGCCGGCGGCGCCCTTCTTCAGGACGATGCAGGACAGGCCGCGGGCCAGCAGTTCGTCGACTGCACCCTTCTCGTCCCTGGCGGATGAAAACAGGAAGAGCTCCTCGCCGCTCGGCAGGAAGATGTCGGCTTGCGCCAGCACTTGGTCGAGTGCTGCGCGCATGCCGGATGCCTGCATGATCTCGCGGCGGATGTTCGGATCGAAGGACACGGTTCCCCCTCTGGCCTTGACCGTCTCGATCGCCGATAGCGCCACTGTGATGGCGCGGTCGGAAAACAGCGACGAGCCCATGACATGGACGTGATCGGCACCGGTGAGCAGCTTTGTCGCCGCCGCGTTTGTCTCGATCAGGCCGGCGGCGCTGTTGCGGATGTTGAAGACGAAATGCCGGCTCGCGTCGGCCCGGTAGGTGACGAAGGCCGTGCCCGTCGCATGGCCCGTGTGAACCGCGATCGCCGACACGTCGGCGCCCAGTGCCCGCAGCCGATCGATGTTCAGCCTGCCGAAATCGTCGTCGCCGACGGCGCCGATGAGGCCTGCCGGCTGGCCGAGCGCCGCCGCCTGGCCGATGAAGATCGCGGGCGCGCCCGACGGGTAGGGCCCAAGCAGCGGACCAGTCTCGAGAAAGCTCTGACCAATCCGCTCGGCCATGATCTCGACCAGAATCTCGCCGGCACCGACCAGCTTCTTCATCTCGCGGAATCCCTCAAATTCGCCTACTGCAAGTGAATACGGCTTGTGCTTTTTCGCGTCAATTAATAAATTTACGCATGGAAGCTATACAATTTTACTGTAAAGTTTCACCTTGCATTCGGGGGCTTGATGTCGATGAAGCACAAGACGATGGAGGATTTTGCTCGCTCTTGCGGCGTCTCCAGGCCGACACTGTCGAAGTATTTCGACGATCCGAGCAGCGTCAAGCCGGCGACACGTCAGCGGATCGAAGTGGCGCTGCGCTCGTCCGACTACCAGCCCAATCTGTTTGCACGCAACCTCAACCGCAAGCGGACCCGCAGCATCGGCATTGTCGTGCCGACGCTCGCCGATCCCTTCTATTCGGAAATGGTCAGCCGCATCGAACTCAGGCTGCGCGACGAAGGCTACTGGCCGATCGTGATCTCCTCGCACGGCTCGCGCGAGCTCGAAGTGGAAGCGACGCGAACCATTCTTTCGCTAAAAGTTTCCGGCGCGCTGATCGCGCCGCTCGGCCTGCGCTCCGACGAGCGCACGCTGGAGAAGCTGACACAGACCATACCGATCGTCTATTTCGACACTTATCTCGAGGGCGACACGCCATTCGTCGGCAACAACAACAGCCAGAGCGTCTCGACCATCGTCGATTATCTCTGCCGCTCCGGCGATGCTCCGGTCTATTTCGATATCCCGCACGTCAACCACAATTCGCGCGAGCGCCTGAACAGCTATGTCGGCGCCATGCAGCGGCTCGGGCATGAACCGGTGCTCATCGGCACCCCTTATGACTACAGCTGGGATTTCGAACGGATCGGCTATGAGCAGATGGAAGCGATGCTCGCCCGTGGCGGCCTGCCGGGCAAGACCATTCTGTGCGCCAACGACCGTCTCGCCTTCGGCGTGATGGCTGCCGCCTACTCGCAAGGTCGCAAGGTCGGCCGCAAGGGCGATTGCGACCTGCGGATCGCAGCCCATGACGACCATCCGCTGAGCCGCTACACCTGCCCTGCCCTCACCACCATGGCGCAGGACTTCGCTTCGATGGCCGGACGCAGCGTCGAGACGCTGCTGGCCTTGCTGGATGAGGACGACGCGACAGTTGCCCGCAAGGTCAGTCTCGACGCGACGCTGGTCATGCGTCAGTCGGCCTGAGCGTTTCCAAACACAGGATCGAAGCCGCGCCATGCGGCAACTGCCGCGCCGACCGCTTGCCGCGCCGCCGGACCATGGCGGCCCATCGAAACGAAGCCGTGGATCTGGCCGGGCCAGCGCCGCAGGACGACCGGCACCTCGTCATCTTCCAGACGCTTCGCGTAGGCCTCGGCTTCGTCGGCGAGGATATCATGGCCGGCGATTGCGACAAAAGCCGGCGCTGCGCCGGCAAGGCTTGCGGCCTTGAGCGGCGACACGCGCCAGTCATCAATATCGCCAGCATGGTTGATATAGTGGTCGCGGAACCAGGCCATGGTCGCCAAAGTCAGGCCATAACCGTCGGCAAAGCGGCGATAGCTGTCCGCCGCCTGCGAGGCGTCAGTGTTCGGATAGAACAGCAGCTGCGCCGCCGGCGGCTTCTTGTCGCCGCGCGCAAGCAGGCAAAGCACGGTAGCGAGATTGCCGCCGGCACTGTCGCCGGCGACAGCGATCCGTTCGGCGTCGATGCCGAGATCGCCCGCGCCGTCCTGCATGAAGGAAAGTACGGCGCGGCAATCTTCGATGGCCGCCGGAAATTTGTGTTCCGGCGCCAG
Source organism: Mesorhizobium sp. WSM4820 (assembly GCF_055811075.1). Taxonomy (NCBI): domain Bacteria; kingdom Pseudomonadati; phylum Pseudomonadota; class Alphaproteobacteria; order Hyphomicrobiales; family Phyllobacteriaceae; genus Mesorhizobium; species Mesorhizobium sp. WSM4820. Next base: position 42,824 of record NZ_JBVVQN010000017.1, on the reverse strand, counting down.
CCGGTAGTCGGGAGAGACGACGACGCAGGCCGCCATATTCGCAAGCCAGCGGCAGATCTCGTCATGCGACTCGAGATTGCCGATCACCCAGCCGCCGCCATGCAGATAGAGCAGCGCCGGGGCAGCGGCCCCGACCGCGCCCTGTCCGCGATAGATTCTGAGCGTCAACGGGCCGCCGGGTCCGGTGATGGTGCGCTCGGTCAATGAGCCGACCGGCTCGCGCTCGCCCTGGAGTGCCGGAAAGCCCTCCTCATAGGCGCGGCGCGCCTCTTCAGGCGTGCCGGCTTCGAATGGCGGGGCGGCCGCCTGCCGGTCAAGGTCGAGCACATGCCGGGCCTCCGGATCGAGCAAGGGTGAAAGCAATGTCGTCATCGTAAGCCCTCCGATATCAGACGAGCAGGCTCGTCGCTTCGGCGTCCTGGAAGAGCGGCGGCTGATCGACCGTTGCGTTGACGGCGACGGACTCGCGGCTCTCACCCGAAGCGAGGATCGCCTCCATGATTTCCAGCACATGAAGCGCAAGGTCGCCGGACGCCCGCGGCTTTCTTCCTGTTGTCAGCGCGCGCGAAAGATCGGCAACGCCGAGCATGCGGTAATTCGCGCGGTCGGGCGCGGCGAAGGGCCAATTGCGCGCGCCATAGAGTTCGCTCTCACTGTGGAAGTCGGCCCAGTCGGCCCCTCGTTCCGACAGCGAGACGGTGCCGCCGAACGTATCCGGATCGGGCAGCCTGAGCGAGCCTTCCGTCCCATGCAGCTCGATCGGGTGGTTGGAGTGCCTGAAGACATCCCACGAGGCGCCGAAGGTGACGGTGGCGCCTGAGCGGAACTCCAGCAGCGACAGGATGTTGGTCGGTGTGCCGACCTTGAAGCTGGTGTTCCGGTAGGGGCCTTCGGCGGTGATCAGCCGCTCCTCCTGGCCCCGCGTCGCCATCGCCATCACGCGGGCCACCGGCCCGAGCAAATTGACCAGCATCGTCAGGTAGTAGGGACCCATGTCGAAGACCGGTCCGCCGCCGGGCTGATAATAGAATTGCGGATTGGGATGCCAGTGCTCCATGCCGCGCCCCATCATGAAAGCGGTGCCGGTCACCGGCCGGCCGATCGCACCCTCGTCCATGAGGCGGCGTGCCCGCCGTCCGGCGGCGCCAAGGAAGGTGTCCGGGGCCGAGCCCAGCAGCAGCCCGCGCTCCGCCGCCTCGGCGACAAGCCGCCTGCCGTCCTTGGCCGAGGTCGCCAGCGGCTTTTCGGTGAAGACGTGCTTTCCCGCCGAAAGCGCCGACAGCGAAACGTCGAAATGCGCCGCCGGTATCGTCAAGTTGAGGACAAGGTCGATGTTCGGGTCGGCCAAAAGCGCGTCGACGCCGAGCGCGCGGATGCCATATTCCTTGGCGCGCAGCACAGCCATATCGGCCGAAATGTCGGCGCAGGCGCGTAGCTCGACCTCGCCGAACAGGGCCGCATTGCGCAAATAGGTCATCGAGATATTGCCGCACCCGACAACGCCGATGCCGAGCTTAGCTCCTGATTTTCCTGGCATTTTCCACTCTACCTCCCGGCGTCGCAACGCTCTGGTTGAATCATTGCACCAGCAACGGATCACAGTCGAAAGCCGCTATACAACATTTTAAATATTGACGCGCGTAAAATTATTATAGAACATGCGAAAATGATGGCGCAACATTGGACGCCGCCAGCCTTGAGGAGGAGAACATGACTGACGGCCAACAGCCGATGCGAATCCCGTGGGTCATGCGCGCATTGGGTCTTTCCGTCGGTCAGGGACCGAGATGGGTTCAGGCATAGATCACCTTGGCCCCGGTCATCTCAAGCTGGCTGCGTATTGGACCGGGCAGGCCATCGTCGGTGATCACCACATCGACGGCCGACAGCGAAAATGCCTTGGAGGTCCCGCTGACGCCCCATTTGCTCGAATCGGCGAGGAGGACAACGCGCCGGGCCATGCGAACGAGGTTTCGCTTCGTTCGCGCCATGTCTTCGTTCACGTCGACCACATCCAGTGACGAGTCTATCGCATGCGCTCCAACAAAGACCTGATGCGCTACCAAGCCGCCGAGAGCCGTATCGGCATCGGTGATCAGCGTGCTCACCGTGTCGGGATAGACCCGGCCGCCGATCATATGAACGTCGAGCCCGGGACGATGCATAAGATGCTGCACGATATTCATGGCCGTGGCCGCGACCACGACATTGCTGAGCGGCGGTAACTGCATGGCAACCTGCATCAATGTCGAGCCGCCGTCGAAGATGACCGATTGGTTGTCCTCGAACAGGTCTAGCGCCGCCCGGGCGATGCGCTTCTTTGCGTCGAGGTTCGTTTGCATCCGCCGGGCGAACGCGGCCGTAGTCGAATCGGTGGTCCGGGTCACCGCCCCTCCACGGGTCTTGGTCAGCAGTCCCTTGCGGTCCAGTATCTCGAGGTCGGAGCGCACCGTGACTTCCGACACGCCAAAATCTTCTGACAGGTCCTTGATGCGAACCTGTCCGTTGCGCTGCACCTCACCCAGGATCGATTGGCGTCTCTGCTCCGACAACATTGCCCTGTCCTTGCCTCCCTGCGCCAAGCAACCGCTCTGGCCTCGGCTCAGCTTACCAAAAATATGCAAATTCGAAAGCTTTCGAAAGATTGTATTTCTTGTTTCTTTCGGAAACACTGGGTCCAGGATTTTGAAATCAAACGATTGAGGAATTTTGCACTCATGAGCCTAGGAACCAAGGTGCGTCTTGCGCGCCTCTTCTCGCATCCATCGGGGAAACTTTTTGGCGGCGCGGTCGACCACTTCGTCGGCTATGGCGACGTGCGCAAAGGCGGCCTTGCCGATCTGCCGGGTGCGCTCGCACGCGTCATGGTGGGCAAACCCGACTACGTCAGCATCCAGCCTGGCACCGCGCGCCATCTGTGGCCGCAATATGCGGGCAAAGCTTCCCTGGTGATTCAGGCGGGCTGCTTCACTCCGGACGATCGCATCAGCGAGTTGATCGCAACGCCCGAGGATGCGGTGCGCGCGGGGGCCGATGCGTTGGCCGTGGCCATTCCGGTGCGCGGCGCGACCGAGGGCAAATACATACGCTGGCTGACCGATTCGGTAAATGCAGCGGCCCGCTACGGCATGCCTGTGGTGGCGCATATCTACCCTCGCGATTTCACCGACGGAGCAAAAATCGTCTTCACCCCCGACGAGATCGCCTATGCGGCGCGCATCGGCTACGAGTCCGGCGTCGACGTGATCAAGATCGGCTACACGGGCGATTTCGAGTCGTTCCGAGAGACCGTCCGGACCTGCCCGGTGCCGGTTGTGATCGCGGGCGGTCCAAAGACCGATACGCTGCTCGGCGCGCTTCAGCAGACGGCGGACGCCATCCGTGCCGGCGCACGCGGCGCCGTGGTAGGCCGCAATCTCTGGGGGCATGGCGATCCGGAGAAGGCAGCGCTTGCCTTTCGGGGCGTCATCCATGACGGCCTTTCGGCGCAAGACGCCCTGGCGAAGGCAGGTGCCTGAACGATGCCCACCGTCCCTTCAATCCTCGGCTTCGGCGCTATTGCGATCGACGACATCGTCTATGTCGATCAGCCGTTGTCGGCGGGCAAGGGGAAGGTTCTGCAAAGTGCCCACGCTTTCGGGGGAAATGTTGCGACGGCGCTGGCCGCCGTCGTGCGACTCGGCGGAACCGCCGGGTTCGCCGGATGGCTGGGCAGTGCCGCGGACGACGCCGTGGTGCGCGATCTCGTTGCGAGCGGTGTTGAAACCGCATTCGCGCCGCGCCATCCCGACGCGCGCCCGGTGCGCTCGCGGATCACCGTCGGCTCGGACGGGGAACGGTTCATCGCGTATGACGACGATGCGATGCTGGGCACCGCTCCGGATTTTCCGGACGACATCCTCAGCCGCGCGACCGTCCTGATCGTCGATAGCTACGCGATCCGGTCCCTGGATGTCGTGGCTCGGGCTCGCGATCTCGGCCTTGCGATCCTCGGCGATATCGAATGGAGCAGCGGCCCAGCCACGGAGCGGCTGATCGCGCTCTGCGACCATCTCATTCTTCCACTCGGCTTTGCGCGGACTGCCACGGGGTGCCGATCGCCCGCCGAGATGCTCGATAAATTGTGGTTGCCGTCGCGGTCCGCAGTGGTTCTGACCGACGGTGGCAGGGGCGTGTACTATCGCGGGCGTGAAGAGACAGGTCTCTGGCACCTGCCCCCGCACAGGATTGTGGTCGTCGACTCGACCGGTGCGGGTGACTGCTTTCATGGCGCCTATGCCTATGCGTTGACGCGCGGAGCCGGCACCGCAGGCCGGGTGGCATTCGCGGCCGCGGCGGCAGCCCTTTCGATAACGGGCCGTGGCGGGCGCGAGGCGCTTCCGACCGACGACCAGGTTACGGAACTCCTGGCATCGACGAACGCGCCGTCAGCAGTCGAATTGAAAAAAACGCATGTCAATACTGGAACATAGCTAGAAACTATACGATGAAATATTTCGCAGGTGAACATGCTCCGAGGAGGGTTATAAAAATCAGCGGCTTATACTTGCGGAGGGAGGAATATGGCAGAAGTCATTCTTGAGAATATCTGCAAAACATACGGTAACAATTTTCGCGCAATCGACCAATTGAACCTATCGGTCGAGGACGGCGAGTTCTTGATTCTCGTCGGGCCGTCCGGCTGCGGCAAATCCACCGCGTTGCGAATGATCGCGGGATTGGAGGACATCACCAGCGGCAGCCTTCGGATCGGCGGAGTCGACGTCGTCGACATGCCGCCCAAGGACCGCGACATCGCGATGGTCTTCCAAAGCTACGCGCTCTACCCGCATATGACGGTGTTCGAAAACATCGCCTTTTCGATGCGACTGGCAGGCAAGCCGAAGGCCGAGCGCAAGATGCGCGTGGACGAGATCGCCAAAACCCTTCAGCTGACGTCTTTGCTGGACAGCAAACCCGCGAACCTTTCAGGCGGACAGCGTCAACGGGTTGCCATGGGCCGCGCCATGGTGCGCGAGCCGGCCGCCTTTCTCATGGACGAACCCCTTTCCAATCTGGACGCGAAACTGCGCGTGCAAATGCGCGCCGAAATCACCAGTCTGCAAAAGCAGCTCGGCGTAACGACCATATACGTGACCCACGATCAAATCGAAGCGATGACGATGGGAGACAGGGTCGCGGTGTTGAAAGGCGGCGTGCTGCAGCAGGTCGATACACCCAAGAGGCTCTATGAATCGCCGGTGAACGCCTTCGTTGCCGGCTTCATCGGCTCTCCTTCGATGAACCTTTTCGAGGCGACCCTGACGGGCGACGAACTGATGTCCGGCACCTTCGCCATCCGGTTGCAGGAGGCAGCCTTCGTGCGCAGGCCGGGCTTAAGGTCGTTTGCGGGGCGCAAGGTCGTGTTCGGCATACGACCGGAGGATCTTTATGACAGCAGCCTCGAATCCGGTCGCAAGTATCAGACGATACCGGCCAAGGTGACCTCGATCGAAGAACTCGGATCCGAACATATTGTCCATCTGAACATCGACGCGGTCCGGGTGGACTCCGGCGATCCGGACGCGGTGGACGATTTTGGCCTGGCATCGAACGCGGTGGCGAGATTCGAGCCGATCAGCGCCGTCCACTCCGGCTCGGAAATCCGGTTGGCCCTGGATGATGCCAAGTTCCATTTCTTCGATCCCGAGACGCATCTGGCGATCTGAAGATCTGCGGCAGACCGCAGGCGAGAGCGAGGCGCCTGCGAAACGCAAGAAGGCTTCTGAGTAGAGCAGACGATCGTCCGCATTGTGCGGTCGATCTTAAAGAAGGAGGAGAAAATGATGTTTCGGATACAACCCGCGATGCTGAAAATAGCCGCGGCCGCATGGTTGCTTGGCGCAACCGGCGCCATGGCGGACACGACGCTGGAATTCACCCAATGGTGGGAGCCCGAATTACCGGCCGGCTCGCTCAGGGCAATCATGGATGACTTCGAGGCTGCAAACCCCGGAATCAAGGTGACGCTGGTCAGCGGCCCCTATGCGACCACGCGAGACCAGATCTCGGTTGGTGCTGCAACTGGAACGCTTAGCGACGTCGTCGGTCTCGACGGCGCCTGGGTGAACAATCTGAACGCGCAGAATGCGCTGGCCGACATGAACCCGATGATGGATGCGAGCAAGTTCGACCAGACCCAGGTCGCGGATATCATCAAGGTGGACGGCAAGGCGGTGATGTTTCCCGTGGCTTCGTTCGTCTATCCGGTCTTCGTGAACATGGATCTCGCCGCCCAGGCAGGCGTGACCAAGCTGCCGTCGACCCGCGCGGAGTTTCTCGAAGCCGCCAAGAAGATGACCCATGCCGACAAGAACCAGTATGGCTGGGTGCTGCCCTTGTCGCTGCAAACGCCGTCCGGTGTCCAGAACGACCTGATGTCGTGGGTCTGGGCCTCGGGTCAATCGATGATGGCTGACGGCAAGCCGGCTCTCGAGGGCAAGCCGGTCGTCGATATGCTCACCTTCGTCAAATCGCTGAACGACGCCGGCGTCATTTCGCCCGGCATTGCCACCAAGACCGAGCAGGAAAAGGTCGAGGAATTCGTGAACGATCGGGTCGGAATGATGATCGACTCGCTCGCGCATGTGAACCTCATTCGCAAACGCAATCCCAAGCTGAACTTCGACCTCATCCCCGTCCCGGTCGTGGAGAATTACAACGGCAAGCGCGGCCTTCCCTACGCCTCCTGGGGCATCGGCATCTCTGCGGCCTCAAAACATCAGGAGGAAGCCTGGAAGCTCGTCCAATATCTGATGAGTGAAAAGGTGAACGCCAAGCTCGTGACGCTTGCAAACGCCTTCCCGGGCAACGTCAATGCCAAGCCCGATTTCGTGACCTCGGACAAGGCTTTCGCCAAGGCTTTCGAAATCTTCAAGACCGGCTATCTCGCCAACGAGTTCACGGGTCTGCCGGTGGCTGAAGACCTGATGACCCAGTTCGACGTGGAAGCCCAGAAGATGCTCGCCGGCGAGCAGTCTCCGGAAGAAGCCGCAGCCAACGCTCAAAAGGGCTGGATGGCGAAATTCTGAGCGACCTGTTCCCCGTTGCTATCTTCCACCGGGTAGCCTGACTTAGGGCAGGCCACCCGTCAACAACGGATCGGCAATTTGAGATGGATCTCTTTCCGAAGCGCACCTTCCTCTTGAAGGCACATCCCAAGGGTGGCACATGACTCGGCAGAAGCGCTCCCACCATCGACTGAAACGAGCGGTCGCACCCTATCTCTATCTGTCACCCTCGCTCCTCATCATCGGCCTTCTGATGCTACTGCCGATGGTGACGGTGATTGGCTATTCGTTCCAGAACAGCGCAGTGCTGCGTCGCGACCCATCCTTTGCCGGACTGAAACACTACCACGCGATCTTTGCCGATCCGGTGTTCTGGGCCTCGCTGTGGCACACGCTCTACTTCACCTGCATGAGTGTCATCTTCCATATGACCATCGGCATGGTCTTCGCACTCATGCTGAACAGCGACCGCATCAATCCGACGCTGCGCAACATTCTGCGCGTGCTCTACATACTGCCTTGGCTGTTCACCGCGGTGATTATCGCCGTGATCTGGCGCCTCCTGCTCGAGCCGAACGGTGTCGTGAACGCCGTTCTCATGCAGATGGGCATCATCGGTTCCAAGGTCGAGTGGTTTTCCTCGACGGCGACCGCGCTGCACGCCGTCACCTTCGCCAATATCTGGGCGGGCTACCCGCTTTTCATGGTCAGCTTGCTCGCAGGCTTGCAGGGCATTCCCAAGGATTTCTACGAGGCCGCCGATATCGACGGGGCGAAGGCCTACCAGAAGCTGATCTTCATCACCATCCCGCAGCTGATGCCGATCATTATCAGCATCTCGCTGCTCGACTTCATCTGGACCATGCAGGTCTTTCCATTGATCTGGATAACGACGGGCGGCGGTCCGATCTACTCGACCGAGGTCCTCAGCACTTACACGTACAAGCTGGCGTTTTCGAGCTACAACCTGTCGCAGGCGTCGGCGAGCGCCGTGGTCATCCTGCTGATCTCTCTCGGCCTGACGCTGTTCTACATCCGCTATCAAAAGGCTCGGTAGTCACCATGAGGAAAAGGCACACACCGAAAGACAGACTGATCACCGTCGCGCTCCATGTCGCGCTTGCCGCAGGGCTCTTTTTCGCGGCCTTCCCGATCTACTGGATGCTGAGCAGCTCGTTCAAGTCGAATACCGAAATCTTTGCCCTGCCACCAACCGTCCTGCCGAAGGCCTTCACGCTGGAAGCGTATGCGGCCATCCTTGGCGACCCGGTAAAGCTGCGCTTCTTCTTCAACAGCTACTTCGTGGCCGGAGCGGTGACCGTGCTGACGGTCCTGATCGCCTTGCTGGCGGCTTATGGGTTCAGCCGTTTCAATTTCCGCGGAAAGGGCAGCCTCAACACACTCATCATCAGCACGCAGACGATTCCGCCGATCACGCTTTTGATCCCCTTCTTCGGGCTTGTCGTCTCGTATGGCATCTTCGACACCTACGTCGCACTGATCCTGACTTACCTGGTGTTTACGCTGCCCTACGCGATCCTGCTGATGACGGGATATCTGAACACCTTGCCCCGCGATCTCGATGAAGCGGTGGCTGTCGACGGCGGCACCAGCTGGACCGCACTCTGGCGGGTGATCGTCCCGATTTCACTGCCTGGTATCGTGGCGACGTCGGTCTACACCTTCCTGTTGTGCTGGAACGAATTTCTCTTTGCGCTGACGCTGACGAAGTCAACGTCCATGCGCACCGTCCCGATCGGCATCCAACTTTTGATGGGGCAGCACGCCTTCGAATGGAACCAGATGATGGCGATGAGCGTGCTGGGCTCGCTACCGCTCTTGCTCATCTACCTCGTTGCCCAGAGGTTCTTCCTCGCCGGCATGACCGCGGGCTCGGTCAAGTAGGATGTCCCTCCAACGGAGAACCGATGGGGAAGGCCGCGCGTCGAAATCGATGGATTGGACCTTCTCTGCTGGCAGGCGATATCGCCGCGGCCTCGGGCGTCTTCATAGCGCCGCTGAATCATGCTCGTGCTGTTCATCCAGCGCCAAAGGGCTGACGCAGGGCGGCATCAAGGAATGAAAGCATGAAAGACCTGAAAGTCGGTTGCCAGACCTTCACCTGGGAAATGCTCGGAGACCGGTTTGCCGGTGGTCCGGACGATCTGCTCAAGGCGATCGCCGATGGCGGTTATGCCGGCATCGAGATCACCGACACGATGATCGGCCACTATGCCGACAGGCCGGCGGAATTCGCCGCGGCGCTGAGACCGGCCGGCCTCACCCTTGTTTCTTTCGCCTTTGGCTCGAAGAGCGGCTTTACGCTGAAGGAGGGCATCGGCGCCGACCTCGAGACAGCGAAACGCTGGATCGATTTTGCCGCTGCCTTTCCAGGCGCGCTGGTCTCGATGGGCTCGGCCACCGTCGTGTCCGACGGCCCGCGCGACGACAAGTTCCCTATTGCTGCGGAGCTCTACAACAAGGTCGGCGAACTCGGACGCAAGGCCGGCGTCGACATCGCTGTCCATCCCAGTTCCCACCACAACACGCTGCTGTTCGACCGTCCCGACTATGACCGGATTTTCGAACTGATCGATCCGTCGCTCGTCGGCTGGGTGCCCGACACCGGCCACATATTGCGCGGCCATGAAGACATGGCAGATACGCTCACCACCTACCGCGACCGCATCCGCTACGTGCATCTGAAAGACGTCGACGCCAGCGGCACCTGGGCTATGCTCGGCAAGGGCGTCTGCGACACCCAAGCGGTGATCGATATCGCCAGCGCCGCACCTCGTTTCAACGGTTGGCTTGTGCTGGAAGAGGAATCCGAGACCGCCGCCGGCGATCCGGCCGCCGCGGTCAAGACCAACCGCCAGACGATGCGCGGCTACGGCGCGTGAGGAAGAGACCATGATCCGGAAGCAAGACCGTCGCCTTCGTGTCGGCGTGCTCGGCTGCGGGCCGATCGCGCAATTCGCGCATCTCGAATCCTGCGTGAAGGCCGGCAACGCCGATCTCTATGCGATCTGCGATGCCGCCCCCGATCTTCTGGCGCGCATGGCCGCGACCTATGAACCCGAAAAAATCTATGGCGATTACGATGAGATGCTCGCCGACCCGCAACTGGAAGCGGTGATCGTGGCGACCTCCGACGCCTATCACGTGCCGATGTCGATCAAGGCGCTCGAGGCCGGCAAGCACGTGCTGTGTGAAAAGCCGATCGGCGTCTCGGTCGAGGAAGGCGAGATGCTCGCCGATGCGGTCCGGCGCTCCGGCAAGGTGCTGCAGGTCGGCCACATGAAGCGCTTCGACCCGGCACTGGAAGCGGCGCGCGATTTCGTCCGCGACGAGATCGGCGAGATCCTGGCGCTAAAAGCCTGGTATTGCGATTCCACGCACCGCTACACCAACACCGACGCGGTCCAGCCGCTGCCCGTCACCAGCAAGCTGGCGCGCAAGCAGGGCGGCAATCCGAAGGCCGATCTCAGGCAGTATTTCATGCTCGCGCACGGCTCGCACCTTGTCGACACCGCGCACTTCCTGTGCGGCGAGATCGTTGCCGTGCGTGCCCGGCTCAACGAGCGTTTCGGCGCCTATTGCTGGTTCGTCGAAACCGAGTTCGCCAATGGCGCGCTCGGCCACCTTGACCTCACCGTGGCTGTCCGCATGGACTGGCACGAGGGTTTTCAGCTCTATGGCGAAAACGGCTCGGTGATCGCGAAGACCTTCAATCCCTGGTATTTCCGGGCGAGTGAGGTCGATATCTTTCACGAGAAGGATGCAACGTCGCGAAAGCCGCTCGGCGCCGACGGGCATTTCTTCAGGCGCCAGCTCGAAGGCCTCGCCGAGACAATCCTTGACGGCAAGCCGATGCGCGGCGCCAACGTCGAGGACGGACTTGCCTCGATCCGCGCCATGGTGGCGATCGCCCGTTCGGTCGAAACCGGTGATCGCGTCGAGATCGCCTCCGTAACGGGAGCGGTCTGATGCAGATCGGGGTGTTCGCCAAGACCTTCCCGGGCAGCGAGCCGGCTGGCGTGCTGGCAGCGGTCCGCGACGCGGGATTTGCCGTCACCCAGTTCAACCTTGCCTGCGCCGGGTTGCCGTCGATGCCGGAGGCGGTGCAAAAAGACGCCATAGATGCCATCGCGGACGCATCCAAGGCTTGCGGTGTCGCCCTGGCAGCGCTCTCGGGAACCTACAACATGGCCCATCCCGACAGGGCCGTGCGCGACGACGGCCTGCGCCGGCTTGGCGTGGTCATCAAGACCGCGGCAGAGCTTTCCGTTCCGCTGGTCACCTTGTGCACGGGAACACGCAACGCCGACGATCAGTGGGCATACCATCCCGACAATAGCGAGCCCTCGGCATGGGAAGACATGGCGGGCGAGATGGAAAAGGCGCTTCAGCTCGCGGAGCGTCACGGCGTTGATCTTGGCATCGAACCCGAACAGGCCAACATCGTCACCTCGGCCTCGGACGCGATGCGCCTGATCGCCGAGATGGGCTCGACACGGCTGCGCATCGTGCTCGATCCGGCCAACCTGTTCGAGCAGGCGAGCCCCGCCGAAGCACGCGCCATCGTCGCCGCCGCCGTCGAACACACTGCGGGCCACGTCGCCATGGCCCATGCCAAGGACCGTTTCGCTGACGGCCGCTTCACGACCGCCGGCCGGGGTGTCGTCGACTTTGCGGATTTCGTCGCCAGGCTGAAAGCATCGGGTTTTGACGGGGCGCTGGTCACGCATGGCCTCTCGGCCGAAGAGGCACCCCTCGTTGCCCGCTTCCTCAAAGGGCTGGTGTGATGGCGCGCCTGGCCACGCTGCTTCGCGATGACGCCACGCTTCGGATTTCCGATGGTGGCGACGGCATTGCGGTCATCTTTCAGCATGGGCTGGGCGGTGGCGACGCGCAGGTCGCCCAGGCCTTCCCTTCCGGGCCGGGCTTGCGGCGCATCACGCTGGAATGCCGCGGGCACGGCGCCTCCGGACTGGGCAGCCGCCGGCCGTTTTCCCTGGAGATGTTCGCGGACGATGTTGTTGCCGCCGCCGATCAGGCCGGTCTCGATCGTTTCGTCGCCGGCGGCATTTCGATGGGCGCGGCGATCGCCATGCGCCTGGCCTGCCGTCATCCGGACCGCGTCGCTGGTCTTCTCCTGGTGCGGCCGGCCTGGATTTTCGACGACGCGCCGGTGAACCTGCTGCCGATCGCCGAGGTTGCCAGGCTTATCCTGGACCACGGGCCCGACAAGGCGAGGTCGATCTTCGCGCAATCGGAAACCGCCGCGCGCCTGCAGCGTGAAGCACCCGACAATTTTGCCTCGCTGATCGGCTATTTCGACCGGCCGGACGCCGCGCAATTCGCGCAGGTCCTCGCCGACATTGCCGCCGACGGCCCGGGCGTTTCGGCGAGCGACGCCGCCGTGCTTGGCATTGCCACGCTGGTCATCGGCAATGCCATGGATGCGGTGCATCCGCTCTCGGCGGCACTAACGCTCGCCGCAGCCATTCCCGGCGCGACCTTTGCAGAAACCCATCCCAAGGCGCTCGACAGCGTCAGGCATTTCGCCGAGTTGCAGGCCGAGATCACGACCTTCCTTCACACCCACTCGAATTTTCGGAGCCTCATTCCGTCATGACCATCAAATCCCTGTCCGGCAAATCCCTGTCCGGCCCCGCTGCCATCGCCGCCCTGCCGCGCAACCGGCTGCTCGGCGAGTTTTCGCTGTGGTCGGCCGATCTTGCCAATATGGAGCGCGACCTGAAGCGCATAGAACCTCATGTCGACCTCCACCACATCGATGTCGCGGACGCCCGCTTCACTCCGGGCTTCCTGTTCTTCCCGGACCTGGTAGCGCGGATCGCCAGGCTGACGGCAAGGCCAATCCATGTGCACCTGATGGTCGAAGCCGAGATCGTCGAGGAGCAGACGCGTCAGTTCATCGAGGCCGGCGCCGATCTGGTCAGTGTCCACGCCGAAAACGGCGAAGCCGGCCTGCGCGCCGTGCGGCTGGCGCATGCGCTCGGCGCCGAGGCCGGCGTGGTGCTCAGGCTGGAAACGCCGGTGGCCGCGGTCACGCCTTTCCTGTCGCAAGTCGCGTTTTTGACGCTTCTCGGCACATCCATCGGCGTCAAGGGCCAGAGCCTTTCCGAGCAGGCCTGCCCACGTTTGATCGAAGCGCGCGCACTGATGAGAAAAGCCGGTCGCGAAACTGACATCATCCTGGCTGCCGACGGCGGCATCCGCCACGAGACGGTGCCCCGCCTGCGCGCCTCTGGCGCCGAGACGGTGGTGCTCGGATCGCTGGCGTTCGGCGACCCCGACCTTGCGCAGCGCATAGCCTGGCTGCATGGGCTGGAGGTCGCCGCCTGATGACAAGACTGGCCCTCGCCTTCGATCTCGGCGGAACGGAGCTGCGCGGCGCGCTGGTCGAGAGCGACGGCGGCGTTGTCGCGCAGGTCTCGGCGCCGACGATGGCGATTGCGGGATCGGATGCGGTGATCGGCCAGATCATCGCACTGGCAGGGGCTCTTCTGACACAGCGCCCACAGGCGGATGTCGCCGGGATCGGCATCGGCGCGCCGGGACCGCTCGATCCCAAGGCCGGTATCGTGATCGCGCCGCCGACGCTGGCCGGCTGGCACGACGTGCCGTTGATCGACATTCTCGGCAAGCATTTCGGCCTGCCGGTGCGGCTGGAAAACGACGCTAACGCGGCCGCCCTTGGCGAATGGCGCTTCGGCGCCGGCCGAGGCAGCGACTCCCTGGTGTTCGTCACCGTGTCGACCGGCATTGGTGGCGGCGTCGTCGCCGACGGCCACATCTATCACGGCCGGCGCGGGCTTGCCGCCGAGATCGGCCACATGACCATCACCGGCGAGGGCGACCGCTGCTTCTGCGGCGCCGTCGGCTGTTTCGAGGCGGTCGCCTCCGGTACCGCGCTCGGGCGGCGTGCCACGGCGCTGACGACGCCGGGCGACGGCTCCCTGCTTAGGCGCCTTTCGGCTGACGGCGACGTTTCGGCCAGGCAGGTCGTCGAAGCCGCACGTGCCGGCGATATCAGCGCGCTCGAATTGATCGAGGCTGAGGCGAAGTGGCTCGGCATCGGCTTCACCAATCTGCTTCACCTCTATTCGCCGGATCTGATCGTCATGGGCGGCGGCCTCGCCAACGGTTTCGACTTGTTGGCTCCGACCATCAGGGCAACCGTCGAGCAGCGGGCCATGCCAGCCTACAGGGATGTACCGATCGTGCCGGCGCAGCTTGGCGACCGCGCAGGACTGATCGGCGCGGCCAGCCTGATCCTGTGGGAAGGCGAACCGGGCGCGCCGTTGGCGATGGCGACCTGCTGATCGATGGCGTTCGCGCCAACGACAGATGCCGGCAGGACAGAGGGGGGCGCCAAGGATCGCTACAGTCTTCATTCTGCGCCGCTGCATCGCCCGACTGCGTTGGCGACCGCCGCGGCCTGCCGTCTACTTCCCGCAATGGTGATCGTTGATCTTGTTCAACGCGTTCGCGTCGGGCCCGACCCTGTGGTAGGAGCAGGCTCCTGCGGCTGTCGTGAACAACTGCCGATCATAGTAGCGCGGGCCGCCGAACAGAATGTCGATGATGTTGCCTTCGGCGGGAACGTAGCGATCACGGTCAGGCCGATCATCGCGATCTCCAGCCAAGGCCGCGGCAGACATGCTGCACCCCACTGCGAAAACGAGAGCGCGGATCGCAAAACGTTTTGTTGTCATCGGGGAATGCCTTTCTGGCCGTTCGGCTTCTCACCATACATCCAAAATCGCGAGGCGGACAAAGGTTCCCTGAACGGCACTCCTGCGCGGCAATCTATCCCGCAATCTCCAACAAGGACGATATCAGCAACCGGCGTTCGTCGACCGAAAGAACATCCGAATCGAAGAGATTCATGCTGCGAAGTCCTTCGATGGCGAGGTAGCAGACCAGCAGCGCCTTGAGGTCTGGCGTTTCTCCCTTGAGCCGTTCGAAAACCTGCCGCCTGAACGCTTTTATCGGCGTCAGGAAATCGGGATCCTCGGCGATCGCCGAAAATATCCAGGAAGCCGACGGTTTCGATTCCGCGGCATGTTCGGCCGAAAGCTTGATGTAGGTCGCAAGCGGGCTCTCGCCCGCGACGCCGGCAGTGCGGGCGGCGTCCAGCGCCTGCTCGAAGGCGCGAAGATAATCCTCAACCAGCGCCTGCATCAGCTTCGCCTTGGTCGGGAAATTGTACAGCAAGCCGCCTTTCGACACCCCGGCCCGGCTGGCGACGGCGTCCAGCGACAGGCTGCCGGGTCCTGTCTCGCGTGCCACATCGGCGGCGGCAGCGAGAATTTTATCACGCGAATTTGCTCTGCGGGCTTTCATCAATCGTTCCCCCATACATTAGCCTACGCGGAATTGACAAGACCGTCCAGACGGTACAGTAAGGTCGCCGTCATTTGATATCGGGACCAGTCACAGCTATGTGTTTGGGTCATCCGACTGTTGTGCCGGGCCATGGCCAAGGGGACTGTTCGTGATCAAGCGTTTCATCATCGCCTTCATTCTGCTCGTGGTGGTCTGCGGTGGCATCGTCGGCTTCAACCTGTTCCGCGACAATGCAATGCAGGAATTCTTCGCCACGATGAAGCCGCCGGCGGCGACCGTGTCGACGATGATCGTCAAGCCGACGGGGTGGACGCCGGGCGTCGAGGCGATCGGCACTGTCAGTGCGGTCCGCGGCGTCGACCTGACCGTCGAAACCGCCGGCATCGTCAAGGATATCCTGTTTCACGCCAATCAGAAGGTTGAAGCCAACGCGGGTCTGCTTCAGCTTGACGATGCTGCCGAGCGCGCCGATCTCGATGCGACGAAGGCGCAAGCAGCGCTCGACCAGACGGCGTTGACACGCGCCCTTGAATTGCAGAAACGCGATGTCGGCTCGGAATCGACGCTCGATTCAGCGCGGGCAGCCGCATTGGCTTCCGCTTCGCGGGTCAACAGGTTGCAGGCGGTGCTCGAGCAGAAGCTGCTGACAGCGCCCTTCAGCGGCACCATTGGTATCCCCAGGATCGATCTCGGCCAGTATCTCTCACCCGGCACTTCCGTAGCGACCCTGCAGGATCTGGAGACGATGCGAGCCGATTTCTCGGTTCCCGAACAGCAGCTTCCGCTGCTGAAGATCGGCCAGACGCTGCGGCTGGGCATTGGCGACGGCGAGCTTCCGTTCGCCGGCACCATCCGCGGTATCGACCCGAAGATCAATCCGACCAGCCGGATGGTGACGGTCAGGGCCGAGGTCGCCAACCCCGAAGGCAAGCTGACGCCTGGCCAGTTCGTGCAGGTGCGCGTCGAACTGCCCGAGGAAAACAACGTGCTAACGGTGCCGCAGACCGCGCTGACCTCCAGCCTCTACGGTGATTTCGTCTACGTGGTGCGTCCGGCAAAGCCAGCCGCGGCCAACGGCGCCGCCCCTGCCGCTGCGGAGCTGGAAGAAAAGCCGGCCACGGATAGTGCGAAGCCCGCGACTGAAGCGCCCGCGGCAAAACCCGAGGAACAATCGGCTGCTGCGCCGGCCGAACCGACGGCGGAAGAACAGAAGCCGCAGCTCGTGCTTGCCCAGGTGTTCGTCAAGCCAGGCCGCCGTAATGCCGGCCTAGTTGAGATCCTGGAAGGCATCGCCCCCGGCGACGAAGTCGTTACCGCCGGCCAGAACCGCCTTTCCAACGGCATGTCCGTTGCCGTCGACAACACCGTCGATCCGACCAAGCCGGCAAACCAGCAGGCAGCCCAGAAATGAGCTTCTCCGACATCTTCATTCGCCGTCCGGTCCTTTCGACCGTGCTCGCCTTGATGATCCTGCTTCTGGGTTTCCAGGGCATCTTCAGCCTCTCGATCCGGCAGTATCCGGAGGTCGAAGAAACGGCCATCACGATCACCACAGCCTATCCCGGCGCCAGCGCCGACCTGATCCAGGGGTTCATTTCCGCGCCGATCGCCCGTGCCGTCGCTTCGACCGAAAACATCGACTATGTCACGTCGGCAAGCCGGCCGTCCTCCAGCACCGTGACGGTGCAGATGAAACTCGGCTCCAACCCCGACGTCGCGCTGAACGAAGTCCTGTCGAAGGTACAAAGCGTGCGCGGCGACCTGCCGGACGAGTCCGAAGACCCGGTGATCGTCAAAGGCACCGGCGAGCAGTTCGCGATGATGTATATCTCGATGCAGAATCCGAACATGACGCCGGAACAGCTCACCGAATATATCGAGCGCGTCGTGCGACCGCGCATGTCGACGGTCGAGGGTGTCGCCGACGTGCAGATCTTCGGGGCCGCCGAATATTCGATGCGCGTGTGGATCGATCCGATCAAACTGGCGGCGCGCGGCGTGACGGCGTCGGACGTGCTGACCGCCATCAACGCATCGAATTTCCTCTCAGCACCCGGCGATACCGAAAACGAGTACGTCGCCTCCTCGATCACCGTCCGCTCGACGCTGCAGACGCCGGAGGCTTTCGCCGCTCTTCCGCTTCGTTCCACAGACGGCAATGTGGTGAGGCTGCGCGACGTGGCGCGCGTCGAGCTCGCCGCGGCGAACACCGACACCAGGGTTACTTTCAACGGCAAGCCCGGCATCTTTCTCGCCATCTTCCCGACGCCGGCCGCCAATCCGCTGACGACAGCGGAGGCGATCCACGAAATCGTGCCGACGATCCAGGAGACGCTGCCGCAAGGCATGACGATCGAGATCGTGTACGATTCGACCGAGCAGATCAGCGCCTCGATCGAGGAGGTGTTCAAGACCATCGGCGAAGCGGTCGCCATCGTCATCGTCGTCATCCTGCTCTTCCTCGGCTCGTTCCGCTCGGTGCTGATGCCGATCGTGACCATTCCGCTGTCGCTGATCGGCGTCTGTTTCCTGTTGTTTTCGCTAGGCTATTCGATCAACCTCTTGTCGTTGCTGGCCATGGTGCTGGCGATCGGCCTCGTCGTCGACGATGCCATCGTGGTGGTGGAAAACATTCACCGCCACATGGAGGAAGACGGTTTGTCGCCGATGCAGGCGGCCTTCAATGGCATGCGCGAGATCTCGTCCGCCGTCATCGCCATGACGATAACGCTGGCCGCCGTGTTCGCGCCGCTGGCCTTCACCGGCGGCCTGACCGGCGCCCTGTTTCGCGAATTCGCGGTGACGCTTGCCGGCTCGGTGGTGCTTTCGGGTGTCGTCGCCCTCACCGTCACCCCAATGATGTCGGCACGCATCCTGAGGGCCGGCTCGCACAGCCGCTTCCAGCGCATTGTCGACAACACGTTCAGGCGCGTCGAAAACGTCTATGAGCGGCTGGTCAGCGGCTCGTTGAAATACCGCCCAGTGACGCTGATGATCGTCATCGCACTGGTCGCCACGACCGGCTTCATGTTCACCAAGACCGCGAGCGAACTGGCCCCCGAAGAAGACCAGGGCTTCCTGCTGTCTCTTGTGAACGCGCCGCGCTACGCCACGTCGGACTACACCGAAACCTATGTGAACCAGATTCTCGGGCTGGTGAATGACATCCCCGAAACCAGGGCGCGGTTCTCCGCCGTCGCCTTCGGGGGCCCGACGAACAGCGCCTTCGTCGGTTTCGCTTTCAAGGACTGGGCCGAGCGCGCGCGCAGCTCGAAGGAACTTCAGGAAGACATCACCGCCCGCCTCGCCAAGGTGGCGGGCGTCGAGGCTTTCGTCTTCGCACCGCCGACGCTGCCCGGCTCCGGCGGCGGCCTGCCGGTCACCATGGTGGTGCGCTCGACCGGCGATGCCTCCCAGGTGTTCGAGGCGGCCGAGGACATCAAGAACAAGGCGCAGGCCTCCGGTCGCTTCCTCGCCGTGCAGAATTCGATGTCCTTCGATGCGCCGCAAGTGACGGTGACGATCGACCGCGACCGCGCCGCGGCCCTCAACCTGCCGATCGCCGACATCGGCCGGACGCTGACCCTTTTGGTCGGTGGCGCCGAAGTGGCGCAGTTCGACCGCGAATCCAACAGCTACGACATCATCCCTCAGGTGCCGCAGAACTTCCGCGACAACCCTGAAAAGCTGGCCGAGTATTTCGTCCGCAGCGCGTCGGGCGAGATGGTGCCGCTCTCGGCGGTGGTGAAGATCTCGACCAACGCCTCGCCGGCCGTGATCGAGCAGTTCAATCAATTGAACTCCGCCACGATTTCCGCTCTGCCATTGCCCACCATCACCACCGGCGACGGGCTGAGGACCATCGAGGACATCGCCAGGGAAAGCCTGCCCGACACGTTCTTCATCGACTATACCGGCCAGTCGCGGCAGGAGAAGGAACAGGGCTACACGATCATCATCGCCTTCGCGGCAGCCGTTCTCGTCATCTATCTGGTGCTGGCGGCGCAGTTCGAAAGCTTCCGCGATCCGTTGATCATCATGATGTCGGTGCCGCTGTCGATCTTCGGCGCAATCGTGCCGCTCAATCTGGGGCTGGGGACGCTCAACATCTACACGCAGGTCGGGCTGATCACGCTGATCGGCCTGATCACCAAGCACGGCATTCTTCTGGTCGAATTCGCCAACCAGCAGCGCGAGCTCCACGGGATGCGGCGGCGCGATGCGATCGTCGCCTCGGCCAGGGTGCGGCTAAGACCGATCCTGATGACGACGGCGGCGATGGCGCTCGGTGTGGTGCCGCTGATCGTCTCCAGCGGCGCAGGCGCCGCAGCGCGCTATTCGATGGGCCTGGTGATCTTCACCGGCATTCTGGTGGGAACCATGTTCACCCTGTTCGTGGTGCCGATGTTCTACACCTTCATCGCCAGCAAGGACCTGCCGCATCACGCCGAGAAGCCGGACCCGAAGCTGATGCCGGTGCCTGTCGATTGATTGAGAAAAAGGCCGGAAATTTCCGGCCTTTTTCTTGGGCAGTGATGTCCGACCGCAACGTATTTATAAAGGCGGATCGTCTTGCTTATCATTTGACGATGACGATCCTGGTGTTGGTCGGACCGAACATCTCGACAAGCTGGTAGAAGTCGGCGGCGTTGTCCGGATGCAGCCGCACGCAACCATGCGAGGCCGGCTGTCCCAAGCGCCTGACGAAATTGGTCGCATGCACGGCGTAGCCACCCTTGAAGAAGACCGAATGCGGCATCGGCGCGTTGTCATATTTCCTCGAATACCACATCTGGTGCATGCGGGTCGGCTTGAACGACCCGGTCGGGGTGACATGCCCCCTACCGCCGGTCGAGACTTTCCACGCGAAGGTCGGCCGGCCGTCCACGAGGACTTCCATCGTCTGCTGCGAAAGCGAAATCCGCGCCACGATCTGGTTGGCGGCCCGATTGGCAGCATCGGCAACGCCGTTGCCGGCGCCGAACAGAAGAACCGTGCCCGCGGTGACGGCGGCGGCGATGTTGATGAGCTTGGCGGAAATGGCAGTGTACATGATATCCCCCTGTCTGCCGGGCATGGCCGGCTCCAATTCGATGACTGGCTTGTCGTTGGGTCACGTTTCGAATTGATTTCGCACGGCGGATTTTTCTGTTTCGAATCTGTTTCCTCTGGTTAACGGCCGCAGGCCCATTCCGAGGCGTTTGCAAGGGTGAAAGCAAGAACAGGACGGTCTGCCCGGTCGAGCCCGGACCGGAAAAGCTACTGCCATCTCCTGGCGGAAGCGCGGTCTTCCCTCACATGAAAGAAAGCTCGAAACCAATCGGCAACAAAGCGCGGACTCGAGCGGCATGATGTTGATACAGGCCACCGGCAAAGTTGACCCAACGAAAACAGCCGGCACAAACCAAGATGAACATGCAATCGAACGTGATCTCCTGGTTCAGGATAAGCATAGAAGCAGCGTTGATTTGCATGCCGCACTGTTTTCGCCACGGTCTGGATCGTGTCCAGCCTGCGCATAACCGGCTCAAGGCCCTCTGGCGGGTCGGTTTTGGGCTGAAGAAGATGCGCGGCACCTCCGGCAACTTGCAGCCGAGAGGACCGAAGGCCCGCGCCGCGACGGGGGGCTCCGCAGGCGGCGCGGGCACTTCGGGGTTTTCCCTGAAGCGAACCTGAAACCAAATTTGGGGGACGAAAACGATGAACACGAAATTTGCAGCTTCGGTGCTTTCCGCACTGCTCTACGCACAGGGCCTGCTCGGCTTTGCCGGCCTCGCCACCGTGCTTCTCAGGGATCGTGCCCATGCCAGTGAATTCGTCGCGGCCAGCGAAATGCCGTCAGGTCCATCTCTTCTTGTGGTGCGCTGAACGCCTGGGCCTGCGGTGAGCGCCCCAGCCTCAGTCGGCGAACTGCGTCGGCGGGTCGAACCGGTAGCCCGCACCCCTTATGGTGGTGATGGTTTCGGTGTCGAGCTTGCGGCGCAGTCGCACAATGCGCGAATCGATCGAGCGATCGAAGGCATCGGCATTTTCGGCTGGCGCGGCGGCAATGATGTCGTCGCGCGTCAAGACCTTGCGCGGACTGGCCAGGAACAATCTGAGCAGCGCCACCTGGCCCGGCGACAATTGTTCTTCCGTGCCGGAGCGATGCATGACCATGGCCGACCGGAGGTCGACCGTCGCGTTCTCCAGCACGACCAATTCCCCGGCGTTCCGGCCGCGCCGTGCCAGCAAGCCGCCGATACGGGCGGCGAGTTCCCTGACGTTGAGCGGGCTCTCGACGACGTCGGCGGCGCCGAGCTCGAGCGCCAGCACCTTGTCGACGAGATCGGCCGGCCGGCATATCAAGATGAAATCCGGCCCGCCCTCGCCGCCATGGCGCTTGAGCAGATCACGCCCTTCCGCCTGGCTGAGGCTGTCGCCGACGACGACGACATCGATGCCGTTTCCGGAAAGCAGGGATTCGGCCTCCCACGGCTGCCGCACTGCGCGCACGTCATGACCGCGCCGTTCGAGATGGTCGGCGAGATCGGTCGCGACCACTTCGGCGACGGAAACAAGCGCGATGATGGATCGTGCAGCCATTTTTTTCCACCCTGCAACCGGCAACCCAAGATGAGTGCTGGACATGATGTTTATACCCAATCTACTTTCTGCTGAAAGCGGGAGCGAAAACATAGTGCGGGCACGAATTGTCGTCGTCGAGGACGAGCCGGATCTGAGGGACGCGGTCGCCGAGTATCTCGGCGCCAGCGGCTACGATGTCGCTACGGCCGAGAGCGCCAGCGCTGCTCGAACCTTGCTGGAAACGCAGTCGTTTCAACTGGCCATCCTCGACATCGCCATGCCGGGCGAGGACGGCCTGTCGCTTGGCCGCTGGATGCGCTCGAAAACGCCGATCGGCATCATTTATGCCACTGCCGCCGGCACCGCGCTCGACCGCATCGTCGGGCTGGAACTCGGCGCCGACGACTACATTGTCAAGCCTTACGAATTGCGCGAGGTGCTGGCTCGGGTCCGCAGCGTGCTGCGCCGCGTGCCGCCGCCGGCCGAGCCGCAGGCCGCTAAGGCCGAAACAACTGCCAACAACCGCCGTTCCATGAGCTTCGGCCCTTTCCATGCCGATCTCGACGGTCGGTTCGTCACCGGCGCCAATGGGACGGTCATCGACCTGGCCAAGAGCGAGTTCGACGTGCTGGAGGTCTTCCTGACGCGTGCCAACCGCTTGCTGACGCGTGCGGCGATCTCCGAGGCGATCGGCTTCGTGGAAGATCCTGACTCCTCACGCGCGGTCGATATCCGCATCATGCGGCTGAGGAAGAAGATTGAGGCGGACCCGGCCAATCCGAAATTCCTGCGCACAGTCCGCGGCGAAGGCTATATCTTCTCGCTGCCGACCGGCGAAGGCAACTGAGCGGCGCGACCAACCACTCTCGGTGGCACGACTGTGAAATGACGGCTGACCCCATGACGGTTGACCATGACGGCTGAAGCACGCAGCGATAGGCACGGCGTCAGGCAGAGCGCGGCGATGGCCGCTGTTCACATCGTTCGCCGGCTTCACGAAGCTGGCGACTGGCAGCGCGACATGGGCAGCATCCTTGAAACGCTGTGCGGGGCCATGGATTGCCAGCGCGGCATCCTGTTTCGGCTGCGCGAGCTGCCCGGCCAAGGCTTTGCCCAATCGGTGGCGGCCTACTGGATCGACCCCCGATATGGTGGCGAGTTGGCATCGCCGACGGTGATCATGCAGTCGGTTGTCAATTCGGACCCGCTGCTGGAACGGTTGGCGGAGGACGAGCGGCAAGGCAAGATCTTCGCGGGACACACGCGCGACCTCGAAGGCTTTCTGAGAACCGATTTCGAAAAGCAGCACATCAAGTCGTTCCTGTCGGTGTCGGTCTTTGCGCATGGCCATCTGTGGGGCACGCTGGCGGTCAACGACTGCGTGAACGAGCGCGAATGGACCAACGAGGAAGAGGCAACGCTGCACATCGTGGCGCTGGCCATCGGCGACGCCATCGAACGATCGCTTTCCGATGCCCACGCCAGCGAAGTCATCCGCCGCACCATGCTGCAGGCCTCGCTCGACGCCATCATCGTCATCGACGAGACCGGCTCGATCATCGAATTCAATCCGGCCGCCGAAAGGATGTTCGGCTACCAGCGCAGCACCATCCTCGGCAAGGACCTGCTCGACACCGTCGTTCCGGACTATTATCGCAAGGGCTATGTGTCGGGCGCCGAATACATGTCGGGCCGCGGCGCGCCGATGGTCGGGCAGCGGATCGAGACCGTCACCCAGAATGCTGCCGGCGAGGTCTTTCCGATCGAATTGACGGCAACCGAGATGCGGGTCGCCGACCGCCGCCTGATCTTCGGCTCGATCCGCGACCTTCGCGACAAATTGCGTGCCGAGGAGGAGATCGGCCGCCAGCGCGAAAAGCTGCACCAGAACGAGAAGATGGCGGCGATGGGCTCGCTGCTTGCCGGCGTGTCACACGAGCTCAACAACCCGCTTGCCGTGGTCGTCGCCCAATCGACTTTGTTGCACGAGTTCGCTTCAGACCCGCAGACCAAGGTGCGCGCCGAAAAGGTGCGCGCCGCCGCAGAGCGCTGCGGCCGCATCGTCAAGAGCTTCCTCTCGATGGTCCGCCTGCATCCGGCGTCGCAGGCCGAGACCGACCTCAACCAGGTGGTCCGCGCGGCACTCGAAGTGACCGCCTACGGCGCCAGGTCGACCGGCATCATTATCGACACCGATTTCGCCAGCGGCCCGCTGCTGGCCATGGCCGACGCCGACCATGTGACGCAAGTGGCCGCCAACTTCCTCATCAACAGCCAGCACGCTCTGGCCGGCATCGGCGGCGACCGGCTGATCAAAGTTCGCACGTTTCGCAGCGATCGCGGCAATCCCTGTTTCTCGGTCGAGGACAACGGGCCGGGCGTGCCGGAAGCGATACGTTCTCGCATCTTCGAATCGTATTTCACCACCAAGCCGGTCGGCGTCGGCACCGGCATCGGCCTGTCGATCTCGAAATCGATCATCGAACGGCACAATGGCAATGTCTGGTTCGAGGAAGTTCTGCCGAGAGGCGCCCGTTTCGTCGTCCAGTTGCCGGCGATCGCCGGCGGCGCGGCCGCCGCCGGCGAAAGCCCGTCGCGCTCGAGCGGATTGCGCCATGCCCTGATCATCGACGACGAGCCGGATGTCGCCGCCTCGCTGTCCGACATTCTGGAGTTGATGGGCATCAAGTCGCGGATCGTGCCGGCCTGGGCGTCGGCCGCCGCGACCTTGTCGGGCCATATGCCACCGGACATCGTCTTTTCCGATCTGCGCATGCCCGGCACCAGCGGCATATCGATCTATCGCGAACTGCTCGCCGAAAAGCCTGATCTGGCGCGGCGCTTCGTTCTGGTCACCGGCGACCTGATCGGCGCGAAAGCCGAAATCGAGGCATTGCCGGCGCCGCAGCGGCCGCAGATCCTGGAAAAGCCGTTCAGCACGCTGGACGTGCGCGGCGTGCTGTCGGCCATCGCCGAGCAGGCTGCATTGGGCAGCTAGAACTTCGGACCGGTGGAAATCGGTTTTTGAGAGAATCCGATGCTCAACAAAGGGCTAAGTTCCAGAGAAAAAAGACTCCCGGCCGAGGAGCGGCGGGAGCCTGCCTGGAGCGCTGGAGGGGTCGCTCGGGCATCAAAAAACGTTCGGGGTATCGGTCAGCGGCGCGGCATTGGCGATCACGCGAACCGCGCGGGCCTTGTGAATGCCGGATTGCTCGGCAATGACGCGCAGGCAGTCCGCACTCTCGGCGCCCCAGGCCTGCCCCTTGCAGACAAAATCGATCTCCGGCATCGGCAGCCGCGCGGTCTTGGTCGTGGTCGGCGCGCCCTTGACGATGTTTGCCGGCGGGTTCAGTGAAGCAAAGGCGGGACCGACCGTTGGCGCGAACGCCATGCCGGCGAACGCGGCGGCGCCCAGCACCACGAACAGCGCCATCGGATGGTCGTTGGCGCGCTGGCGCAGCGCCAGCTTCGGCCGCCGATCCTTGCCCTTCAGCCCTTGCAGACGGCGGTCATTGCCGGCAGTCCGGATTTTCGTATACATCGCGCTTCCCTTCGTCGATCTTCTTTTTTTGTTGAAACGAACTTAGTCGCACCTTGTAACGGACGAACGACGCACGCAAACTGACCATGTAACAGCTTTGAAACGGGATTTCGGCGGGCACATCCGGTCATCGCAGGGGCGAGGCAGTTCGTTGCCGAACTGTTTTCGTGCAGTCGCATGTTCACGGGATCAAATCGCGCCGCCGCTCTGGCCCGGCGACGTCCGGTCGCCACTTTGAGACGCCCTCGCCTGCGACCATGAGGCGCTGGTGATTACTGCGGATTAAATTCCCTCAGGATTTTCTGAGCCGCAATGCGCCCAGCCACGATTGCGCCTTCGACATAGCCCGGAAACGACGGCGACAATTCCGAGGATGCGAAATACACCGGCGGCGCGCCGGCCAGGATGGTTTGTTCGGCCTCGGTGGCACTCGTATCGATGATGAGATCGGCGTAGCCGCCGCCGCTCCAGCGATCGTCGGTCCAGTCGCGAGAGCTGAAATCGGTGAACTTGCCTGCATCCGTGCCGAGCGCCTGCTGCAGCCGCGCCATAACCTCGGTGCGCAACGCGGCATCTCCCAGTTCCCGCCAGCGGAGGGCAAGCGGCCCGCCGACGAAGACGACCAACGCAGGGTGGCCACAATCCTTGCTGACGTCACAGGCAAAAAGTGCCGGCGGATCGCGCCACATCACCATGCCGCTCAGGCCCCTGGCGCGCCAAAAGGCGGTGGCATAGCGCAGCTGTATTTTGATCACCGCGCCGCTTTGCCAGACGCCGAGAGCCCGTTGCAAGACAGCCGGCAGCGGCGGCACGAAGTCCAGCTTCGAAGCCATCATCGGCGGCATGGCGATCAGCGCTATTCGTGCCGTGATCGAGCCCGTCGTCGACGCGAGACGAACGCCTCCCGGTCTGCGCTCGATCGTTCTGACCGGCGTGTTCAATCGCAGGCGGTCGCCGAGATCGCCAGCCAGGTCATCCGCCAGGGACTGCATGGTTTCGAGCAGGAAATACTGCAGTTCCGACACCTCGTTGGTGATACGGCGGTCATTGTCGATGAGGTGCCAAAGCGGCAGTTTTTCGAGCGCCTGACACCACAGCCCCTCGATCATCGAGCGGAACGCCGCCTTGGCCTCGCCGGGATCGTTCTGGCGTTCGAGCCATGCGGCGACGGTCAAGCCGGCGATAGCCGGATCGCCCGGTGCGATCGCGTTCATGCGGTCGCGGATCGACATCGAGGCGTGGTAGATTCGCTCGATTTGCTTTGCGCCGGTCAGTGGCTGGGCAACCAACTCGCCCTTGGTATAGGTCTCGACCAACGTCTTGCCGCGCGTTCGCACCAGGGCCATCAGTTCCGGCATGTCCTCGCACAGGAACTGACCGCCGCTGTCGATCCGCTCGCCAAGCCCGTTCCACTGGGACTCGACCCGCCCGCCGACGCGGCCGCGCGCCTCGAGCAGCGCAAGATCGATGCCGGCCTTGCTCAATTCATGCGCGGCTGACAGGCCGGTAAAGCCGGCGCCGACGATGGCGACATCGGTTCGTACGGTCTGGCGCTTCAAGAGCCGGCCCTGAAGGTCTCGAAGTCCGCAATCATCCGCGGCTTGAGCTTCGGAGACAACGGTCCTGTCGAGATCATCAAACCCCGCTCGATCGAATTGCAGGTCGCTGGCCGCTCCGCCGGGCGACCCGCTTTAGCCAATGGTCTTTTCCAGCATGCTTATCCAGTTGCGGTAGGCGATCTTCTCGATCAGCGCGCGACCGAAGCCGCGCGCGGCGAACGCGTCGAGCAGCTTCGGCAGGCCGGTGACGTCGCCGATCACAGCCGGGATCATGGCGCCGTCGAAGTCGGACCCGAGCCCGACGCCGTCTTCGCCCAAAGCCTGCAGCAGTGAATCGACATGGCGCACCATGACGTCGAGACTGGTATCGGCATTCATCCTGCCGTCTTCGCGCAAAAACCCGGTCGCGAAATTCAGCCCGACCATGCCGCCCGAGTCGCGGATCGCGCCGAGCTGCCATTCGGTGAGGTTACGCGAATGGCCGCAGATCGCATGGACATTGGAATGGGTCGCGACCAGCGGTGCGTCGCTGATCTCGGCGACATCGCGAAACCCCTTCTCGTTGAGGTGCGAAAGATCGACCATGATGCCGAGCTGGTTGCAGGCCTTGACCAGCGCCTTGCCGGCATCGGTCAGGCCAGGTCCGGTGTCGGGCGTCGACGGGAAACGGAACGGCACGCCATGGCCGAAAGCGTTCGGGCGGCTCCAGACGATGCCGAGCGAGCGCAAGCCGGCCGCATGCAGCACGTCGAGCATGGTCAGTTCGGGGTCGATCGCCTCGACGCCTTCGATATGGAACACCGCTGCGATCGCCCCTTGCGCCATCGCGTTTCGCACATCGCCGGCGCTGCGGCAGACGGTGAGCGCTGACGCTCGTTCCAGCCTGAACAGGATCGAGGCCATGGCGATGGTGGAAGCAAGCGCGTCGGCGCGCGCAATTTCGGGCGGCAGGGGCTCGATATCGCTTGGCGCGGGAGGAACCGCACTGCGCTTGGATTTCTCGACCGGCGGCGGAAAGATTGCGAACATGCCGCCGGCAAAGCCGCCCTGTTTCGCACGCGGCAGGTCGATGTGGCCACCCGATGTTCCCTTGATGAACAGCCTTTCGACATCCGCGTCTTTCGACTGGTAGAGCCTGAGCAGCGTGTCGTTGTGGCCGTCGAAGACGGGAACAAGATCGGTTTCGGTCATCAAGGGATCATTTCGGTTCGATTGGTCGGGCGGGCAATATCCTACTTAGGCAAGGCAATACCCACTAGGCAAGTCGAGCGCGGTCTTGCCTTCTCCCCTTGTGGGAGAAGGTGGATTGGCGCGTAGCGCCAAGACGGTTGAGGGGTGCTGGACGGAGTGCTGTTGGTGCCAAGCTGGAACACCCCTCATCCGGCCGCTTCGCGGCCACCCTCTCCCACAAGGGGAGAAGGGGAGCCACGACCGACTATTGCTTCAGCACGTCGGCCCATTCCTGGTGACGTCGGAACTGGGCGTTGGCGAACGGGCAGAGCGGAATAATCTTCTTGCCCGCCGCGCGCGCGTCCTCGACGGCGCGGGTAACGAGCCTAAGCCCCGCGCCCTGGCCGCGAAACGCATCCGGCACTTCGGTGTGGTCGATGATGATCTGGTGCTCGCCGACCTTGGTAAAAGTCATCTCCGCCTCGGCGCCGTCAGGCCCGCGCAGGAGATAACGGCCCTTGGAACCGCGATCCTCCAGTTCGACCTCCGGCAATTGGTCAGGCATTGCTTACGCTCCTTCTGCCGGCGTAGCGGACAGGAACCGCCGCGCCGCCTCGATCTCGTTCGACTGCACCTCATGGCCGCCGTCGTGCCACTCCACTGTGACATCGGCGCCATCGGCGCGCAAATGGGCTTCTAGCCGCGACGTCAGGTTGGGCGGACAGATCGGATCGCGCCTGCCTGCTGTGACCAGGATGCGGCGGCCGGCGAGACTTCCCTCGATTTCCGGCTCGAATGGGATCAGCGGATGCATCAGCACCGCCGCGTCGAACAGAGAGGGCGCCGCGAACACCACCGAGGCCAGGATGTTGGCGCCGTTGGAATAGCCGAGGCCAAGCACCGACGCGGGCTTTGCCGCCTCGATATGCGCCTTGACGAAGCCAATCATCTTGTCCGTCGCCCGCGCCAGGTCGTCCATGTCGTAGACGCCCTCGCCGGTGCGGCGAAAGAAGCGCGCAGCACCGTCTTCCGAGACATCGCCGCGCGGCGAAACGATGGTCGCCTGCGGCGCGAGATCACGCCCGAGCGACAGAAGCTGGTTCTCGTCGGCCCCGGTGCCGTGGAAGACGAAGAGCAGCGATCCATCAGGCGAACCCGGCAGTGTCTTGTAGGTGTAAGCGTCCTTGCTCATGACTTATCCTCAGTCTTCCAGCTTTTGCAGATGTTGCTCGAGATATGGCCTCAGATGCTGGTGCTGCGACGGCAGCTTCAGCGCCTCGCCGAGATGGGCGGCGTCCTCGTCGCGGTCGAAGCCCGGCTCGCTGGTGGCGACTTCGAACAGCACGCCGCCCGGCGTGCGGAAATAGATCGCCCAGAAATAATCGCGGTCGATCACCGGCGTCACCTGGTAGCCGGTGTCCATCAGCGCCTTGCGCACTTCGAGCTGCTTGGCGCGGTTTTCGACAGCGAAGGCGACGTGGTGGACCGAGCCGGCGCCGAGATCGGCAAGAGCGGCGCCCGGCAGCGATTCGATATCGACGATGTCGGCGCCGTTGCCGTCCTTCAGCGCCAGCCTTTTTACAGTGCCGGACGTGTCGACTACCTCATAGCCCATGAATTTCAGCAGCTCTTCCGTGGCGCCGCCATCCTTCAGCCTGAGCGACACCGAGTGAAAGCCGCGAATCGCCTCGTCGGACGGAACATCGCCCTTCGCCCATGGTGCACGGCTGTCGGCCTTGTTCTCGACCAGCGCAAACCCGTCGCCATCGGGACCGGCGAAGCCAAGGCGCTTGTCGCCGAAGCTCTCTTCGCGCGACAGCCCGGCGACGCCCTCATCGGCAAAACGCTTTTCCCAATAGGCAAGCGTGCCTTCGGGCACCGAATAGACCGTGGTGCCGACCTCGCCAACGCCGTGGCGGCCCTTGCCGATGTTGGGGAACGGAAAATAGGTCATCACCGAACCGGGCGTGCCGAGCTCGTCGGCATAGTAGAGATGGTAGACATCCGGCGCGTCGAAATTGACGGTTTTCTTGACCCGGCGCAGGCCGAGCTTTTTGGTGAAGAACGCGTTGTTCTGGCGCGCATCCCTGGCCATCGAGGTGACGTGATGCAGGCCCCTGATCTGGTTGAGCATTTTCCTGCTCCTTCCTTGTCCTGTGCGGCCCATGCCGCGGTCCACGCCAATATGAGGAGCCGCCAGCCGGCGGCAAAGGCCGCAAACACAGAATAGACTGTGCTCTATAAGTGAACAATAAAGCGACCTTTGTTCACCATTTTGCGAACAGCTGAGGCTTGTGTCGCCACAAAAATTCGGCTCCCGTGACCGGCAGGTATTCGCGACAGGTTTTCAATGAAGGACACCAGCATTGGTCAGAAAAGACAGACGCCCGAATGTTCTCCTGATCACCTGCGACCAGTGGCGCGGCGACTGCCTGTCGGCGGCAGGCCACAAGGTGGTGCGAACGACGAATGCCGACGCGCTCGCCGCCGAGGGTGTGCTGTTTCGACAGCACTTTGGCGGGGCGGCGCCCTGCTCGCCGGCACGCGCCTGCCTCTACACCGGCCTTTACCAGATGAACAACCGCGTCTGCCGCAACGGCACGCCGCTCGACGTCCGCCATGGCAACATTGCGCTCTCGGCACGCAGTCTCGGCTATGATCCGACGCTGTTCGGCTATACCGACGTATCGCCCGATCCGCGCACGCTGGCGCCAGGCGACCCGCGGCTGAAAAGCTATGAAGGCGTGCTGCCCGGCTTCACCGTGCGCCAACTCCTGCCGGAGCACCAGAAACCGTGGCTGTCATGGCTCAAGGCGCGCGGCATCGATAGCAGCGCCGGTTTTCCCGATATCCATCGCCCAGCGGACGAAATCGTTGGTGCCACGACGGACGGTGCCGTGACCACCTCACCGCCCGTCTACTCGAAGGACGAGACCCCAGCCGCCTTCCTGACCGGCGAATTCGTCCGCTGGCTCGGCGAACAGGAGCGCGATACACCGTGGTTCGCGCATCTTTCCTTCCTCAGCCCGCACCCGCCCTTCATCGTGCCGGAGCCTTACAACAGGATGTATGACCCAGCCGACGGAACAGCCTTCCGCCACGCTGCGAGCTGGCAGGCCGAGGCGCAGAGCCACCCCTACCTCGCCTATGAACTTGACCAGCAGCAGCGGGCAAATTTCCGCCCCGGCGCCGAGGGCAAGGTGCGCGATTGGGGCGACGGCAATTTTGGCCGCATCCGCGCGCTCTATTACGGCATGATCTCGGAAGTCGACGCGCAGCTTGGCCGCATCTGGCAGGCGGTAAAGGCGGCGAATGCCTGGGACGACACCATCGTCGTGCTGACCTCTGACCATGCCGAGATGATGGGCGACCATTTCATGCTGGGCAAGGGCGGCTTCTTCGACGGCAGTTTTCATATTCCGCTGATCATCCGCGACCCGCGTCGCCGCAAGGCAGCCGGCGCCAGCGTCGACCGCTTCACCGAAGCGGTCGACATAGCGCCGACATTGCTCGATCTGCTTGGCGAGGAACCCCCGCCGCACCTCGACGGACAATCGCTGAAGCCGTTCCTGGATGCCGGGGAGCCGGGCAACTGGCGCGAGGCCGCGCATTGGGAGTTCGATTTCCGCTCGGTCGCCGACGGTGATGCCGAGCGCCGTTTCGGCATCGGTCCGCGCCAGTGCAATCTGGCCGTCATCCGCACGAAACAATTCAAATATGTACATTTCGGCGGCGGCCTGCCGCCGCTGCTATTCGACCTGGAGCAGGATCGGGACGAACTGACCAATGTCGCTGCCGATCCGGCCTATCTGCCGGTCCGGCTGGAGCTTGCCGAAAGGCTGCTTGCCTGGCGGGCCGAACATCTCGATCAGTCGCTGGCGCTTGCCGAACTGACCGAGGATGGGGTTGCCGGCCACGTCGCAGGCCTGCCATCTTTCCCATCATGAAAAGACCCGCGCCGTTGCCGACGCGGGTCTTTTTCGTCGTTGGCGCAAGCTAGCGCATCATCATGCGCTGGGTGTCGCGGTTTTGCGCATATGTGGCCTTGTCATAGGGTGCCTGCGCCTCGAGCTGCTCCTTGGTGAAGTTCGTGTAGAGATAGCGATTGCCATCCTTGTCGGTCATGAATTTAAGGTTGTCCATGCCGATCGCCACTTCCTTCTCGCCAACCCCGAGGAAACCGCCGACGTCGATGATGACGGCGTCAACCTTCTTGTCGCCGGTCAGCACGACGTCACCAATCTCACCGACGTTGACATCGTTGGCGCCATAGACGGTGGTTCCAACCAAATCCTCGGAGCGGATTTCGTTGATCGGCATTTCGGTCAGCGCCGACTTGTCGATCGCCGCGGTCTTCGTCTGGTCGGGGGTTGGGTCAGGCGTTGCTGCAGCCGGAGCCTCGGCTGTCTTGTCCGCCGGTGCCGGAGCAGCCGGGTCTGGCGTCGTCGCCGGAGCCTCGGCTGTCTTGTCCATTGGAGCCGGAGCCGCGGGTTCCGGCGTTGCCGCCGGAGCTTCCGCAGTCTTCTCCGCCGGGGCTGGAGCCGCAGTGACAGCAGGGGTGGTGGTCACTGGCGCCGGCGTCGCCGCGTCAGTCGCTGCGGTTGTCGCCGGGGCGGGATCATAGGGCTCGCGGTCGAACTCCGGCAGCGCCTCCAGGTCTTCCTTCGTGGTCTCGGCCACCAGCCAGCGGTCGCCGTCCCTCTCCGCCCACTTGGCCTTGTCGAACTGATAGGCGACATTCTTTTCGCCAACCTCGAGGAAGCCGCCGACGCCAATGATCAGCGACTCGGCCTTGCCATCCTTGGCCAGAACGATGTCGTTCACGTCGCCGATGTTTTGAGCGTCGTCGCCAGTGCCGTTATAGACGGTTTCACCGATGATATTCGTGGCAAGGTTGCCGTCGGCACTCTTCACTGGTTCGGCCGGAGCTGCGGCGCTATCGGCTGGAGCCGCCGGAGCATTCTGCGCCGTTGTATCCGTCGAGGTCGATGGAGCGGGAGCCGTAGCCGTGCTGTCGGTGGCCGCAGGAGCCGGATCATAGGGCTTGCGATCGAAGTCCGGCTGAGCCGTCAACTCATCTTTTGTGGTTTCGGCAATCAGCCAGCGGTCGCCATTCCGTTCGGCCCATTGCAGCTTGTTGTAGTCGAAAGCGACATTCTTGGCACCGACGCCAAGAAAGCCGCCGACGCCGATGACGACGGATTTCGCCTGACCGTTTTCATCGAAGACGACATCACTGACCTCACCGATGTTCTCGGCATCGTCGCCGGTGCCGTTATAGACGGATTCACCAATGATATTGGTCATCAGGCTGCCCTCGGCCCGCGCAACGGGAGCCGCCGGAGCGGTCTCCTGGACCGCCGGGTCCTGGGTGGGCGCCGGTGTTGTGGCTTCCTGCGCATACGCACCGGTCGCAATCAACGCTGCCAGTGCGGTGGTGGATAAAAGGGTGCGGATCATCGTAATCTCTCCTCGTGCGTTATTTCTTCACGCCACAAGCCGCCGGTGGAGAATGGTCGCGGCGTTACACATTCACAACGTCGTGACCGCGCGGTTGTTCCGACACCATGGCGAGTGTCCTGCAAAAACCACCCGAATCGCGCTCAGCCATGCGTTCGGCCGGTGAGATTCGCTCCTGTAATTTCGCTATAGCTTGTGGAACTTTTTTTCAGCCGCCCCGTTCCAGCCTGTGGCTGGGTCTGTCCTGGCCGATGATTATCCAATGGCTGCCAAGAAAAAACGGAGCGGGGGGATGCGATTTGCGGCGGTGCTGAACCAGGAGGGCGGCACCCTGCGAACAATTGATCTCTCCGCCTTCACCGACCGGATGCGCCAGGCATTGGAGGCAGCAGGTCACTGCATCGATATCGAAATCGTTGCCGGCAGGGACATCGTCGCAACGCTGGACCGTATCGCTTCCAGGCACAGTGTCGACATTGTGCTGGCCGGTGGCGGCGACGGCACCATTTCGGCCGCGGCTGCTCGGTTGATGGGCAGCAAGAAAGCGCTTGCCATTTTACCGGCGGGCACGATGAACCTGTTCGCGCGTGGGCTCGGTATTCCACAAACCCTTGACGCGGCTGTGAAATCCTTTGCCGACGGCGAGGTGATCGCAGTCGATATGGCAACCGCCAATGGTAAGCCATTCGTGCATCAGTTCTCGATCGGCATGCATGCCAGGATGGTTCAGCTTCGCCAGGCCATGGAGTATGGCTCGCGGTTGGGAAAGATGCGGGCCTCGGCAAAGGCTGCCTGGGCGGCGATCAAAAACCCTTCGGCGATGAAGGTGACGCTGACCATCGGCGAGGCTGAGATCGTGACGCGCACCACTGGCATCGGCATCACCAACAATCTTTTCGGTGAGGGTCATCTGCCCTATGCCGACAATCCCGCCGGCGGCGTGCTCGGCATCTATGTCACGGTGGCGCGGCGGCGTGGCGAACTGGTCAGGGTCCTCTTCGACATGTCGCGCGGCAAATGGCGCGACAGTGAGCATGTGGAGATCCACCAGGCTGAACGGGCCGTTTTGAAACTCCACTCAGCTGCGAAGAAATTTCGCGCCGTCATGGATGGCGAACTGGTCAGGCTTGACCGCGAAACGACGATCGAAATTCATCCTGGTGCGCTGAACGTTCTCGTCCCGGCGCGCGCCGTCCAAGCAAGGGCAGCGTGATGCATCCCGGCACAGTCGATCGGAAGGCTTCAGCCTCTGGGAATCTCGCCCTGCTCGTTCCTGGGAAGCTCGCCCTGTTCGGTTGTCGGCGTCCGGTCTATCATGTTGCCGTAGATCTCGGCGATGCCCCAGGCGATAAACGCCAAAAGCAGCGCAGCGATCAAGATACGGAAGGTGTGCCACCCCCAGCGTCCCTGCCGGGCTTTGTCTTCAGGAACGATCTTGGGCATGATCGGCCTCCATTTCGGTTGGCGCTGGCATTTCGTTTGGCGCTGGCATGTCGGTTGGCGGCTGGCGGCGCGGCTGGCAAAATGTGGTTGGGTAACGGTTCCTCAGGGCGAAGGTTCCGGTTTCAGGGCCCGGCAACTGGGCCCAGCGCGGATGGCTGCAAGCCGATGCATCTGGGGGACTTGTGGATAGCAGGGTAGTGACAAAGCCGAATCTGCCGGTCGATGTCCTTAGCGTGGTAACGGCGCAGGATCGGCTTGCCGTGCTCCATGATCTCGATGCAATCGACACGGCGGCCGATCCTGACTTCGACACTATCAGTGGGCTCGCCGCCGCGGTGATGCAAACACCTGTCGCGCTGGTGACGGTCGTCGATGTCGAGCGGCAGTGGTTCACGTCCTGTGTCGGCCTGGACGAGACCGAGGCCGCGACCGATACATCCTTCTGCGCCCACACCATTGCTGCCGGCGACCAGCCGATGGTGGTGACGGATGCGACCATGGATTCACGCTTCAACGCCAGTCCGCTGGTCACTGGCGAGCATCATTTCCGTTTCTATGCGGGTGCGGCGATTGTGGTGGCCGGTGCCCGGATCGGCACGCTCTGCGTGCTCGACCGGAGGCCGCGCGGGTCGCCGTCTGCCGCCCAGCTCGAACAATTGACGGCGCTCGCCAGCCTCGCTGCCAGCCTGTTCGCATTGAAGGACGCCACCCGCAACGCCGCCAGCGCCGCTGCGGCACTGGCGCGCGAGGAAAAGCGGCGCGGCATTGCGCTCGATGCCGCATCGCTCGCGAGCTGGGCATGGGATATCCATAGCGATATGATCGAATGCGATGCCCGATTGTCCGAGCTGTTCGACCTGCCGCGCTCGACCCGGCTGAGAGCACGCGATATCCTCGCCGCCATCGACCCGCGTGACGCCTACCAGACCGAGACGCGCTTTCGCGACGTGCTGAGCGGCGGCGACGATTATTTTGGCGAATACCGCGTCAAGGGCTTCAGCCCGCCGCGCTGGCTCGCTACGCGCGGCCGGGTCATCGAGCGTGACGGCGACGGCAAGCCGACGCTGATCTTCGGCGTCAACTACGACATCACCGAACGCAAGCTCGGCGATGAGCGGCAGCGGCTGTTGCTGCGCGAGCTGAACCATCGCGTCAAGAACACGCTGGCCACCGTCCAGGCGCTGGCGACGCAGACAGTTCGCCATGCCCGCCAGCCGAGGGATTTCCTCGACGCCTTCAGCTCCAGGCTTCAGGCGCTGGGCGCCGCCCACAGCCTGCTGTCCGACCGCGAGTGGCGCGGCATTGGCATCCGCGAACTCGTGCAGATCGAGGTCAAGCCGTTCGACACCGCCGATCAGCCGCGCATGACGATCTCAGGCGCCGATCTGCTGCTTTCGCCTGACCAGGCAGTCGGGCTTGGCCTGATCTTGCATGAACTGGCCAGCAACGCGCTGCAACACGGAGCGCTGTCGGCGGCCTCGGGCAAGGTCGATCTCGACTGGAAGGCACAGGTTAGGAAAGGCGCTCGGCGCCTGGTCCTGACCTGGCGCGAAAGCGGCGGGCCTGAAGTTGCCTCGCCCGAACGCCACGGCTTCGGCTCGATCCTGATCCGCCGCAGCCTGGCCAAGGTCATCTCCAGTGAAGTGACCCACGAATTCCGGCCGGAAGGCGTATTCGCCGAAATATCGATGCCGCTGGAGGATCTGCCGAAGTGACGGCTCGACCATGGATCTCGAACCAAAGGTCCATGTCAGGGAAAAGTGGAACCCGGTTTTTCGGATCATTGCCAACACGATGCCAACCCGAAGAAGAACCACTTCGAGCTATTTCGCTTCGCCGGCATCCGGATCGTCGGCATCGGGCTTTGTGTTCTCGCGGTAGATTGCGTAGGCGGCGAGTGCAATCGCCGGGGCGAGTATCGTGCCCAAGCCGCCTTTCCCCTTGAGTAGCGCCGGCAGCACGGCGAGCGCGGCCGTGATGCCGACCGCCTTCATATCGGCATTGCGCCTCCGCGCCCGGCGTCGGGCGCGCGCGCCGGCCGACAGCTGATGGATGAGCAGGAGGAGCCCTGCGATCAGCAGGAAGCCGACCCCGAAACCAAGGCAGGCTGCCATCGGCCCATAGCGACCCGCCACCCAGACATAGGCCGCTCCGACGAGGAAACCGAGGCCGCACAGCGCTGCAAGTGCTGCGAGCGCATAGACGATCGCAGCCGTGCGCGCGCGGCGCACGGCGGCAACGGCTTCACCCGAGGCAAGAGCCGAGATCAACGATGCCAGCATTCCCATCTGGGCTGAGACTAGCGGCGCGCGAGAAGCGCAAACAGAAAGCCGACGCCTGCCGCGATCGCCAGCGACGTCACCGGCTTTTCGCGCACGCTCGCCACCACTTGCGCTTCGATATCCTTGGCGTTGCTACGCATATTTTCAAAGGCTGCTTCGCCTTGGGAGCGCAATTGCTCGACCCCTTCCGCAGCAACCCGACGAGCAGCCCCGTAACCGTGTTGGCCGGTCTCGGCCAGCTGTTCGGTGAGTTTCTGAATGTCGACTTTCAGCTGCCTGATGTCTTCTTCAAGGTCCGAATTCGGCCGGCTTTCGTTCGGGGACTTTCCTGCGGCAGTCGCCATTACTTGACTCCTTGCGTTTGCTCGGGTCGAAACGT
This sequence comes from Mesorhizobium sp. WSM4820, assembly GCF_055811075.1. Lineage (NCBI taxonomy): Bacteria > Pseudomonadati > Pseudomonadota > Alphaproteobacteria > Hyphomicrobiales > Phyllobacteriaceae > Mesorhizobium > Mesorhizobium sp. WSM4820. The sequence continues at coordinate 4,992 of NZ_JBVVQN010000017.1, read as the reverse complement.
TCGACCCACCCCAAGGTTCCGAAATCGGAACAACTGCCATGAAAGGGTGTTTACGCAGCCAAGTCCAGCCCGGCACGTCTCCGCTAGCCGCTCAGATCAGCGGTCGGCGACCTTCGCTCAACCCTTCCCAGCGGGCGAGGTCCTTGAGCCTTTCGTTGTCGACCACCTCGCAGCCGCCGTCGCGCCAGAAGATAAGCTTGCGATCGATCAGCTTGCGGATCGTCTTGTTGGTGTGGACCAGCGACAGGCCGAGCGTATCGGCGAGGTGCTGCTGAGTGATCGGAATCTGCACGGGCGTCCTGCCGTTCAACCCGACCACCCTGGCGCGACTGGAGATGAAGGCGATGAGATAGGCAGCACGCTCGAGCGCGGTGCGTCTGCCGATACTGAGCAGGTTCTCGTCGAGCATGCGCTCCTCTCGCGCGGCGATCCAGGTGATGTCGTAGGCGAGGCCCGGATGGCTGCGGTAGAGTTCGGGGAGGGCCTCCCGCTCGAAGAGGCAGAGCAGCATCGGCGACAGAGCTTCCACGGAGTGCTGCATTTCGCCCATCAGACTGCCTTGCAGACCGATGAGGTCGCCTGGCATGGAATAATTCAGAATCTGCCGGCGGCCATCCGACAGCAATTTGTAGCGGAAGGCCCAACCCGACAGCACTGTATACAGATGGGCACTGCGGCTTCCCTCAACCAGAACCGTGTCGCCCTTCTCGACGGCCAGTTCGCCCTTCTTGAAGCCATTGACGAAGACGAGTTCCTGCTTCTCGAACGCCCGGAACGCCGGCAACGGCCGCAGTGGGCAGCTCTCACATGAATACCGGCGGGCGGACAAGGAACGGCCGTTCTGGCCAGACATTTCAATCTCTCTTCGAAGCCCTCTTCCGGAGGGCGATAGCAAACGCCCTGCCGGCGTCGAGGTTCCGCCATCTGCGGCGGCATGTCTTTTTTAAATGACAGGATGCGAAATAACTTTAAATGACAGGAAGCCAAATAGGGATCATGACTCCTCTATCCCTTGCGCTCCCTGTTCCCTGCGCCCCACGGAGACATTGCACGTGCCCCAGTTGCTGGACGGATTGCGGATTCTAGTTCTGGAGGATGAATTCCTGATCGCCATGGATGTCGAGCAGCTTTGCCGCGACTATGGCGCCGGCGATGTGGTCGTCGCCCGCGATCTGGCTGAGATCGATCGGCAGAGCATTGCCTCGCGATTCGACGCGGCCATCGTCGACCTCATGCTAGGCGGCACTTCGACACTCGATTTCGCTTCGCGGCTGCGCGAATCGGGCGTGCCTTTCGTCTTCGCCTCGGGCTATTCCGAGATGGACGAAATCAAGGTGGCGTTTCCGGATGTCAGGTTGGTCACCAAGCCCTATTCGGGAGACGATCTCGTGGAGGCGGTGGCGTCGGCGTGCGGGCGCGGACCTGTTGTTTGATGTCCGCAAACTGGAGCCCGATTACCGGGCCCGACATTAATTACAGGGTCCCACATTACCGGTGGTGTGTATTCAGGCGGCGTTCGACCCCGTCACCTGAGCCGAGATCGCATCCGGGCCAAACTCGTCGTCGCCGGAAATCTTCAGGATTTCCTGCAGCCGCGTGCGGGCGCGGCTGACGCGGCTCTTGATCGTTCCGACCGCACAGCCGCAAATTTCGGCGGCTTCCTCGTAGGAAAAGCCCGACGCGCCGATGAGGATGATGGCTTCGCGCTGGTCCTCTGGCAATTGCTCGAGCGCGCTCCGAAAGTCCTTGAGGTCAAGCTGGCCGTGCTGGGCCGGATGGACGGCTAGTCTGGCGGTCATGATGCCGTCGCTATCCTGCACCTCGCGGCCGCGCTTGCGCATCTGCGAATAGAATTCATTGCGCAGGATGGTGAACAGCCATGCCTTGAGATTGGTGCCCGGCTCGAAGCTCTCATGCTTGTCCCACGCCTTCACCAGCGTTTCCTGGACCAGATCGTCGGCCTTGTCGGCGTTTTGCGTCAACGACACGGCAAAGGCCCGCAGGCTCGGAATCGAGGCGAGCAGATCCGTCTTGAAGCTCTGGGAGACGGCCGCCATGCCTCAGTCCTTTTTCCGTGCAGGTTGGGCCTGTTCCAACTGGCTGAGCAATTGGGCGAAGCGATCCGGCACGCTGTCGGAGACCAGCTCGTCGTAATATTGTTTGAGTTTGCGGCCGATTTCCGAGTTTGGCCCGAGCGGGTCGCCGGAAGCAGCCCGGCGCCTGTTCGTTGCAGCGCCAGCCGTGTTGTCTTTCCTCATGTCGTCATTTCGCCCTTTGTTCCCAGTACCCTGCCGCCTTCAATACACGACGCAAAGCTGGCGGCCCCCTCGTCTGGTTGCCCGTCCCGATCTCAAACGCCTTCGGCTTACATTAGTTCCAAGCCGTCGGAACTTTTTGGGAAAGCCGGCGTTTATGTTTTCAGGGTTTATTCTCGGGGTTTGTCATTAGCTTGGCCTGCAATCTATGCAATTACGTCAGAGGGAGACGTCCATCATGAGCCTATCCGCAACCATCGCTCCACACCTGCCGTTCCTGCGCCGCTTTTCGCGGGCCGTCTCCGGATCGCAGGAGAGTGGCGACGCGCTGGTCGCCGCGATGCTCGAGGCCATCATCGCCGACGTCGACATCTTTCCGAACGCGTCGAATGACCGCATCGCGCTCTACAAGGTCTTCGCCAGGCTGTTCACCTCCGTCGCCATCCGCGTTCCGCAGGAACACCCGCAGTCGGCGTGGGAACAGCGCGCCGCCGCCAATCTGAACGCGATCTCACCCCGCCCCCGCCAAGCCTTCCTGCTGGTCGCCGTCGAAGGTTTCAGCGAAGACGAGGCGGCGGAGATCCTCGACGTCGACGATCAGGAGTTCTCCGAGCTTCTTGCCGAGGCCAGCAACGAGATTTCCCGCCAGGTGGCAACCGATGTGCTGATCATCGAGGACGAGCCGCTGATCGCCATGGACATCGAGCAAATGGTCGAGAGCCTGGGCCATCGCGTTGTCGGAACGGCGCGTACCCATGCCGAGGCGGTGGCGATGTTCACCAAGACGCGGCCGAAGATGGTGCTGGCCGACATCCAGCTTGCCGACGGCAGCTCGGGCATCGAAGCGGTCAACGAGATCCTGTCGACCACCCCGGTGCCGGTGATCTTCATCACCGCTTTTCCCGAACGCCTGCTGACCGGCGAGCGGCCGGAGCCGGCCTTCCTCGTCACCAAGCCGTTCAATCCGGAGATGGTCAAGGCCCTGATCAGCCAGGCGCTGTTCTTCGACCGGCATGCGAAAGCCGCTGCGTAGGGCCGGGCAGCCCGGCCCTGAGCCGCCCTTTCCACAGTTCCACTGATCGCCCGTTTTCCACAGATGAGTAACGCTGGCCGCTTGCGGCCGGCACACGCCACTTGCAACTCACCTGCGCATGACGATCCAATTCGAGCGGGAATGCTTTCCGGGGCTCGTCTTTTTCGGGAAATGCTGGAACAAACGGCAGCGAAAGACGTTTTTGGCATACTATTTGAAGGAGATGGACCATGCTTTACTGGGCCCTCGTATTTCTCGTCGTTGCGATCATTGCAGGCGCTCTTGGCTTCGGCGGCATCGCCGGCACCTCGGCTGGTATAGCGCAGATATTGTTTTTCATCTTTCTCGCTTTCCTGATCATCTCGCTTATTGCGGGCTTGTTCAAACGCGCGTCGTGAACTGCGATCGAACACTGGGAGCCGCACCCCTCAAGCGGTTTCCAGCTACCGCCGGGCGGTGTCCTTAGCCAGACGTCGCTCGGCGGACTTCTTTTTGGAACCCAATTTTCCGTCAGCCGTTCAGCCTGCATTGGGCGGGTGAAGTGAACGATGCAATCCAGAGCCGGAGACATGAGAGACAGCCGACGGAGCGATGAGATCATCGCTCTGCAGTCCGCTGAGAGTGGAATGCAGCTTGGCCGGGCCCTTCTTCATGCGCTGCACAATGCCGGCATTTCGGTCCTCTATCAGGATCGCGAGATGAAAACCGTCTGGGCCCGCAACATGCGCCCGCCCTGGATTTCCGACACGACGATTTCCGACACGGGGATTTCCGGCACTGGGGTTTCCGACACTGGGGTTTCCGAGACGGGCGACGGCAACGGCATCCTGCCGCTTGCGCAGGCGGAGCGCATCGGCGCAGCCAAACGCAAGGTCGTCGCATCCGGCAATCCGGAACATCTTGAGCTCAGCATTCCGGCCGAAGATGGCGTCCGCTGGTTCCAAATATGGATAGACGCGGATCATGACGACGGCGGCGCCGTGCAGGGCGTCGTCACCACAATGGTCGAAACGACCGAGCAGAAACGTCGCGAGCAAACCCTGAAGACGCTGCTGCGCGAGGTGAGCCACCGGTCGAAGAACCTTTTGGCCATCATCCAGAGCATCGCCACCCAGACCAGCCGTTATTCGGACACGCTCAGTGATTTCCTGACGCGCTTTCGCGGCCGGCTGCAGTCGCTTGCCTCGTCCCAAGACCTGGTGACCTCGTCCAACTGGCGGGGAGCGGCACTGCGCGAACTGGTGTCCGGCCAGGTCGGCCGCTATGGCGCCGACCCTGTGCGCAGCCTGCGTTTTCGCGGTGCAAACCCATACCTCAATCCCAATGCCGCCCTGCATATCGGCTTGGCCATGCACGAGCTTGCCGTCAATTCTGTCAGCTACGGCGCTCTGTCGCGAGCCGACGGCTTCGTCGAGGTGACGGCCGATCTGACGGCCGCTTCCGCTGGCGAGACCGCGCTGTCGCTGACATGGGCCGAGGCCATCGGAGCCAATGACAATCAGCCCAGCGAGAAGCGCTTTGGCACCGTCGCGCTCGAGCGCGTCGTGCCTGCGTCGTTGAACGGCACGGCGAAACTTGAAATCAGCGGGGATCGTCTCGAATAACTGTCTCTTTTAAACATATGACGCTGCCGACGAATTATACGGTGTAGATATCGGTGGTCGCCGTATCATTAAAAAAAAAAGGGGGGGGGGGGGGGGGGGG
>NZ_JBVVQN010000016.1:0-158406 GCF_055811075.1 Mesorhizobium sp. WSM4820 | reverse complement strand
GGTATGACCGGAGACTTCGAGGAAGCCATCGAGGAAGGCGCCACTGTCGTGCGCGTCGGTCAGGCCATCTTCGGCAAGCGGCCGACGCCTGACGGCCATTACTGGCCGGGTTTCGTCCCCACCATCGAGGAATTGAACCATGATTTTTCGCGAACGGCCTGTCTGCTTTTCCGATCACCCCCGCCGATCGTTCCGGCTGAGTCGACGTTGACGCGCTACGGAAACTGGTCAGCCGGCTGATCGCGGCTGAGGTCGATTCCATCAGCCTGCTCGGCAGCACCGGCATATGTTGCAGAGATGGGCGCAGCGGCGAAGCTGCCAATCTCCCTCCTTGAGGGGGAGATGGCCGGCAGGCCAGGGCGAAACATTCCAGATACGCTGTTGAAGCATATCTCGCCGCTGAGTTGGGAACATATCAACCTGACAGGCATCTACACCTGGGACACCGAGCATCTGATGCCCAAAGGCTTTCGAACCCTTAGGCTACCGACCCCAACCCGGCGAGCCGCATGAGTTTCACGATCCGTTGGGGCTTAGCGCAAGATTTTGTACAGCTCTTGTCCTCACCCCAGATTGTGAGCTAAGGACACTTTCGTCCTGACAATCATGGTATTCTGCAAAGAAGATGCGGAGTGGCACGCGGCCAGTCACTCGGACACTGGCAGCCTGTGGGAATGTCCACGAGGCGACACTTGGGTGAATCATATAAGGGCACGTCGAGTAAGATGACGAGACGATATTTCGGAACGGACGGGATCCGGGGAGGGGCCAACAAATTTCCGATGACCGCCGAGGTTGCGATGAAGGTCGGCATGGCTGCCGGCCTGTCGTTCCAGCGCGGCCACCATCGCCATCGCGTCGTGCTCGGCAAGGATACGCGGCTGTCGGGCTATATGATCGAGAACGCGCTGGTCGCGGGCTTCTGTGCCGCCGGCATGGATGTGTTCCTGCTGGGGCCGATTCCGACGCCGGCGGTCGCCATGCTGGCGCGGTCGCTGCGCGCCGATATCGGCGTGATGATCTCGGCCTCGCACAACCCCTATTACGATAACGGTATCAAGCTGTTCGGCCCCGACGGCTACAAGCTGTCGGACGAGATCGAGATGCGCATCGAGGCGCTGCTCGACCAGGATGTCGACATTTCGCTGGCCGACGCGGATGGGCTCGGGCGCGCCAAGCGCGTGGACGGCGTGCACGACCGCTATATCGAATTCGCCAAGCGCACTCTGCCGCGGGCCATGTCGCTGGCGGGCCTGCGCATCGTGGTCGATTGCGCCAACGGCGCCGCCTACAAAGTGGCGCCGGCAGCGCTTTGGGAACTCGGCGCCGAGGTCATCACCATCAACAACGAGCCGAACGGCTTCAACATCAACGAGGAATGCGGTTCGACGCACCCGGTGGGCCTTTCCAAGAAGGTTCATGAAGTGCGCGCCGACATCGGCATAGCGCTCGATGGCGACGCTGACCGCGTGGTCATCGTCGACGAGAACGGCGCTGTCGTCGACGGCGACCAGATCATGGCGCTGATCGCCGAATCCTGGCATCAGAGCGGCCGCCTCGCAGGCGGCGGCGTCGTCGCCACCGTCATGTCCAATCTTGGCCTCGAACGCTTCCTCGGTGAAGCCGGCCTGCAACTTCACCGAACCCAGGTCGGCGACCGTTACGTGGTCGAGCACATGCGCGCGCATGGGCTGAATGTCGGCGGCGAGCAGTCCGGCCATATCGTGCTGTCTGATTTCTCCACCACCGGCGACGGGCTGGTCTCGGCGCTGCAGGTGCTGGCCTGCATCAAGCGCCAGAACAAGCCGGTCAGCGAGATCTGCAAAAAGTTCGAGCCGGTGCCGCAGCTCATGAAGAATGTGCGCTTTTCCGGCGGCGAGCCCCTGGAGACAGCACCCGTCAAGGCCGCGATCGAGGATGCCCGCAACCGGCTCGGCAAGTCCGGCCGCCTAGTGATCCGGCCTTCCGGCACCGAGCCCCTGATTCGGGTTATGGCCGAGGGCGACGACCAGAAGCTGGTCGAGACGGTGGTGAACGACATCGTCGGCGTCATGGCCGAGATCAAGACCGCTGCCTAGACGTGCGGCGCTTGATGCGCCGATGGTCCCGATCCGATTGTTGAGGTACTTGCTCTTGCGGATGCGGATCGGCTTCAGCGCTGATCGCGATCGATTCCGCAGACGGTGTTCGGCGTCGCAGGAAATGATCGCCTCATGATTGGTCGGGCTGCCGTCGATGACGATGCGATCCGGTCTGCCATGGCGCTCCAGGGCCTTCCGGAAGAAGCGCTTGGCTGCCGACAGGTCGCGGTGTTCGCTGAAGAAGAACTCGACCGTGTCGCCGACCGTCGACGGCACGAAGATACATCCGTTGGCCGCGTATCTTGATGTATGTCTCGTCCATGTGCCACTTGCCGGTGACGGCGCGCTTGCGCCCGTTGAAGCGCTCCAGAAGCTGGGGCGAGAAGTGGACGACCCAGCGGTGCACAAGGGCTTGCGCCGGCCAACGGCGAGTTCTCGGCTGGCGGTGCCTGTGCTATGCTGGGCTCCTTCCTTGGTTGTGTCGATCGCGGGGCCCGCGACAGGAGAGCCGGTCGGCTGCTGCCATCGTCTCACCCCCAAGGGCGCAAATCTCGTTCCAATCTGACGGATCGAGCCGGCGACAAAGTTTATGCTTGCTGTTCAGCTCTTTTAGCCTGCTGCAAACAACAGATCGGCCCACAAGCCTGTGGCGCGGACTGACAAACCCCACAGAGCGTGTCACGGGGCCGCCATTTTGAGGCAATGGCGGTGAACCGGCGGCGAGAGCCTCAGCGCCAGCGCTAGTCCTCTGATGGAAGGATAAACTTCACCCGGTCGCCCGCGAAGCAAGATAAGTCAGCCCAAATCGGTGCTCGATTCTGGTCGCACATCACCAAAACGAGTTCAGTGACGGGCCTAGTTCGTGGCTGCTGAAGGAGCCTTGCTTCTTCGACTGCGGGCATCCGGCTTAGAAGAACGCTACTTAATCGCCTTTTTTTAGCAATACCGTACGATTTCAAAGTGACAGTTATAGATCCTATCGCGTTATACCTTTCCATGAACCCCGGAAATCTACGGGTTGGTAGGTAATTATTTGAAACTAGAACGACACGCTGATCGGCAAAAGCTTTCGTCCTTATATAAATCACGCTCTCGCCGCTCCTAAGGTTGAGCAAAGACGCTACTTCCTGAGACGCGGCAATCGGCTTTGCATTGATCACCTCGCTTCTGGTATCGACGTTGATTGATGTCAAATAGTGGCAAAATCGGTTATCGCCGCCGAGATCGTAAGGCAGGATCGCATCCTGAACGAATGTACCACGTCCGGGTTCGATTCGGATGAAGCCGTGCTGCTGGAGGCTGGCGAGCGCCTTCCTGGCTGTGGTCTTGCTGACTTGAAATCGATTGGCGATCTCTCCCTCGGGTGGCAGTCGGTCATCCGGACCCCAACGACGATCCAGGATCTCGCCCCTGAGTGTCTCTTCGATGTGTCGCCAGACCGGCATTTTCTCTACATACTCAGCGTTTTGCTGCATTCCCCAACTCTCTGCTTGGCAAGGATTTCTGACCTATAATCTATTACAACGCGCTCAAAAACCGTGGCTTTGCGCACCTTCACATATTTGTAACAAACCACCGATAAAGGTGTGCATGTTAGCTATCCGTGTACATCTTTTGCCAAGGGAGTTAAAACTTGCATATAGCCGTTATCGGAGCAGGGATCATAGGCGCGTCAGTTGCGTATCATCTCTCTCAGAGAGGCGCACGGGTCGACATCTTTGATAGCGCGCGTCCTGGTGCGGGGACGTCTACGTCGACATTCGCCTATTTGAACGCGTTCCGCTTCGCTGCAGGATATGCCCAACTGCGAATTGCCGCGCTCAACTACTGGGACGAGTTAGCAAAGGAGATTGGGGCTTCAGAGTTCATCCATCGGGATGGGAGTGTGTACTATGTCGACAACGAAGCCGGTGCCGCTCAACTCGAAAAACATGCCCTCGAGTCGTCTGCGGCAGGACTCGCCTGCGAACGCTATACCGGTAATGAGTTTGTAGCTCGGTTTGAACCGGACCTCATTTTTCCAGAAACGCGTTATCCAGTCTATCGGATGCCTGGGGAAGGTCGGATGGAGTCGATCCCTGTCGTCGGTAGGCTACTCGCAGGTGCGAGAGACCGAGGTGCTCGCCTCTTCGTTGGCGAGAATGTGCTGGGATTCGAGGAAAGTGACTCCGACGTAACTATTAGAACTGATCAGCGGACGTTCACCGTGGATCAAGTGCTCGTTTGCACGGGGCCGCAAACGACAGACTTGCTCGTAAAGATCGGCGTCGACTTGCCTGTAGCTACACAGCCTGGCATCACGATCATCACTCGCCCTTTACCGATCAGGCTTCGGCATGTTGTTTATGCGGGCAAGGTCCATTTCAAGCCGGACGGGAGCGGAAGGATTCTCGCTGGCCGTACCGACTATCGAAAAGAAATGCCGAGCAAGGCAGAAGCTGAACAGGCGGGACGGGAGACTACGTCGCTGGTCAAACCGTGGGTGCGAGGCTTTGGCGAAAATGAGATGGAGAGCTTCCGCATAGGTGTCCGCCCAATTCCTGGCGACGGAAAACCGATGGTTGGCCGACTCCCCGGGCACAAGCGAAGCTGGATCGCGGTTACCCATAGTGGCATCTCCTTGTCAGGACTAATTGGCAAGCTCGCAGCATCAGAGGTTCTATACGACAACGAAGAGGCGATACTCGCGGATTATCGCCCGAGCCGCTTTCAGCGAGGTGCAGAAATCCGGTCAGAGTTCGCCCCGTGGGGACCTGGGGATGAGATCGGAGTCGCCGTCTAAGAACTCCAAATCGGGGGAATTATCTGATGTCTTTGGAATTGAGGGGAATATCGAAAACATTCGGCGGACCAAAGCCGATCCTCGATAGTATTGATCTTTCGATCCTGCCAGGAGAGTTCTTATCGTTGCTTGGGCCGTCTGGTTGCGGGAAGTCGACCTTGTTGCGAATCATCGCAGGTCTCCTTGACCAGGACGGCGGCAATGTCCGGCTCGACAACAAACAAGTCGACGGCTTGTCTCCAAAGGAACGCGACATAGCGATGGTATTCCAAACTTATGCTCTCTACCCGCACATGTCCTCTTTCGACAACATGGCTGTGCCGCTGCGAATGCGGCGCCTGAAACTTGCTGATCGCATCCCAATTTTTCGTCATCTGACGCAGAACGGAGACACAATCCGGACGATCCAGAGCGAGGTTGAAAAGGCTGCAAATCTTCTCGGTATCGAGGATCTTCTTTCCCGAAAACCCGGTCAGTTGTCGGGAGGTCAACGGCAACGGGTGGCGATCGGGCGAGCGATCGTGCGCCATCCACGCGTTTTCCTGATGGATGAGCCGCTGTCAAACCTAGATGCAGCACTCAGGGTTCAGATGCAGTCGGAACTCATCGATCTTCACGCTCGACTTGCTGCTACCATTGTATACGTCACGCACGACCAAGCTGAAGCAATGACGATGTCTCATCGCATTGGGGTCATGTTCGACGGGCGAATCTTCCAAATCGACAGCCCCTCCGAGATCTACACAAACCCGAAACATATTCGTGTTGCCCGCTTCATCGGCACGCCGGAGATCAATGTGATAGCCGGCGAAGTGGTAGATCGATTTCTTTGTGTGTCAGGCAAAAAGCTTCCCATTCGCATGTCGGATATGGTGAATGGGTTAGTAAAGCTTGGAGTTCGTCCCGAATCGGTTCGACTCACCACGAAAATGGACGGGCTGCTTGTCGGCCATGCGGAGTTGGGCCGAAACCTCGGAAGTGAAGTATTGCTTACCGTCGTTCTGGCGAATGGTCGGAATGAGCGCCTAACTCTGCGCCTCCATCCCTACGAGGGAACAATCCCCGAGCGAGGGGCGGAAGTATTCCTGACCCTCGACCCGACAAGATGCCTTGTCTTCAATAATGAAGGTGAACGACTCCCCATATCGCTCCAAAAGACGAGGGAGACGTCAGTTGCTTGAATCCAGCAGAGGCTACATTCCGCATGCGGTGACCGATCAAGTGCCGTCGAGAACAGGAAACGAGGCAGCGAAGGCCTACATCTTCATCAGCCCGGCTGCCATCGCCTTGCTCTTGTTTGTGTTTGGCCCGGTTGTCGCTGTGTTTGTGTTTTCCCATTCGAACTGGCAGCTCGGCGATAGCACCTTTCAGATCTCCGGCTTGGGAAACTACCGAGAGCTCTTGAGCAACCCGATATTTTGGGCCGCACTCGGCAACACCGCGACCTATGCGGCAATTGTCGTTCCGGGCTCTATTGCTATTGGGTTGATGGTGGCACTTTTGATCGAGGCTGCGCCGAGCGGACGCACAATCTATCAAACAATCCACTTTCTTCCTGTGCTCGCGACTATGGCGGCCATGGCATTGTCATGGGAGGTTCTCCTCCACCCGACCATTGGTGCCTTGAACAGTTTTCTTGGCATCTTGGGTGTTGCCAAGCAAGCTTGGCTCTCTGACCCCAGGCTAGTCGTCATCAGTCTCGCGATCATTGGGATTTGGCAGAACGCTGGCTTCTGCATGGTGTTGTTCGTGGCGGGTCTGCGCACGATCCCGCAAGAATTATACGAAGCATCGGACGTCGACGGCGCGGATGGACTCTGGGATCGCTTCAGGACGGTCATTTGGCCCCAACTGGGACCGGTTACTATCTTCGTGTTCGTTCTGGTTGCAATCCGTGCGTTCCAAGTCTTCGACACCGTTGCAATGCTGACCCAGGGCCGTCCCGGTTCGAGCAGCCAGGTCCTGATGTACATGATCTATTCAGAGGGCTTTCGCTTCTTGCGAACAGGATATGCGGCAGCAATTACAGTTGTGTTCCTCGCAATCCTATTCGTGCTCACTCTTCTCCAGATGAGGCTTGGTGAACGACGGGTGCATTACTCATGACCACCTATCGAAAACTGCCCCTGTCGCGGCGTGTTGCACGCCACGTCGCTCTCTGCCTGACCAGCGCCTTCATGCTCTTGCCGTTTGTCTGGATGCTAAGCACGTCCCTCAAGTCTTCCCAGGAGATCTTCCGGTCACCCAGTCTATGGAACCTCTTACCGACGCGCTGGAACGTGCTTGATAACTATTTTGATGTCTTCGCGGATACGGACATGCTCAAATTTCTCGCCAATGGCGTGATCGTCTGCGTGGGAATTTTGGTCCTGCAATTATTTATTGCCTTCCCATGCGCTTATGCTCTCGCCAAGCTTCGCTTTCCCGGCAAAGAGAAATTCTTCCTGCTTACCGTGTCAGCGCTGCTGATCCCAGGACAAGCACTGGTAGTCCCGCTCTATATCCTTTTTTACTACATAGGGCTCCTCGATAGCTACGTAGGTCTCATCTTGCCGCACTGCATTTCGGCATTCGGGATATTCCTGTTCCGGCAGTTCTTCCGGTCGATCCCCGACGACTATGTCCATGCCGCCCGCATAGACGGCATGAGCGAGTTAGGAATCATTCTCCGCGTCATGGTACCCCTTGCGGTCCCTGCTGTTCTTGCCTTCAGCGCGTTCTCAATATCGAGCCACTGGAACGATCTGTTGTGGCCGATGATCATAGTGCAATCACGGGACCTTGCGACCCCGCCGCTTGGCCTCGTGTTCTTCAAGACGGCCGATCAGGGCGTCGACTACGGACACATGATGGCGGCGGCGACAATCATCGTTGCCCCACTCGTGGTCATCTTTTTTTTCGCCCAAAAGTGGTTTCTCTCAGGTTTTCAGGTTCAGTCGAGGTGACACTCATGCACATGGATAGCGCCGTGGGCTAATCCCCAATCCGAGAATACTACTACTTCACTGCCGATTTCAAATCTGGTTGGAGACGCGCTCCACGCTTCAGCCACCGCTGACTCATATCGAGCAAGTCCTTAACCAGTTGAACCCAATTCGTTCCAAACAGGAGTGAAGTATGATCATGCGCACATTTGCTACGGCGGGCGTTTTAGCCGCAGGGCTTCTAGCCGCCTCTGCTGCGGAACAATCCACGGTTTCCGTCTTGGTCGAGGCCGGAACTATCAAATACCAAGAGCAAATCGCGGCCGAATTCATGAAGCAGAATCCGGACGTGAAGGTTGAGTTCCGGTCCCCCGTTTCCGACTATGCTGAACTGGTCAGGCAGGCCTTGCTGGCGTCCCAAACCAATACGCTTCCCGACATCGGCTTTTTTGGCAACAACACGCTGCGCACTCTCGTCGAGCATAGGGTGGCTCAGCCACTGGACAGGCTGATTGCTGCCGAGCCGGAAAGAGCCGCTCTCGGTTACGACGAGCCGATGCTCCGCATCGGTCAGATTGACGGAGGGCAATTCGGCATCCCCTTCTCCACCTCGCTGCCGGTTATCTTCTACAACGCGGACCTCGTTCGAAAGGCGGGCGGCAATCCGGACAGGGCTCCTGAGTCATGGGATGAAGTGGTGGCCCTCGCTGCCAAGGTCAGCCAGTTGGATAAGGGCACTGCCGGCATCTATATCCGCATGGAAGATACCTGGAATTGGCAGTGCATGGTGTATGCGGCGGGTGGCCGAATGATGTCGGAAAACGAAAGATCGGTGCTGTTCGATGGAGAGCCCGGACTTCGGGCGACACGTTTGCTTGCGCGGTTCGGCGCAGAAGGCAAAATGCCGAGTATTACCTGGAATCAGGCGCGCCAGCAGTTCAGTGCTGGGCAGCTGGGCATCCTCGTCGGCTCAAGTTCCAACACCGAAGGTCTGGTCGCCGCAAGCGGCGGACAGTTCGAGATTAAGTCGTACGCTTACCCGGGCCTCAACGAGAAAAGCCGAATCCCGGCCGGCGGCAATACCGCGGTAATACTTGCCAGCGATCCGGCAAAAAAGGCTGCCGCTTGGCGCTATCTAAAATTCGCGACCGGTCCTCAAGCCCAAACGATCATGGTCAAGGCGACCGGCTATCTCCCGATCAACCTGACGGCAAAGAACGAAAAAACGTTTCTCGGCGACTTCTACGCCCACCACCCGCTGCACGCTGTTGCGCTGAAGGAGGCCAAGTACGCCGCCGAGCGATATGCCTTTCCAGGAGAGAACGGGCTACGAATCGATGAGTCGATCGCAACCAACCTGCTGGACGTTATCTATCAGAGAGCCAAGCCCGATGAAGCGCTTCGTCAGTTGGCCGACCAAGCGGAAAGCATGCTCTAGATTATTTGCGGCAAGAGCGAACGTGCTCTTGCCGCATCCGCTATTTATAAAATCGAGTTGCAAAGCATGCAAAATATAAAGAAAGTCGTCGTCGTCGTCGTCGTCGTCGTCGTCGTCGTCGCCGTCGTCATCTTCGACGCTCTTCGTCCCGATTTGCTTACCGAGGAGCGCACCCCAAATCTTGCAACTTTTGCTCAAAGCCGGACATGGTTCCGCGAGGCGAGAAGCGTCTTTCCGAGCGTCACTCGTGTGGCGACCACCAGCATTTCGACAGGCACTATACCTGCGCGGCACTGAATGATCGGAAATTCGTTTCTGGTCCCTCCTGTACCAACGACGAAGACTTTTGACTCCCGACGCCGGAAAGATGTGTTGATAGCCGAACAGGCTACAGGCGGCCGCTTCATCACGTGCGAAACCCTAGGGGATCACCTGGCAAGAGCCGGAAAGCGGTTGGCGGTTATCCAGACGGGCACCCCTGGCGCAACACATTTTCTCAATCCGCGTGCCGCCGAGCACAAGCACTGGACCTTTTCCATTCACGGACGTGATTCCACGCCGACTCCAGGCGCAGTAGACGAAGCGGTTGCGGCGCTCGGCCCCTTCGCTGCAGACAAGGGGTCACCACGTTTGAGCGATATCGAGTATGCAACTCAGCTGGCGACGGATTATGTATTCCGAAGCTGGGACCGAATGTGACGCTCATCTGGTATAGTGAACCCGACGTTGCATTCCACTACGATGAAATTGGCTCCCTAAAATCGTGCCGAGCGCTGAGCTTCGTCGATCGATGCTTCGGTCGGCTACTCGAATGGATCTCCGCACAGGCAGACTGCGAAGACTACGCGGTGATTGCCGCGTCCGACCACGGGCAAATCTCAACCACGGCCCAGGTCGATCTCAATGGTCATCTGACTCGGGCGGGTTTTCCGGCGAAAGAAGGAGATCTCGACGGAACAATCCTAGCGACAACTGGTGGAAACAGCGGCGAGATCCGTGTCTTGAACAAAGATTGCCGAACGATCGAGCGCGTGTGTGCCTGGCTATAGGACAAGAGTTTATCGGCATGCTCTTCTCGAAGAGCCGCAACGATATCGAGGGGCAATTGCCGGGCACATTCTCGCTTGAACTCGCAGGCCTGGCGCACGATCGCGCTCCCGATCTGTTCTTTGTGATGCGGTCAGACGAGAGCTTGGACCAGCATGGTTTGCCAGGACGAACATGGTGCCCGTCGGTGGCGGCATCCATGGCGGTTTGAACAAATACGAGATGAATACGCTTCTGATGGTCAGGGCGCCCGGTATGATTCCGATGGCTCGCGTCACCAGTATGCCAGCCGGAATAATAGATATTGCCCCGACAGTTCTCGACCTACTCGGGATAGCTATTCCCGACTCGATGACCGGCACGTCCCTGGCGAAGCTTAATGAACCCCCGCCAGAGCTGGAGCGCTACGACGTGCGAAATGGCAGCTGGTCTCAAGAGATCGATCTCATCGGTGATGAGACACGGTGGTTCCTCCGCCGTGGAGGACGCTCTAGCAAGGCAAAACGAAGGATAGGCCATGAGGGCGAAATTTCACGACCATAGAAATGGCGTCGTTTCGGAATTTGAGACGACGGCCTCTACAAGCGGGAACGGCTGGCAGCTGGGTCGCAGGGTGGTCGCATCAATGTCCTGTCTGCCGCGGGCACACGGGAACTCGCCAAGTTGTCAACCGACGGCCAGCGCTGGAAAATCTCGTTCGGGCCGTCAGTTCCTCTACCGCTACAGCGAGTTCCGCTAGCGGGCCGCCCCCTTTTCGATAGCTCCAACCGCGCGAGGTCCTATTGTGAGCTGAAGCGCAATACGTTTCATGATCACGAGTTTTTTTGCTGCCAGAAACTTGACCGTTCGGGAGTGTTTTCGACCCTGAAACCTCATATGATGCAATATCGGTCCGGTCCATGTCTGTCAGCCGACCGCAGCTACAACGGCAATTTCAAAAAGCGTCCCGGGGGACAGCGCCACGACTACGCAGCACCTTTGGGGCCAGTTGCGCTGATCAGGACCAATCCAATCGTCCCAAAAGCGATTTAGAACGCCACGATGACCTTCCTCAGTCAAATACATCGTGACCGAAATCATGTTTTCGCGACGACTGCCGAGCTCCTTTAGTAGACGATCGACTTTTACGAATGCGGACGGGATCTGGATCGATATATCTGTCGATTTAGCTTCGTCTGTCGCCGCTAGCCATGCCAGCCCAGCCCAAGATCCGCCGGAGCTCCGTCGTGGCACAACTCCTACAGCCCTCGCGATAGGTACAATTGCCGCATTATCGATTGCTTCGTTGCAAGACATCATCGCTCCTATTGGTTGGTGTATGATATTCAGGGCAGCAGACTCAAAAAAGCCCAGGATATGCTCCTCCATCGGCCACAATGTTCTGCGCGGTGACTTGCCCAAACTGAGTGCCGCATAAGATAGTGCACAACGCGGCAACCTCATCGGGTCTAGCGAGGCGCCCAGTGGGAATCCGTGCCATCGCTTCCGCGCGAATGGCTTCTACACTTTTCCCCGACGAACTAGCGCGTGCCTGCCACGTCGCCGCAAGTCCCTCCGTTTCGGCGGGTCCCGTAAGCACGTTGTTGATCGTGACGTTGAAGCGCGCCACTTCACGCGCGAGGCTCGCCAGCCCACCCGCCAATCCGGTCCGGGCAATATTAGCCATTATGTGCGAGGGTTGCGGAGCCTTCGTCGAAGTTCCCAAGATGGTAACTATTCGGCCGAACCTTCGCTCGCACATACCGTCAAGAACGGCAAGCGCCACACTCAGAGGCGACATCAATCCAGCTGCCAAGCCGGCGCCCAGTCCCTCATCCGTCGATACGGCCGCCCGGCCTTCTGCGAGGCGGGGAGTTGTCAGAACGAGTATGTCAGGTTGAGGACAGACGCGACGAATGACGCTCGCGATTTCGAGGGTGGCTAGATCCGCTGCGACGACGGCTATTCGGGTGTCCTGCTCGGCTTGCAGCAATTTTGCGGCGGCCGCTAGACTGGCGTGATCGCGAGCGACTAAGGTGAGATCGGCCCCCTCCCGAGCGAGCGCCCGCGCACAGGCGAGACCTAAACCTCGACTGGCGCCACACACTACAGCTTTCTTACCCGTCAGTCCCAGATCCATGGGTTCATCGTTGCTTTTCTTGAATATTGTTAGTTACTCGCGGCAGAGAAGCCGGGCGGCCTCAGCCGACGTATTCCAGCTGAGCCCAAGGCTCCGCGTCGCCGCCATCGGTTTGGCTATCCAGCAAGGGACGTATTTGTGGCTTTGAATAACGCCATACCGCCCTCGTCGAGCAGTCGGGTAATTTCGGTGAAACCGGTATCCCGGAACAAAAGCGGTTGCTCATCGCTCGTCACGTACAGCTCCGGGTTCTTCTTGCTGCCAATCTCCATATAGTGATCACAGAAAAGAAAGACTCCGCCGAGCCGGATCAGCTGCCGTGCCCGCTGCAAAAGCAATGGTAGGTGCGTCTTGTGCCGAACCTCGTGGGCCGCTTGCATTGTGACGACGGCATCGAACAAGCCTAGCCCGGCAGTCCAGTCAGGCTTCCGGAAGTCGCGCTCGACGATCCTTGTCCTGTCCGCTAATCGCCCAACTGCTCCTTCGCGACCGTATGCATTACTGCGGAAAAATCGAGCGCGGTGTACGTGTCGATCGGGCAATTTCGGAGGATATGATCCGCCAGGTGACCTGGCCCTGACCCGATCTCCAGGACATTTCCGTGCGCGGTATGGTGCGCATGCAACCGTGTTGTTGACCCACTCACGGACCTGTTTGATGTCATGAAAGTCAACGGGAGAGGCTACTTTTATCGCGGGCATGGCAAGGGCTTTCTGAGTGTTGCGGACTAAAATTACGCCAATAACCGAACCGGCAGTTCCTCAAGATCTTGTTGCGAGTTCGATGGATGCTCCGACACAAAATGCCGTGACGACGACGTACATGACGCCGGCTGTCTTCGGCACTCGAAGGGGGACAATATGCAGGATGGCAAGCCCCACAAGAACGAGCGCGAACAGGTCCGGAAAGATCGCCTCGGGTATGACTGGGCGGAGCAGGAACAGGGCGGCCGTCGCTGGGACCGCATAGGTGGTAGGCACGCCGATGAATCGACCGCCCGGAGATCCGAATACATTGAAGTAGCTTAGCCGCAAAGCGCTGGCTACAATGAGGACGGTTCCTGCAGCAACGGAGGTCGCTGACCCACGACCGACTGTTATCAATGTGATCGCGGGGAAGAGACCCGCACTTACGAGATCCGCGAGCGAGTCTAGATTCTTGCCGACTTGCCCTGTTTCTGCCAATCGGCCGCGAGTCCGGCGGGCAACGACACCGTCTACGTGATCGGCCAGCAGCGCCCAAAGCACGATGGCGACGCCGATCTCCGGAAGGCCGGCGACTGAAAAGTTAATGCCGATTGCCGAGAGCACCAGACCTGTTGCCGTTACGGCGTTCGCCGGATCGAAAAGCTGCCGGATCACTTCGGCCTCCTTCTTAGGCGCCAGACGTCTTAGACTGCCTGGCTGAAAAGTGTCTGTGAAACCGGAGCGAAGATCCTTTCCGCGATGCGCAGGTCTCCAGTGCTGTCGATTTCGCACCATCGCAAATCGTCGCAGCGTGCGGCCGCGAGTTTAAGGCCTCGTGCGCCGATCAAGTGGGCTAAAAGCTCTTCGGTATAGGCTTTGGTCGCACCAGAACCGATCAGGTCGTCGAGTGACGGGACGATCATTGCCCGGAGATCCGAACCTGAAAAGCGGATCAGATTTATTGTCTTGAAGAGGGTTGGAGCGCCGGAGACGAGGTTTGCCGCCGTCTGCTTCAATCGGACTTCGGAGATGAAACCGTCGTCCGACAAAACGACTGCCGACCCTTCCATCAAAGGATCGAATGGCGCGACAGCGGCAACATTTGCCGCATCGCCAATCATCAGAGAGCTGAGCGCATCCTTCTCAAAGAAGACGTCGCCCTCGAGCAGATAGCAATCGCCGGATAGCAGCGCTTCGCGCGCCAACCAAAGAGAATAAGCACTGCCCGTGCAATCGAAGACGGAAGACTCGACATAGTTAATCTGAAGTCCACCGAAACGGCTACCGCAGGCATATTGGATAGCATCCTTGCGATAGCCGACGACAATAGTCACGTCTTCAACGCCGACCGCCTCAAGATTTTGCAGGGCGTTGTGGAGGATCGGTGTGCCGTTTACTTCCACCAGCGGCTTAGGACGCAAATCGGTCAGCGGACGCAATCGAGAGCCGAAGCCGGCGGCGAGAATGACGGCTTTTTTGGGAGCACTGACAGTCATTTCATTCCCCTTTTTGCGCGCCGCGTCATTCCCAAGCGTTGAGGACTTCGACGAGCCGTTTGAGGCCGGTCTCTAGTTTCTCAGGCGGAGCCCCATAAGAGAGGCGGAGACCAAAGGGATCACCGAAGGCGGTGCCAGATACGGCCGCCACGCCGGCTTCAGAAAGGAGCATGTTTACGATGTCGTCGGCGGTCGCTGTGGCACCTTTTCCGGCTATCGTGCGCAGCAGATCTGAAAGGTCGAGATAGAAATAGAAACCGCCCTGGGCCTTGGGCAGCGGTATCCGCGTCAGCGAGGAAAGCACCTGGAGACCAACCTGCCTAGCGCTTGCCAGCTGAGAACGCAGCTTGCCCCGGTAGCCCCCATCTTCTCGCTGCAGATGCTCCAGCACGGCGTACTGGGCGATCACATTGGGATTGGAGGTCGTATGGCATTGCAAGGCTTTGACGGCATTAATCACATGATTTGGACCCGCCAGATAGCCGATGCGCCAACCGGTCAAGGCCAGCGACTTGCTGAAGGCGTTGGCGATCAGGGTTCGCGACCTGGCCTCTGGGACGACCGAGACGATAGGGTGGTGGGTGTGAAGCCCATGCACAAAGTCGCCGTAGCATTCGTCGAAAATGATCCACAGATTGCGACTGATTGCGAGCTCGGCGATACCAACCAGCGTTTGGATATCGTAGACGGCGCCCGACGGGTTGTTCGGTGTGTTGACAACGATCGCTCGGGTTCGTTCAGTAACGGCGGCTTTGATAGCGTTGATGCGCGGAATGTAGTCGCTAGAGCGGGTGTCCACAAAAATCGGCGTGCCGCCGGCAATCCGTATCTGGGCCGGGAAGGTTGTCCAGTAGGGAGCCGGGATGATGACCTCATCACCCGGATTGAGCAGTACCATGGCAGCATTGAACAAGGCCTGCTTGGCCCCGGCGGTAACCGCCACCTCCTCGGCCTCCCATAGCTGCCCGGTCTCGCGCGAAATCTTCATTGCCAGCGTCTCGCGCAACTCCATGACGCCGATTGTGTCAGTATACCGATTGACACCTCTGTTGATGGCTTTGATCGCACCGTCACGGATTGTCGGAGCCAGATCGCTCCAGATTTCACCGGCGGTGAAGTCGATAATCTCCCTACCGGCGTGGGCGGCCGCGTTTGCTGCAGCGCGCGCTGCTGCCGTGCCGCTTGAACCCAATAAGCTCATTCGTTGCGCAAGCATGTGCCGCCCTCCACAACAAGTTTTTTTGGTTCTTTCGGTACCTGTGGCTGTGCTGTCCGGTTCGGCAGATACTGTTGTTCCGCCTGAGCCAGTTCGTCGTAGCCGATCAGGCTGAACAGCTCATCGAGGCCGGCAACCTGGTCTTCTATCCCGGCGATGCTTTCTTCCGACCAGATGCGGCCGCAGATATCGCGCATGCCAGCGATCGCCGCCCGCATCGAATGGTTAGCCCAGATGACGGTCGAAATGCCGGCATCACGAAAAACCCAAGCCGGCGTTTTGTAGTATTTGGTGGGGACGATGATGATCGGCAGCTTGTTGTTCCATTCCTTGGCGAAGGTCAGGATCTCGTCTGCGACGGCCTTGCCGGAGTGTATGAGGATTGCGTCGGGGCCGGCTTCTGCATAAGCCTCGGCCCGAACCAGCGCCTCATCGAGACCGTGACCCGCGATCAGCGCCTCGATCCGCGCGACGACGACGAAATCCGGTCCCGTCGTGTCTTTCACTGCTTTGAGCCGGCCGCAGAATTCGTCGATGTCAGCAAGCGGATGCCGATCCCCGACAAAGGAATTCATTTTCGGAAAGCTCTTGTCTTCAAGGCACATGCCGCTGGCCCCGCGTTGCTCAAGCTTCCGCGCGACCAAGCGAGCATTGTTGAAATTTCCGAAGCCGCTGTCACCATCGACAAGAACAGGGATGTCCGTCGCATCGACTATGCGCTCGACGACGTCGACGACTTGGGTCCAACTCGCTTCGTTGGCGTCGCGATAGCCGAGCGCCGAGGCGATGGAAAGACCAGAGGCCCAGAGCCCGCGAAAGCCGACACGCTCGGCAATCGCTGCCGAAAGCCCATCATGCGCTTCCATCAAAAATGTGAGGTCGTTGGAAAAAATGAGCTCGCGAAGGGTCGTCGATGACGCCGTCACCGGCAAGACTTCCGCCCCGAACGAAATCGCCTTCCTCATTGTATGACCTCCTCCATAACTCAGGTCCAATGAACTCGGTGAACGGGACGATTACTCATCGTCACCTGACTCGCTATCGAAAAGTCCTTTGGCCTACATATGCGCAATGGTCGTGAGATCCGCTGGAAGCGGCTCTGTGCCGGAGCGCACGTTACAGCTCAAGCAGCAAGAGCCATGCCAGCTAAAAGGCATTTGTATTTCAACAGGTTGGCTTTGCGCGGCTGGTTCCGTGAGTTAGCGACGATACCATTCTGTCGGGATTGCGACAGTGGACAGCTATCACGGTGCGAGGTTGGCAGGTCGCCCCGTAATCATGATGTCCCTGGCCACGCTAGAGCACGTCCTGTTTAATCCGGCTCAAATCTTGCGGCTTTGCTATGTCCTTTGCACCCTTGATTGCCCCGGAGATCTACGCCGCGCACTCGGGTTTTCATCTGCTGGGTATGCATGAGGGTCGATTGGCTATTCAACAGCGCCAAGCCAAAGGGGTCGAAGTGATTTGGAAGTTCAAGTTCGCTGCCGGCGTAGAAGAGAGACCCGGAAGACCGTGCCTGCCGCGTTTACGATGCCGCGATGCGTTAGGTGGCCCGGAGCAAATCCTCCTGCGCTGCTCGGGAGCAACACCACGAAGGAACGTGACAGGCTCTGCGTTCGTTGAAGACTTTTGCTCGAGCTGCATCATGCCATCCACCTCGATACGCAAAACGGAATGATCCGAAGCGCAAAGTCCTTTCGGTGTGGTTCGTCGCCAGCGGCAAACAGTACGAGTTTGAGGACGTGACGCCGGAGACCTTCGCCGCGTTCAAAGCCGCCTTCGCCAAAGGCCGCTTTTTCAACGACCATATCCGCAATCAATTCCGGCACCGCCTGGTTGGTACTCAATAACGAGCTTCAATGGCCTGAACCTGTCGAAGTCCTACGGAGAGTTTCTGTCATTCCTCGCGTCTGGTCTAGCCGCACCAGCGCTTCATTGACCATCAGCCGGATCGGGCACAGTGGATGATCGGCTGGAACGAAATCCTCCAACCGCTTCATCGTGAACAGCTGCTCCATGAACACATCGCTCCCGCGCATCGAACCGCTTAGTCTATGTTTGGCGTAGGTATTTCAGCAGCGTGCTAGGCGCCCGCCGCCACGTGCGGGCGACGCCGGCATCAACCGGCGGGCAGATGCGCCGAGGGCAACAAGCGCGCCTGACGCAGCGCCACCAGATCAGCCGAGCCGGTGCAGAAGCAGGCGACGGCCAACTGGCGGATGACGATCTCGAAATGCGCGACAACCGCCTCGGTGGACACCGTCGCCGCGCGCAGCACGCCGGCCGCCTGCCCGGCGATGTCCGCGCCCAGGTGGATGGCCTTGGCCACGTCGACGCCGTCGCGGATCCCGCCCGACGCGATCAGCTTCACCGTTGGCAGCGCCCGACGTACCGCCTGCACGCTGGCCGGGGTCGGAATCCCCCAATCGGCGAACGCCATCGCCACTGCACGGTCGGCGGCATCGCGGGCGCGCTCGCCCTCCACCGCGGCCCAACTGGTGCCGCCGGCGCCGGCGACATCGATCACCGCCACGCCCGCCTCGACGAGCGCACAGGCCACCGAGGCGGACAGGCCCGCCCCCACTTCCTTGGCCACGATCGGCACGCCCACGCTGCGCGCGGCGCGAGCGATCTGCGCCAGGACGCCGCGCCAGTCGCGGTCGCCCTCCGGCTGTACCGCTTCCTGCAGCGGATTGAGATGGACGATGAGTCCATCGGCCTCCAGCGCATCCACCGCCCGGCGCGCCAGGTCCAGGCCGTCGGCCTCGCGCAGTTGCGCGGCGCCGATATTGGCCAGCAAGGGAATGTCTGGGGCCAGGCGGCGCAGCGCGCGCGTCAGCCCCTGGGAGTTGCGGGATTGCAGGCTCACGCGCTGCGAACCGACGCACATGGCGATCCCCAAGGCTTGCGCTGCCTCGCTCAGATGCCGGTTGACGGCCTCGGCGCGTGGCATGCCGCCGGTCATGGAGCTGATCAGCAGCGGCGCGCGCATGGTCTTGCCCAGCAGCGAGGCGCGCAGGTCGATCTGCGTCAAGTCCAACTCGGGCAATGCGCAGTGTTCGAAACGGACGTACTCCCAGCCGGCGACCGTGGCTGGCGCCGTTCGCCGATCCAGCACGATGTCCAGTTGGTCGTCCTTGCGCTGGCTCAGGGCGGTGTCGCTCATGCTCGCTCCATCGTCTCATCGGGCGACGGCGTTGCGTCGGATCGGACCGACGGCAGCGCGCGCACGCCGCCGTCTCCCGCGCGTTCAGGCCGGCGCACGCTGGCCTCCCCCCGCACCGTCGCTGCGGTAGCGGCTGGTCGAGGTCTGGTAGTACTGCGCGCGTATGGCCGCCATGGCCTCGATCAACCGTTCCCATGGCGCGGGGAAGCGTTCTTGCGTCATCACCCGGTGCAGCATGCGCGTATGGCCGGCCAGCTCGTCGTTGAGGAACTCCACCACTGGCATAGCCGGATAGCGCTGCAGCAGGATCGCCGCGTTGTCGGCCTCGCCGGCCGACCTGTCCTTGTCGCGTCCATGCAGATCGTTCTGCAGGCGCCCTATCGCGGAGATGAGCCGCAGGACCTGGCGAAACGCCGGACGCGAGCGCAAGGTCGCCATGTCCAGCCCCCACAGCAACGACAGGCAACAGAACACGTTCGCGTAGGCGATCGAATCGATGCCGTTGTGCAGGTACTCGGCGTAGGACCAGCGTTCCGCCCCTGCCGCCTGCGCGTGTCCGGCGTGCAGCGCCGCGCAGTAGCACCGGGTATCGTCGAGAAGCTGAGCATAGTCGCGTCGATCGTAGGCGAGGGCGGCCTGCGAAGCGCGCAGCACAGCGCAGCCCTCGAATCCGGGGAGCGCGCACGGTACGCCCTGCCCCAGCGCCTGCTCCACCGCGGCGAGCTGCTCCGGCGCGATCAGGCCAAGGTCGTTACAATCGTCGAGCCAGAACAGCAGCGCCAGTTCGCGATAGAACGCCACGATCAGCGTTTCGTCCTGCGGATCGCGGCCGGTGCGGGCGCTGGTGTCGCGCAGGCTCGGTTGGATACGCTGCAGGATGTACTGGCCGCCCCTGACCGCTTCCACGGCATGCTCGTCGGCGAACCCGGTCAGGGAACGCCCCCACTCCAGCACCTGCTGCAGCGCGCGTTCGGTCTGGATCATGGCGCCGCTCCTGGTCCCTCGGCCAGGACGCGCCGCCCCCAACCAAGCGCCAGCAACAACCCGGCAAGTTCGGCCACGCGCACGACCCGGGTGGGGCAATACAGTTCCTTGCCGATCCACAGCGGCGTCTGCGGCAATGCATGCGCCGCATGGCGGGCGAGCATCCACTCCAGCGCACGCGCCACCGCCTGCGCGATGCGCCGGCGCCTTGCCGGCCCTTCGCTCCCGTCCATCACGTGCAACGCGAACAGCGCATAGGCGGTTTCCTCGAATGTGGACGCGCGACCGGCGCCCCAGCCGCCGTCGTCGCGCTGCGCCTGCAGCAGCGCCGCCAGCGCGCGCTCGTCGCGCCATTGGGGGTTGCCTTGCGCCAGCGCAGCGACCGCATGCGCGGTGGGATACAGCCACGAAACGTGCCATTTTTCGTTGTCCCATAGACCGTGCGGGTTGCGATTGGCCTCGACGTAGGCGCTGGTGCCGGCGGCGGGCTTTCCCAACAGTCGCAACGCATGCAGGGCATGGATGTTGGTCGACACCGAGGCATTGCGCTCGCCGGGAAAGGTGACGAACAGCTCGCCGATTTCGAAATGGCGCAATGCATCGACCGCCGGGTCGCGGCCTGCAAGGCGCAGGACGCACAGCGCAACGGCGGTGTCGTCCGCATCGGCTGCGAAGTGCAAGGCCGGGCCCAGACCGCGCACGCCCAGGCGGGCGTCGAGCTGCGTGACGATCACGCGCACCGCCTCGGCGAGCGCGGGATGCGCGAACAGCCCGGCCAGATGCAGGGTGTACAGCGACCAGCATGGCTCGAACACATTGATCGGCCAGACGTTTGGCACGACACCTTCGATGTCGCTGCGCGTCGCCCGCGATGCCGCCTGCAGATACGCGTCGGCGCGTTCGACCTGCGGCGTGCTCCCCTGTGTCACGGCGTGCGCACGCCACGCGGCGGTGGCCGCCGGACTGATGCCGATGCTGCCGTCGTTATCCGGGCATGCGGTGGTCGGCGACGTTCCCCAGGCTTCCCAGGAGTGCAGCAACGGATGGCCGCTCGGCAACGTCGCCGCCGCCCCCAACTTGACCAGGCACGCTTGCCGCAATGGCAACAACGCCGGGTGGCGCGGAAACGCCACGCCGCCCATGAAGGGTGCGGCCTCGCCGCACAACTGCGGCAGGATCAGCTCCGCGCCGATCGGCGCGTCTTCCGGCACCGCATGCGCGTAGGGATCGGGCTGGCGCTCGAGGAACCGGGTTGCAGCGTGGACTGCGTTGGCAGCGCCGGGAAGAGGATCGGCACGCTGCAATGCCAGCAACGCCGCCCACGTGGGCGCATGGCGGAACAGCGGGAAGTCCGCGCTTCCCCATCCGCCATCGGCCTGTTGCTGCGCGAGGAGCCACGCGTATGAGTCCTGCCGACCGGTGACGTTGCCGTGGAATTGCAGAGCTCGCGCCGTGTCGTAGACGGACGGACCGACGCTGCCACCGTCGCTCATCTCGCTCAGCAGGTGGCGCAATTCGGAAAGGATCTGTTCGGACAGCGCGTTCAAGCGGGATGTTCCTTCTGCAGAAGGTTGGCGAGAACCAGGATCGGGCAGACGCCGGGCACGTCGCCGCAGGCCCATCGCGGCCCGGCGCACGGGCAGCGCCGGACGGTCGCCCTGCTCCGGCGCGGCGACGCGCCCCGATGCTGGCGCCGGTCCGACGCGTGCGCTGCGGCCGTGCTGGGCAACCGCTGTGATCGGCGCCGCGGACTCGGACGCAGTGCAGCATGCACCGCTGCCGCCGGCCGATCGCAGCGGCACAGGGGCGACTCCAAGCGGACGCGCGCGCTCATGCGCAGGGCGCGTGCTTCAACAGATACGCGTTGGCCCGCTGCAGCATCTGCGCCAATCGTTCCGAACGCGGCCCCAGCGGGGCGATGGCCTCCCCGGCGTCGCGCAACAGATCCAGCGCGAACTGGCGCGCTGCCTGCAGCCCCATGATCGACGCGCAGGTCGGCTTCTTCGCCGCCGCGTCCTTGCCGGGGGTCTTGCCCAGCGTCGCGGTATCCGCTGTCGCGTCGAGAATGTCGTCGACCACCTGCAACGCCAGGCCGAAACAGGCGCTGTAGCGATCGAGCGCACAGTACAGCGCAGCGTGCGCGGCATCCTCCGCGATGGCGCATAGCGCGCCCATGCGAACGGACGCGCGCACTAGCGCTCCGCTCTTCATCCGGTGCATCGCCACGATCCTGTCCAGCTCGACGTGCTTTCCGACCAGCGACAGATCCATGGCCTGCCCGCCTGCGGCACCCTCGGCGGACACCGCCTGCGCCAGTTCGCGCACGAGCGCGATACGGTCGTGGCCCGGCGCATCCAGGCTCGCCAGGGTCAGGAAGGCGTGCGCCTGCAACGCATCGCCGACCAGGATCGCAGTGGCTTCGCCGAACTTGACGTGCACGGTCGGAAGGCCGCGGCGAAGCACGTCGTCGTCCATCGCGGGCAGGTCGTCGTGGACCAGGGTACAGGCGTGCATCATCTCGATGGCGGCGCCGACGTCGTCGAGCATGTGCGCCGGCGTGTCGGCCAGTGCGCCGGCAGCCAGACAGAGCAAGGCGCGGGTGCGCTTCCCGCCATGCAAGGTGGCATAGCGCATCGCCGTCATCAGCTCGGTCTCACCGTCGTCTTCGGCGCAGAGAAGACGCGCCAGCGCCTGTTCGACCCGCTTTGCACCGTCCTGCATCCAGATCTCCGGCAGCAGCCTGCCGGACGCGCCGCGCGCCTGCGCGCCCAATCCGCCGAGCGCGGAAACGCCAGTTCGGTCGTCGTGTAGCGTGGAACCGGTCTGCATGTTGTTCATGTCCTTGTACCTGACACGGCCACGGCGAGCGCCGAGCCGCCGCGGTGTTACCGGTGTCGCACCGAGCGCGCGCGCCGAGGCAGCAATGCCGGGCGTCGCCGGCGCCGCTGCCTCGCCACACGGGGCGTGCGATGCAAGCTCATGAGAATCCGATGCGGATTGTCGTGGACGGATGTGCGGTCGGGTAATAGCGCCGGCCCTTTTCGACGCCGCTCAGCAACCGCGGCCGCACCCCGGCCTTGTGCATGGTCAGCGCCAAGGCGACGGAGAACTGCACCAGTTCCAGCCATACCAGGTGGTAGCCGATGCAGACGTGTGGGCCGGTACCGAACTGCAGCATGTCCACCGGCCGGATCGGCTCCGTGCGTTGCAGCCACCGCGCCAGGCGGAACTGATCAGGCGCCTCGTGCAGCAGCGCCGAGGTCGAGAAATGCAGCAGCGGGATGCACAGATGGGTGCCCGCGGGAATGCGCCGTTGGCCGAGCTGCAATTCCTGCAGCGCGCGACGGGGCAGGACCGTGGTCGCCGGATGCACGCGTAGCGTTTCGCGGAACAGCGCCTCGGCGACCGCACACTGCGCCAGGTCCGCATGCCGGGTCGGCACCGCGCCCACGCGTTGCGCCTCCTCGACCAGGGCGTCCCACAGCACAGGCTGGCGCGCCAGCTCGATCACCATCCAGGCCATCGTCGAGGCGGTGGTGTCGTGACCGCCAAGCAGCAGCAAGCGGATATTGGCGACCAGGACATCATCGGAGAGCGCATCATCGCTGCGATCGAAGGCGCTCACCATGTCGTTGATCAAGCCGGTGCGCGCGGCCTGCGCGCGGGCGTCACGGATGAACTGGCGCAACTGCGCGTCGATCCAGTCGCGGGCGGCGCGGCCGCGCCGCAAGGGCAGTCCGGGCAGGTTGATCGGGGGCGCGACGATCAACTGCAGCAGTTGCCGGTACTTGCGATGCCATCCCGGCAGGTCGTTCGCGGGGATTCCCATGAGGCTGAAGATGAGCTTGAGCGTCAGATCGCCGGTTTCGCGTAGGATGGTTACGTCGCCGCCGTCGCGCCACGCCTGCACCCGCTCCAGGATGATGGGCGCGAACAGGTCGCCGATGCCGGCCTGGGTCAGCCCCTTGGGCAGGAACGCCGCCTTGATCGCATCGCGCGCCTGCCGGTGCGCGCCGCCGTCCTGGGCGACCAACGTTCCGCGAAGCAATTCGGGCGCGATCTCTTCCATCAGCGCCGAGGACACGTCCTTGTGCCGGAGCAGTGCGAACGCATCCAGATCCGTGCAGGTCATCAGGTGGCCGGCCGGGCCGAAATCCAGCCAGAAGTGGCTGCCCAGCGTCCGTTCCGCGCGCCGCAGCAGGCGCGGCAGGTCGCAGACGATGGCGGGAAGATGCCCGACGAGGGGGAAAGCGCCGGGCAGGACCGGGATGTCGTGCCGCAGCCGGTGCCGACGATCCAGCGGGTTGAGCAGCATGTCCATCAGCAGCGCGGCGCCGCGGCCGCTTCGGCGATGTCGCCGGCAGGCCGCGCGGCGCGGCTGTTGCCACCGTCGGCGTACGTCGGCACATGCGCCAGCATGCCGCCGTCGATGCACACGACCTGGCCAGTGATGAACGCAGCATCGTCGGAGAGCAGGAAAGCCACCAGCGCGGCCACGTCCTCGGGGCGGCCGACGCGCGGCAGGAGCTGGTGCCGGCGCAGATGCCGTTGCATGCACTCGTCCAGCTTGGCGAGGAGACGCTCGGTCATGATGAGACCCGGCGCAACCGCGTTGCAGCGGATCTGCGCGTGACCGTACTGGGTGGCGAGCGAGGCCGACAGCATGTTCATCGCCGCCTTCGACGCGGCGTAGGACGTCTGCGCGGTGTCACCGCTGAGCCCCTGGCACGACGACATGTTGACGATAGCGCCACCGCCGCGGGCGATCATCCGTGGGATGGCCTGCCGGCAGCAGAGCAGCGTCCCGCGCAGATTGATCGCCATGATCTGATCCCAGACCGCCAGGTCCAGGTCGAGGATCGCGTGGTCGCGCGGGGTCAGATGCATGGCGCTCGCGTTGTTCACCAGCAGGTCGACCCCACCGAAGTGCCGCTCCGCCGTCTTGAACAGCGCTGCCACCGCCTGCGCATCGGCAATGTCCATGGCCAGGGCCAGCGCGTGGCCGGCTTCGGCCGCGATCTGCGCGGTGCAGGCGATGGCCGCCGAGCCATCAATGTCGGCCACCACGACTCTGCCGCCCTCGCGCGCGAGGGCGAGGGCGCATGCCTTGCCGATGCCGGCGCCGGCGCCGGTCACCACGGCCACCTTGCCTTCAAACCGTCCCATCGTGGCCTCCTGGATTGCGTTGGTCTTTCGCGGCATGCCGATAGGCCTCAGCCGGAGAAGGCGCAGGGTCGGCGCTGGCGCGCTCGCCATCGCCAGAGTCGCTTTCGATGACCCGAATGGCGGCGACCGGGCACTGGCTGGCCGCGAGCCGCACGGCGGCGTGCAGCGCCTGTGGGACCGTCACCACGCACACTTCAGCCACGCCGTCCGGTTCGCGCTGGCGAAAGGTCCCCGGCAGCGTCAGCACGCACTGCCCGGTGGTTCCGCACAGATCCTGGTCGACCACGACGCGCATCTCAGCCCCCCTGCGCATGCAGCCGCACCGGCAGCGCGCGGAACGTCCTAAGGAACGCGGAGGGCTCCCGGGTCGGCTGCTCGGCCAATGCCAGCGTGGGGAAGCGCGCCTGGATCCGCGGCAGGCTCTCGGCCAACTGCACCCGGGCCAGTTGCGCACCGAGGCAAAAGTGGATGCCGTGACCGAAGCTCAGCATGATCTTCCCGTCGCTCGACATGCCAGGACTGGTGCCGTAGAACCGCACGGGATCGAAGCGGTCGGGATCGGCGAAGGCGTCCGGGTCGCGATTGCCTGCCGCGATCAGCACGCGCACGTCCGCGTTCTTCGGAATCACCACGCCGCCCAGTTCGATGTCGCGCTGGGCGATCCGCGGAATGGAGCTGAACATGGCGGGCGCGTCGCAGCGCAGGACTTCTTCCACGAATGCCTTCACCCCCACGGCGTCTCCCTGCAGCCAGTGCCGCTGTTCGGGATACGCCAGCATCGCCAGGACTGCATGGTCGATGGTCGCAGCAGTGGTGGCGAAGCCGCCCAGCAGCATGCCCCACAACATGCTGATCAACTCCGCATCCGACAGCGTGTCGGCATCGTCGTCGTGTGCGCCGACCAGCATCGACACGATGTCGTGGTGGGGGTCGGTGCGCTTGCGCTGTATGAGGTCGCCGAAGTAGGCCTGCACCTTGGCGCTGGCCGCGTCCGCCGCGGCGAGCTGGGGATCGCTGGCGTGCGGGCTCAGGCCTTCCAGAATGGGGCCGATGCCGGCGGCGAGCCCGAACATGTCATCCGGGGGCATGCCGAACAGTTCGGCGAAGACCAGCATGGGCAAGGCCAGCGCGAATTCCCGATGCAGGTCCACCGCGTCCCCGCGCTCCAGCGCGGGCGCCATGCCGTCCAGGCGCGCTGCGGCGATGCGCGCGATGCTCGGCCGCAGGTCGTCGATCTGGCGCATGGTGAAATCGCGCGAGATCAGCCGGCGCAGACGCGTATGCGTCGGGGGGTCCATCATCGCTAGCGTGGACGCCAGCAGATTGAGCGACAGGCTGGTCGCCGCACGGGGGAAATAGCGCGCCAGTTCGCCCGGCGCCGGTCCCCGAAACGCATCGCCCGTCGCCTTCAGCGCCCAGTAAATGTCGACGTGGCGGCTCAACAGAAAGAGGCCCGACGCCGCGCGATGCACCGGATCGTGCTCGCGCAACCACCGCATGAACGGATACGGGTCGTGGATGCATGCTGGCGACGCCAGTTCGGCGAAGGCGTCCCGGCATGCTGCTGTGGTTTCTTGCACGTCCATCCTGGTTACCTGTTGGCTGGCTGATCTGACCGGTGCGCGCACAGGGGCGCCGGCAAATTGCGGAGAAGATCCCGATCCCGGCGGCGTCCGCGCGTCACCAGAGCACCGGGAGCTCCTCGAACCCGCCAGTGATGATCTCCTTGCGCAACTTCAGTTCTTCGGGCGACACGGCCAGGCGTAGCGCGGGAAAGCGCTGGAAGATCGAACCGAACACCACCTTGAGTTCCAGCCTGGCCAGCGCCGCGCCGGTACAGTTGTGCGGCCCGTAGGAGAACGCCAGGTGCGGGTTTTCGTCGCGTCCGATGTCGAAGATTTCCGGGTCGTCGAAATGGCGCCGATCGAACGACGTCGCCGGCAGGCCGACCAGCACCTTGCTCTCCGCGGGAATATGCACGCCCGCGATGGTCACGTCGGTCCTCGGATAGCGCATGATGCCGTCCCAGCCCGCGCCCGGCGGGTACATGCGCAGGATTTCCTCCACCGCCTTGTCCACCAGGGATGGATCGCCGACCAGGCGTTCGCGCTGTTGCGGATGGCGGAACATGGCCAGCAGGCCGAATTCGATCTGCGCCACGGTGCTCTCGTGCCCCGCCACCAGTATGCCCGCCGCCAGGCCGATCGCCTCTTCCTCGGTTGCCTTGCCCTGGTCGACCGCCGCGAGCAGATCCGTCAGCAGGTTGTCGCCCGGATCCTGGCGCTTGTCCCGCATCTTGTCGCGAATGTAGGCGCGCAGTTCTTCCCAGGCTAGGCGCGACGCGCTGCGCGGGCCGCTTTCATGCTGGTGCGTCATCACCTCGTCGGACAGCCCGGCGAAAAAGGCGTGATCCTCGTAGAGCACGCCCATCAGCGCGCTGATGACCATGGCTGGAAGCGGAAAGGAGAGGTGGCGCCGCAGGTCGGCGGGCTGGGGCTGGGTCGCCAGCGTCTCGAACAACTGCGCGGCGATCGCCTCGACCTGCTGCGCGAGCAGCTTCACCCTGCGGTTGCTGAAGGCCGGCGCCACGATCGTGCGTAACCGGGCATGCTCGCCCCCCTCGTGCGAGACCAGCCAACCCGGCGAACCGAGAATCACCGAATCCGGGGTGAATGCCGCCGGCGGCATTCCCGCGGGCCGGAATGCTGCGTCGGACAGCACCGCCTTGGCCTCGTCGTAGCCTGTCACCCACCAGCCTTCGTGCCCGGACGGGAACCGCACGCGGTGGATCGGACCATTGGCGCATAGCGCCAACATCTCGGGCGAGGGCTCGATGTGATCAATGCGCCACATCGGCAGCGTCGGCAAGGGTTGTTCGGACATGGTGGCACTTCACTCTCTAAGCGATGGAAGGGCGGAAGGTGACCGGCAGGCGCTGCGGGCAGCGAATGACGTAAGACGGCATGTAGACGACGTCCTCCGCGGCGATGGTCAGCGCCAGATCCTCCAGCCGCCCGAACAGCGCGGGGAAGGCGCAGCGCAATTCCAGGCGCGCCAGCTCAGCGCCCAGGCAGGAATGCGGCCCCTCGCCGAACGACAGGTGCGGGTTGTGCCGCCGGGTGACATCGAACCTGTCGGCGCCGGGACCGAAGGCCTTTTCGTCCCGGTTCGCCGCATGGAACGCCATCAGGACGGCGTCGCCGCGGCGGACCATGCATCCGTCGATCTCCACGTCCTGGGTGGCATAGCGGAACGGCAGATTGGCCACTGCGCTGCCCCAGCGCAGGATCTCCTCGATCGCCTGTGACCACGGAACTTGGCCGCTGCGCACCAGGTGCAGTTGCTGCGGATGCGTCAGCAATGCCAGCACGCCATTGCCGATGGCGCCGGTGGTGGTCACGAAGCCCGCAGATAGCACCATGAACAGCATGTCGATGAGCTCGGTGTCGGAAACGAGCTCGCCGTTGTCGCGCGCGACGATCAGGGCCGAAGCCAGATCGTCGCCGAGCTGGCCCCGCTTGAGCGCGATCAGGCGACGGAAGAACTCCGGGATGCGCTGCCGCGTCTGTCGCACCTCTGCGGCTGTGGCGGAGGTGTTGGCCCGGCTGTAGGTAAGCGCGACGATCTCCTCGCGCTGTTCGTCCGGCAAACCGAACAGTTCGGCGATCACGTTGGTGGGCAGCGGAACGGCGAACTCGCACATCAGATCGGCACTGCCGCCGCGCTGCGCCATCTCGGCCAGGAGTCGATCGACGCATTGTTCGATCCGTGGCGCCAGCAAGGCGATACGACTGGGCGCGAAGCTCCTGGACAGCAGGCCGCGCAAGCGCCGGTGATCGGCGCCATGCGCCGTGACCATGTTGTCCACTTTGCACATCCCGATCAGCGGATGATCCTCGGGGATCTCGCCGTCCTGCAGCGCCCGCCACTGTCGCCAGTCCCTGTTGAAACGCTGGTCGGAAAACATCCGCCTGAGCGTCTGGTGACGGCCTGCCGCCCAGGTCACCACATTGCCTGGCAGCGACACTCGCGCCATCCCCCGCTGCCGCAGGATCGCAGCAGACAGACTATTAAGTTGCGTGGGAGCGACCGAGACACCGATCACATCGCAATGATCGTTTTCTACGCGCATGCCAACAACTCCTTAAAGAACCATTATGTAATAAAGCTACAAAATCATTTGCACCGCAAATGCGTAGCGTCTCATCCCTCAACAAGCATCAGCAAAATTGGATTTCGACTAACCCGCTTGATCTTGCCGGGTTCGGGCGCCCCAGTTAATTGAATAACAAGCCCCAAAACTCAAGTGAAAGAATGTTAAGTTTATTTGTTACTGGAATGTCTAAAATTTCATAATGCCGCAATATATTAACGCCATGGTCAGCCAGCCCTCTAGCCGACCTTAAGGTCGTGTCCCACCGCGTGGTGTAGGTCGGCGGTAGCGAAGCCGCTCGCGAGCGCGCCCTCAACAGCGCTGTAGATGCTTATGGGCGGCGGCGAGCGTGTGGCACCCTCGACGCTGTTGAGCAGCTACCTAAGGAGCGCCCCATGTCACCATCCTTTGATGCAAGCAAATCCCTTACCGCCCTTGATCAGGACAGCACGTTGGTCGCAGTGATTGAGATGAGCCAGACAAAGTGGCTCATTGCTGCGACGGTCCCTGGCTTTGAACGTAACCCTCTCAAGAAGCTCGATGCCGACCCGGATTCGGTGTTCAGGCTGTTGCGCCGCTGGCGCAGCGAAGCCATCCAAGCCGGGCGTGAAGTCCGGCGCATCGTTGTCGCCTATGAGGCTGGACGCGACGGCTTTTGGTTGGCGCGCTGGCTCCAGGCGCGCGCTGTCGAAGCTTATGTCATACATCCATCGAGCGTCGCGGTTTCCCGTGAACATCGGCGTGCCAAGACCGATCGCCTCGATACCGAACTGCTGATGCGCGCCTTTCTTGGCTGGCTGCGGGGCGAGAAGCGCCACTGCAGCATGGCAGCCATCCCAACCGTCAATGAGGAGGAGGCCCGCCGTCCGAACCGTGAACGAGACAATCTCGTCCGCGAACGTACACGGATCGTCAACCGCATCAAGGCAATCCTCGCTCGCTTCGGCATTCGCGCCTTCAAACCCAATCTGCGCAAAGCTGCCGAGAAACTGGAGGCTCTGCATACGGCGGAAGGTATGCCCCTACCGGAACGAAGCCGAGCCGAGTTGCGCCGTAATCTCGGACGGCTTCACCTGTTGCGTGAACAAATCCACGAGATCGAACAGGAGCGGTTGCGGCAGCTCTCGGTGGTTCCGGACACGGAGAAGGGTCCGCTCGCGATGGTTCGCCTTCTTGCGCGGATCATCGGTGTCGGTATCGAGACTGCGGACATGCTGGTGAATGAGATTCTCTCACGCGGCCTGCGTGATCGGAGAGCCGTCGCCCGCTATGCCGGACTTACTGGGGCGCCGGATGAGAGCGGCCAACGCAGGCGCGAGAAAGGTCTTGCGCGGGCCGGCAACGCTCGCGTCCGCTACGGCATGATCCTACTGGCTTGGCGGTTCCTCCAATTCCAAAAGGACAGCGCGCTGGCGCACTGGTTTTGCGCGAGAACGGCCGATGGCCGTGGCGGTACGCGCAAGACAATGATCGTGGCTTTGACGCGCAAGCTACTGATTGCCTTCTGGCGACTTGTCACGACCGGCGAGATCCCGACGGGAGTAGCCCTGCGTCCGGTATAAAGCATGGAGGAGCGTTTGACAGGACGAGCATTGAAGTTTGGCAGCTGCAATAGCGTCTGCCGATAACGATCCGAGGTGGTGGTGATCCCGGCCGCTCACATGGCTTACGACGCCGCGCTGTAGAATGGGCCCACCGCCCGGAGCTTCACCGCCGATGCGTATGGCTGCATCATGGTTTTTGATCCGCGAGGATCAACCGCATACAAGCTTGCGGCGCGTTTACGGCGCCGGATGGCGAGCTCCCCTCGGTTTGCAAGTTATAGACCTCTACGAACAGGCACCTGCCGGCTCAATGTAACGCTGCCGCCGTGCTCGTGACCATCAAGGGCAAGTCGCTTCGCGATGGCCAAAGGCCCACCCTTGACCGTCACTGCGCGCGGCGCCCCCAATGAACCCCGGAGCCAAAGCAGGAACAAATGGGGCGCCACAGCTGAACAAGGAGACGGAACGACTGAAAGATCACCTTGACAAAGATTAGCCCATACAAGCGAGCGAGCGGCGTAGCGGCAGTCATCGATGTTCTTCGGTAGCGTTGGGTTGCTGACACAACCTGATTCGAAGGAACCACCGATGACCAAGCCCCAAACCTTTTCCGACCGGCTCCGTTCCAAAAAAGGGGGCGGCATTGCTGCCGCCCTTTGAGATTGGTGAGAGGCGCAGACCTTAGAAACCCATACCACCCATGCCGCCGCCGCGATGCAGCCCTGAAAGTGTCGAGCGAATCGATGGTGTTCGGAAGCTCGACCCACAGGATGAATCCACCCTGCGAATCGGTAACCTTTGTGCCTTCCGCGACCGCCAGGGCGCTTCGTCGCACCGTAGAGAGCGAGTGTGAGGCGCTGAGCATCTACCAGCGCCCGAGACGTGCCGAGCTCTTGCGTGGAGCCATGCGGGATGTCTCCTGTAGCATTATCTCCCGCAACCAGAGGCTTGCCCGTTCATTGAAATGTATCTCTATCCACAGGGTGGATGCTCTCATTGAAACAAACGATTTTATCAATCGTCCGGAATCTCGCATTGACAGCACCTCACACGCCCTGATCGCCCGCTACCCTTATCGTGTGACGACTGCGAAAAAAGAGCCCGAAAGGTGAAACTTCCATGAGCTCAGACGTGCGCTGGAAGTTGCCCCTGGAAAATGAGTTGCAGTTGGATGCCTACGCCGCAGACCAACGGAACTCATCAGGTCTCTTTAATCCGAATGAGTTGCAGTTGGATGCCTACGCCGCAGACCAACCGGAACTCATCAGGTCTCTTTAATCCGATTGCTGTTGGTGAGTGGCACAAGCCTGGTCAGGACGATTTTCGCGACGTGACTGGCAGAGGTATGACGCCGCACCCACGTCAAAAGGCATTGCTATGGAAAGGAACAGAATGGCTGATCAACTCGCAACGGAAATCATTGCCACGATCAAGAACCGCCTCGAATCGGAGAGCGGCCAGGGAAAGAGTGTGTCCATCATCGGCGAAATAACGACTGCCACGGAACTGACCTCGCTCGGAGTCGATTCGCTGGGTCTGGCGGATCTCCTCTGGGATGTGGAGCAGGCCTACGACATCAAGATAGACATGAACGCGGCCGACGCCTGGTCGAATCTCAAGAATGTCGGCGACATGGTGGAAGCCGTCCGCGGTTTGCTCGCGAAGGAGGTCTGATTGGACAGGCGAGTCGTCATTACTGGGATGGGCGGACTTTGCGGCCTAGGCAACAACGCCGCCTCCATCTGGAAAGAGATGCGCGAAGGCCGCTCCGCCATCCGCCCGATGGTCAGTTCCGAGCTTCATGAGATGAAGGGCATTGTCGGTACCGAGATCAAGGAACTGCCCGAGCACGACATCGGCCGCAACCAGCTCGTCTCCATGGACCGCGTCGGCTTGCTCGCTGTGCTTGCAGCGCGCGAAGCCATCCAACACGCTGGACTTTCCTGCGATCAGGGAAATCCGAATCGCTTCGGCGCGACAGTGGGTGTCTGCGGCTGGGGCTGGGGAACGGTTGAAGACACCTACCGCGCCCTCCTTTTGGGCGGCGCGAAGCGTGCTGGCATTTACACTGCACCAAGGGGGTTGCCGAGCGCCGCTGCCAGCCAGGTCAGCATGAGCCTCGGCCTGCGCGGCCCGGTCTTTGCCATCGCCTCCGCATGCGCATCAGCCAACCATGCGATCGCTTCGGCGGCGGATCAGATCAGGCTCGGCCGGGCCGACGTGATGCTTGCCGGGGGCGCCGAAGCGCCGCTCGTATGCCTTCAGATGAAGGCATGGGAAGCAATGCGCGCGCTCGCTCCGGATACTTGCCGGCCCTTCTCCGCCGACAGGAAGGGAGTGGTGATAGGCGAGGGTGCGGGCATGGCCGTGCTGGAAAGCTATGAGCATGCCGCGGCGCGCGGTGCCACAATGCTTGCCGAGATCGCAGGGATCGGCCTTTCCGGCGATGCCTTCCACATCGTCGCGCCGTCTATCGAGGGGCCGGAGGCCGCGATGCGCGCTTGCCTTGCCGACGCCGGGCTGAATGCCGAGGACGTGGACTACCTTAACGCCCATGGCACCGGCACCAAGGCCAACGATCAGACCGAGACGGCGGCAATCAAGCGCGTCTTCGGAGACTATGCCTATTCGATGTCTGTCTCGTCCACCAAGTCCATGCACGCGCATTGCCTCGGCGCAGCGAGCGCACTTGAAATGATCGCCTCCGTGATGGCGATCCAGGAGGGCGTCGTGCCGCCGACCGCCAATTATCGCGAGCCGGACCCCGATTGCGATCTCGACGTCACGCCCAATGGGGCGCGCGAGCGCAAGGTGCGCGTGGCACTGAGCAACGCCTTCGCCATGGGCGGCATGAACGCAGTTCTGGCGTTCAAGCAGGTGTAGAAGCCACTCGAGATGCCTCCAGTAACTCTATGTCTCGTATGGCCGGATCACGATTGTAAAGGACGTCGCCTTGGACCGCCTCGGGGAATGCGCCAAGTGGCAGCGGAAGCTGGACGAGCCGGGGTCCGTTTTTTTCAAAATTCTCAACTGTTGAAGCGACTTGGACGTACCGCTACCCGGAAGGTTTAGCGAGGTCCTTCGAGTTCGGCTCGAGGGCCTGTCCAAAGCTGTACCCGATAATGTCTGGAAGGCGCAGGGCCGCCAGTGACCGCTCCCGTGCGAAGCCGGTCCTTAGAAAGGGAATCGATAAATGTTCGATCTGACCGGCCGCAAGACGCTCGTCACAGGCGCATCGGGAGGCATCGGCGAGGCGATTGCCAGGGTGCTGCATGCGCAGGGCGCTGTCGTCGGCCTGCACGGCACCCGCGTCGAGAAGCTGGAAACGCTGGCGGCCGAGCTCGGCGACCGGGTCAAGCTGTTCCCGGCGAACCTTTCCAATCGCGACGAGGTCAAGGCGCTCGGCCAGAAGGCCGAGGCCGATCTCGAAGGCGTCGACATTCTCGTCAACAATGCCGGCATCACCAAGGACGGGCTGTTCGTGCGCATGGCGGACGCCGACTGGGATTCGGTGATCGAGGTCAACCTGACCGCCGTGTTCCGGCTGACCCGCGAACTCACCCATCCGATGATGCGGCGCCGGCATGGCCGCATCATCAACATCACCTCTGTGGTTGGCGTCACCGGCAATCCCGGCCAAACCAACTACTGCGCCTCCAAGGCCGGCATGATCGGCTTTTCCAAGTCGCTGGCGCAGGAGATCGCCACGCGCAACATCACCGTCAACTGCGTCGCCCCCGGCTTCATCGAATCGGCGATGACCGACAAACTCAACGACAAGCAGAAAGAGGCGATCATGGCGGCGATTCCGACACGGCGCATGGGCACCAGCACCGAAGTTGCCTCCGCCGTCGCTTACCTCGCTTCCAACGAAGCCGCCTATGTCACCGGCCAGACCATTCACGTCAATGGCGGCATGGCGATGATTTAGCGTGAAAAGTTCAGTGCGGCCCGATGACGGCTATCAACAGTGGGGGAAGGTTCGCACCCATAGCAGTCGGTTGGTCTGGCAACTGACGAGCGGGTCAGTCGGGCAACTGGCCGGGTCGAAGCCTCCTGATCAAGGCCGCCGTGGGCGGAGATTTAGATCAAGTTCTTTGAACCGCATGTCTTTTCCTATCCATAGCGTGGATGCATTAATCCAAAGAAACGATTTTGCCAATGCCGCAGAACGTCGCATAGTAAGATTTCAAAGATGTAAGCCATAGCTAGTTATCGAATTTTTGCATTGGTTCAGAGCAGTATTGTTCTGGTGTGCGCCTTCCGGTGTGCTCGGAACACAACGGGGTCGCATGTTCATGCGGCTAGTTTCTTCGGTGCGCCAGCTACATCGAGCCGGCTCGATTCGACAAGCGTCCCCCTGCTAGGCGCTTCCCCAACAAAATAGCAACAAAGATGAGGTTTTCCATGTGCTCTGACGTGCGGTGGAGGTTGTGCTGGGAAAATGAGTTGCAACAGGCCGATCATGTCGAACTCTCCGAGTTTTTCCGAAAGACCTACGGACCGACTGGGGCCTTCAACGCAGAGCCATTCGAAGACGGCCGTAGCTGGGCCGGTGCGAGGCCGGAACTCCGCGCAATCAGCTACGACGCGCACGGCGTAGCGGCTCATATCGGCATACTACGCCGCTTCATCAAGGTTGACGAGGTCGAGCTCCTAGTGGCCGACCTGGGGTTGTACGGGGTGCGTCCGGATCTTGAGGGACAAGGGATCAGTCATTCAATGCGCGTTGTATATCCAGTATTGCAGCAGCTTGGGGTTCCATTCGCTTTCGGCACCGTTCGGCACGCGATGCGGAACCATATGGAAAGGTTCTGCAGAGACGGCCTGGCGGCGATTGTGTCGGGCGTTCGCGTGCGGTCCACTCTCGCAGATGTGTATCTCGACCTGCCGCCCACGCGCGTGGAGGACGTGCTCGTAGTGGTTGTGCCGATTGGACGCTCGATGAGCGAGTGGCCATCCGGCACCCTGATCGTTCGGAACGGTCCGGAGCTATGAACATCTTGAAGTGCCGGGTGATGGCGCCGGCGCCAAGCGCGAGACCGATGTCGAGAATGGGCGCGCTGTGGGTAAGCCAGCCAATCGATATGAGGTCCACGCCGGTCGTCGCAGTTGCCGGGGCGCTCGCCCGCGTTACTCGGCCCAAGGCCTCGGTGATCGCGCGGCGCCCGACATAGCCACAGCCTGCGCAAGCTCCTCGACCGACATGTTGTCGAGGAGCACGGCGTCGACGCCCACTGTAAGGGCTATCTCCAACTGGTCCAGCCTGTCCACCTCTACCTCGATCTTGTATGTGACCTATGACGCTACGCGCCCGCTCGATTGCGGTGGGGATGTCGCGGCAATGGCGATGTGGTTGTCCTTGATGAGCACCGCGTCGTCGAGCGCGAAGCGGTGATTGGCGCCTGACGGCATATCGCTTCGACAAACGCGGCCGTAGCCTTGCCCGCTTGGCGCGCGTTAAGCGAAAGCTTGGCTTTGCAATCGGCGGCGATAATTGCATCGCTCGTGACATCGCCGGCTCTGCCCAGGTCTTCCAGCAGGTCACGGCGCACGATGGGCTCCATGATGATCTGAGGAAGTGGTGCAAGT
Source organism: Mesorhizobium sp. WSM4820 (assembly GCF_055811075.1). Taxonomy (NCBI): domain Bacteria; kingdom Pseudomonadati; phylum Pseudomonadota; class Alphaproteobacteria; order Hyphomicrobiales; family Phyllobacteriaceae; genus Mesorhizobium; species Mesorhizobium sp. WSM4820. The sequence goes on along the minus strand of NZ_JBVVQN010000016.1, from coordinate 122,012 downwards.
GAAGTCATGTCAACGGCTCCGTTCGGATGTCGTCGTCGCGGCCGCGCTCATGGCCGGCTGACGTGGGTCATGCTGCGTGCTGCCGCCGTAAGGTTCCGCTGGGATTAGCTGTGACGCACAACGAGAGGGTTCAGGTCAACGCCCTGGAACCCATGTCACTAGCTATCCATGACGTGGATGCGTTTCATCGAAACAGACGATTTTACCGATGGTACGGCACGTTGCATAGAAAGAATTCAAGGATGTAAGGCTTAGGGAAGTGGTTGATGTTTGCGTTGGCTCCGAAGAGCATTCTCTGGTCTGCGCCGAAGACCCGCCCAGGCGCGCGTCCATCGCGGCCAGGCACTTCCGCGATCGACGCAAGCTACATCGCATTGGCGCAGCACGACAAGCTTCCCCGAATTGCGCAGGCGCTTGCCTCAAAGACAGCAGCAAAGCTGAGGCTTGTGGTGTTCTGGAAAGAGGCAATTTAGATGCTTGTTGATGGCTCAAGGATGGATCGGTTCGTTGTTTCTCGACGGCGCACGGGTTTCGGTGATTGCCTGTGGTCTCTCGCGTCGGCATGGGACTACGCACATCGGACGGGACGGGCTTTAGCAATAGATTGGCGCGGCTCTTGTTACCTCGACAACCCGTTTGCGAATGCCTTTCCGGCTTTCTTCAAGCCAATTGAAGAAATCGGTGGTGTACGGGTCATTTGCGATGACGAGATCAACCACGTCTCATTCCCCGGTCCCTTCTTCCCGTCGTGGTGGAACAAGCCATCCATCGACTGCGTGTACCGTCCGGATGAACAGATTTTCCAAGAACGTGACGAGCTTAACGATCTTTTCCAGGCCCAAGATGATTGTGAAGCCAACACGGTAGTGTGTGATGCTTGCTTGATGTGGCGCTGCGATGAGCAAGCCGAGCGAACGATATTTCGGAGCATCAGACCGAGGGTCGAAATTGAGGATCGGATTGAAGCGCTCTACCAGGAACATTTTGACGGGCACAGCATAATTGGAGTCCATGTCCGCCACGGCAACGGCGAAGGTATTATGGATCACGCACCTTACTGGGCTGATCCAAAGGTTGCCTTAGAGCAGGTATGCACTGCCATTCGTATGGCCAAAGCGCAACCGCATCCAAGGCCTGTAAGGGTGTTCTTGTGTACAGACAGCGCCCAGGTTGTTGATCACTTGTCGGGCGTATTTCCCGAACTTTTCACCGTCCCAAAACGCTTCCAAGCGGATCAGGCCGGCCCCCTACACAGTGCAGCACTGGGCACCGACGGGGGTTTTTCCGCTCTCGTTGAGATGTATCTCCTCGGTAGATGCGACACTGTAATTCGCTTTCCTCCGACTAGCGCCTTCACACGCTATGCCCGCCTCTTCGTGCCACGAATTGTCGAATTCGATTTGAATGACCCGCGTCGTTTGATCTTGATTGATAACTCTTTCGAACGTTCCCCGGCTCCATGAAAGGGTTGGCAGCCCGCTCGAACTCTCCCTAGCCTTCGCGCAGAGGCCCCGTTCGCCCTGCCAATGCGCCCCATTTTTCGCCACGCAATCCCGCCGCAGGCGAGTATTTTCTTGGGCGCGTCAAAATCAAAAGGATTCAAGCTTGTCAAAGAGAAAAGTCGCTTTAATCACCGGGGTCACGGGCCAAGACGGTTCTTACCTCGCAGAATTGCTTTTAGAAAAGGGCTATTCTGTGCACGGGATAAAGAGACGATCGTCTCTTTTTAATACGGGCCGTATAGACCATCTCTATCACGACCCTCATGAAACTGGCGTTGATCTTACACTTCACCACGGGGACTTGACAGATTCGTCCAGCCTTACGCGCGTCATTCAACTGGTTCAGCCGGACGAAATTTACAATTTGGCAGCTCAGAGCCACGTTGCAGTCTCCTTTGAAGAACCTGAATACACCGCGAACTCCGATGCCTTGGGTGCGCTGCGTATCCTCGAGGCAATTCGGATCCTGGGGCTCGTCGAGCATACGCGCTACTACCAAGCCTCGACGTCTGAGCTCTACGGGCTGGTGCGGGAAACCCCACAGACCGAGACGACACCGTTCTACCCCCGATCACCCTACGCTGTTGCCAAATTGTATGCTCACTGGATCACCGTAAATTATCGAGAAGCTTACAATTTGTATGCATGTAACGGTATTTTATTTAATCATGAGTCACCCGCGCGCGGTGAAACATTTGTAACGCGCAAAATCACGCGTGCCCTGGCTCGGGTTAAGCTTGGAATGCAGCGGACTCTATTCCTGGGCAACCTTAATGCGCTTCGCGATTGGGGGCACGCTCGAGACTACGTCCAGATGCAGTGGTTGATGCTGCAGCAGGAGCAACCTGAAGACTTTGTTATTGCTAGCGGTGAGCAACATTCGGTGCGCGAATTCGTCACCGTCGCGGCCGCTGAACTCGGCATCGATGTTCGTTGGGTTGGGGAAGGGGTCGACGAAGAGGGCTACGATGCAAAGACGGGAGCTCTGATCGTAAAAGTAGATCCCCGTTATTTTCGTCCTGCAGAAGTCGAGACACTTCTCGGCGATGCCCGCAAGGCCAAAGAAAAACTTGGGTGGGCGCCCAAAATCTCCTTCATCGAATTGGTTAGGGAGATGGTTCGGGAAGATTTGCGCATGGCAGAGCGTGACGCAGTGCTGATGAAGCAGGGTTATTATTCACACAGTCCACGAGAGTTATGCTGATAATGGTGGCGCCATGCTGGCTTGTTGTCAGTGACATTGTGGTCTTCTTAAGGAACGTCCAGAGCCTTATCAATGGAAAACAAAAAGATGAAGAAAGTCTATGTGGCAGGCCATCGCGGCCTTGTTGGATCCGCCACAATGAGAGCCCTCGAGGCTTTAGGTTCCTATGAGATAATAACACGTACTCACGACCAACTGGATCTATTTGACCGGAGCGAGACGCGCAGGTTCTTCATGTCGCGGCGGCCTGATTACGTCGTAATGTGCGCCGCAAAGGTTGGTGGTATACTGGCGAACGCTAGCTCCCCTGTCGATTTCCTTCATAACAACCTCGCGATTCAAGTCAGTGTTTTTGATGCCGCTCACGCTTCCGGCGTCGAACGGATGATTTTTCTTGGCTCCTCGTGTATCTATCCACGCGACTGTCCGCAGCCGATACGGGAGGAATACCTTCTCACCGGTCCGCTTGAAGCGACTAATCGTCCTTACGCTTTGGCAAAAATCGCAGGTGTCGAATCATGCTGGTCTTTCAACCGGCAGTACAAGGCGCGCTATCTCGCGTTGATGCCGACCAGCTTATATGGTCCCGGCGATAATTATCACCCCGAAAATTGCCACGTTCTGCCCGCTCTGATACGCCGGTTTCATCAAGCTAAAATGAACGGCGATTCCTCGGTGGAGGTCTGGGGATCCGGAAACCCTCGGCGAGAGTTTATGTATTCGTCGGATGTAGGCGATGCCATTGCGTTCCTGCTTGGCCTGCCAGATTCAGATTTTGACGCCTTAACTGCCCCCGACACTGCGCCCCTGATCAATGTTGGCGTTGGCGAGGACGTTACAATTCGCGAGGTGGCGGAACTCGTCAAGGCGGCGGTCTGCTGGAAGGGCGATTTGGTATTCGACACGACGAAGCCAGATGGTACTCCGCGCAAGTTACTGGACGTAACGCGCTTGCGTAACCTTGGCTGGAAAGCCAAAACGTCCCTTGGTGCCGGGTTGCAAGCGACATACGAGGATTTTCTCCGCCTTCATGGGGCTTGACGTGGATGCGCGCATCCTGGTTGGACTGCATGTCCGACCGGGTGCAAGCTGGCTCAGTCAGGCCAAACAGGGACGCATACATGCCCAGAGGGGGCCGCAATATTGGCCTGTGCTAACGCTGCAAACCGGACCTCTCTGCCACCGGCGATGCAGAGGATCACCCAGAAGCTTGGCCAAGCCAATGGGAAGGCCGCACAACGGGGCGCACCTGGAACGGCTGTGCGTGAGCGCCGTCAACTCAAGCCACGAGTTAGAACTGCTCAACCTCACGGGAGCCGCTGCCTACGAACCTGGCCTCGACACGGACGCCAACCAGGCCCGCATCATGCCCCGGGGCAGTCCTTGTCCAAGGCGGTGCAAACGGAAATGGCGGACGTCGACGGTCAACTCGCGCTTATCCGCAGGCGATCGCGTCGCCATCCAAGATCGCGCCTTTTCGGCGCGGTCGGGCACCCTTCCGATCGGATTCAGCCGGCGTTGTTAGCGCCGAACTCACTCGCCTCAACGTCATGGCGCCACAAGCGCGGATTTGCGGCGCCATGGTGCGGGCATTTACAACCCTGCTGCAGCGGGTCTCGTTGATGGCGAAGCGGGCCCTGAACCAGTCGCTCGCGTCTGCAGCTCGCCAAGCTGTCGCGCAGCGCGATCATCCTGATGCTCTGGGATGGCAGTGGCAGGTGACCGCCTATGCGGTGAGCTTGGCTTGGCTCGATTGGCATTATCATATCTTTTACGAAAAATGCTGTTCATTAGTCCGAGTTACTTAAAAGAATGAGTCGGGCCTGCGCGGATGGCAGCATGAATCGGGATTTTGATCACTACCAGGAGAAAATATTCCTTTCATATCTACTCGCCGCGCCAACGCAACGGACGCAGAGACGGTCGGCCGTTTCAGTCACGCGCTACTCGATGAACTCTCTGGCGGGAAAGCGCCCACGCCCGACGTCGTGAGACAAAGCGCGGAGACAGTGCTTGCCGACGCCGGCGTGGTCGCTGTGATCGCAAGTGCAGATGACGAGCCGGTCGGCATCATGGTGCTGAATGAATGCACGGCGATCTATGCAGGAGGCAAGTTCGGCTACATTTCGGAGCTGTATGTTCGAACCGACAAGCGCTCCAAAGGGATTGCCCCTCATCTGCTTGAGGTCGCCTCGCAGGAAAGCCGTGCTCGTGGTTGGAAGCGACTTGAGGTTGGAGCGCCCGGGCAACCAAAATGGAAGCGCACGCTCGATTTCTATCTGCGGAACGGGTTCGAGGAAGTCGGCCCTCGGCTCTGTCGGATAATCTAGACTCAGAGTTTGCTATAGGCTGGCTCAAAGCAACCTGCCGCACAATGTGACGGAACGGAAGCGGAACCATATTAATGCTACAGCCGAATGGTCGATAGTTGGCCATTTTCGCAGGTTAGGGCCGTCGGGGCCTTTTGCATCAGCGTTTTGGCTTTGGACTTCCTCGCGTTCTGCGACGAGGCGGGCATTGTGACACCTCTGGCGATCGACCTCCGTTTCGGCTTCGAGGATACGCTTCAGCAGAGCGGCGTTCTCGGTGCCCAGGCGCCGCACTTCGATCTGCAGAACCTGGAAGCCATCGCTGCTGGGCGAGCTGCCGGGCCCGCTCGGGTGCGGCCTTGTCCAGACGGCGATCCGGGCATTGGAGCGTTTGATGAACGGCTTCAGGGCGTGCGATAAGGTCGCCTCGGCAATAAGCGTCACCGCGTCCTTCTTCTCGCTCTTCACCAGGAACAGACGGTTGCGGTCCTGCTGGGTGGAACGAGAGACCAGCGGAGCCGTCATTGCCAGCAACCGGTCGATCAGATTCGGAGCCGCATGTCGCCGTCGGCGATCGAAGGAGCGCCTTTGCGCGCGTTTCACCTTTGCGCCGGCCCGGGGCTTGGCCCACTCGACGAAGATACGATGCTCGTCGAGCGGATGGCGCCAAGGGCGGACGGCCGCCCTTTGATACGGTGGTGATGTTGAAGATCATGGTGCTGCAGGCGCTCTACTGTCTCTCGGACGATCAGGCCGAGTGTCAGATCCAGGACCGGCTGTCGCCGGTGGGCATGGCCCGCATATCCATCCCATGGATGCATTATATCCAAACAATCAAGTTTACCCATCCGTCATGATGCTGCATAGCGCCGTACAGGAAAGCCAATGTCCCGTGCTTTCCAGCTCACGTTCACGAGCGTGGACTTTGTAGGAAGACCAAGGCGAAACCGGCGCATCATAAGGGGCAGAGTATCCATGAACGGAATGGCGGCGGGGCAGGCCGGATCTGGGCGTTTTATTGCTTTAGAGGGGTTGAGGGGGCTGGCTGCAGTTGGCGTCCTCTTGTCTCACGCCCTCTTCGCTGTCGAGCCAGGGATATTCAAAACCATGTACCCGTTGGCGCAAGCAGCGTGGCCAGAAATCGGATGGCCTGCTCAGCTTCTAACTCTCCCCCCATTCAGCATGCTTATCAACGGAAGCTTTGCGGTTTGTGTATTCTTCGTTCTAAGCGGCTTCGTCCTTACCAAGTCTTTTGCTGAGACTGGAAATGCGTCGGTGCTTGTATCCAGAGCAATCCGACGGATACCCCGCCTCGGCATTCCAATCGCAGCTTCAATCGTTTTTGCCGGTACCATTTTTGCCATGGGGCTGATGAGAAATCTTGAAGTTGCCCCACTCACGGGCTCGGTCTGGCTGACCTGGTATTACCCTAGCTCAATTACGGCCGCGACCATCGCCCAGGAGGCCCTATATGAGTCCTTATTTCTCGGTAAGAACAAACTCAATTCACCACTCTGGACGATGTCCATTGAGCTCGTCGGTTCATACTTAGCCTTCATGTTCGCCTTCGCTGCGAGGTGGTTCACCTTCGCCCTCGTCACAGTTTTTGCCGCGGCTCTCTCTTTTGCGGTCCATATAGCTTACCTGCCCTTCGCCTTGTCGTTCGGGGTCGGCGTCCTCCTGACTCGCGTTTCTCCAGCGAAATGGCCTCACGAAGCTAAGATCGTAATCTTTCTTGCTGCCATCTATCTTGGCGGCTTCTCAAACGCCATCTTGTATGAGCCGATCATCAAACTCTCCCCAATCGACTTTAATCCCCTGAAGGACGCAATGCACTGCGTCGGTGCAGCCTTCCTTGTCGCTAGCGTTCTCGCGCTTCCATCGCTTCAGCGAGCCTTCTCGTCATACTTTTTCCCACTCCTAGGTCGATTGTCGTTCTCGGTCTACCTTCTTCATTTCCCTGTCCTTTGTTCCCTCGGGTGCTTTGTCTATCTCTGGACTATCCAATGGGGGCATGCCATTGCGGCTAGTAGCACTGTCGCCATTGTACTTGTAACCACCATCATTGCTGCGGTGCCGTTTCAGCGCGTTGTAGACGTGAAGTCCATGGAAGTAGCCAAGAGGGTGGACCAATACCTGAGAGGTTTTTGGGTAAGACTGCGGAGGCGTAGACTGGCGCTGCGCTCAACCATTTGAGCGGGACAAACATAGCTAATCATTCTGACCTCAATAAAACGAAAGGTGCCCTGCCTTGGAAGAATTCGTATCACGCATCGCCACCAATGTCGGCGTCGACCCGGCTCTCGCAGACAAGGCCGTTGGCATGATGCTGGGTTTCCTGCAACGCGAGGCAGCCGACGGTCCCGCTGCGCGCATGATCGAGGCCATTCCCGGAGCTTCGGAATTAGTGGCGAAGCATGATGGTGAGGACGCAGAGAGCGGCAGCGTCCTCGCCGGAGGCGGCGTGGTGGGTTTCGGCCAGCAATTGATGAACGAGGGTCTCAGCCTGGGAAATATCGCCGGCCTTGCTAACGAGACGATCGCCTTCGCCAAGGAACATGCCGGCGACGAACTCGTGGACGAGGTCCTCAATTCCGTTCCCGGCCTTCCCCAGTTCGCCTGATCAGCAGCAGCCCGGTGGCATACGATTGTCGTGCGCCCGTCTCGGCCCGCTTGCGCAGCTAGAGCAGACTCGACTTATTCCGGGGTCATAGCCGTCTGCCTCGAAATAGTGCCTGCATTCCTCGGCCGTGAAAGCTGCGAGGCAGTTGGCCACGACCGACGTTCGTCGATGGTTCGGGTTGCAGCCTTTCTCAGGAGAGCCTTGAGCTTCGAGAAAGCCATCTCGATCGGGTTGAAGTCGGGCGAGTATGGCGGCAGGAACAGGAGCCGCGCCAACCTTCTCGATCACCTCGCGCGCGCCGCTGATATTGTGGGCGGGCAGGTTGTCCATGACCACGATGTCGCCGGGGCGAAGCTCGGGTGCGCGGACCTGCTGGGCGTAGGCGAGGAAGGCACAACCATTGATAGGGCCATCGAGCAGCATTGGCGCCGCCATGCCGCCCAGCCGCAGGCCGGCCGTGAAGGTGGTAGTCTTCCAATGGCCGTGAGGAACGGCCGCCCGGCATCGTTCGCCGCGCAGGCTGCGGCCACGCAACCGCGCCATCTTTGTGGATGCTGCGGTCTCATGGACGGAAATCAGCCTCTCGGGGTCGAGATCGAGCTGGCCATCGAACCAGGTTCTGCGGCGGCGCAGGACATTGGGGCGCTGCTGTTCGGCGGCGTGCGCCGTCTTGTTTTGAAACGTGATGCCGCGCCGGTCGAGGTACAGCCGGACCGTGGACGACGCTGCCCGCACGCCACGCTCGGCGGCAAGGCGCTCCCCGATCTCAGCAAGCGTGATGTCCGGCGCGTCCTCGATGAGGCCAAGAATAAAGGCCTCATGAGCATCGAGCTTCGAACGCGACGGCTGGCCCTGCTTGCGCGCTTCCATCTGGCCGGTCTCGAATAGCGGCGATACCAACTCCCGGCCATCGAAATACCGATCCGGATGCGACGCGTCGCCTCCCGCGTCGAATCCCGACTTCAATGGCCGCAATCACGCGCCCACGAAGGTCCGCCCTTGGGCTCCTCATCATCATCACATCCTCGTAAATCACGGGGACAGTGAATCAGACAGGATCTTCGCGTCATTCCCAAACCGACCCTGTGTTAATCGAAGATGCTCGAGGCATTCTCCGCCGAGTGTTCCGTACGGACCCCTGCCAGACCACCAACCGCCGGGCGCGCGAAGCGAAACCTTGCAGTTCATTCGTCTACCCCAAAATCGACCTCGGGCGTACCGATGTGCATAACTTTAGGCGGCAAAGGCTTGTCCTGAACGCTTTCGATGAAGCCCGCGAGATAAGCAAATATATTGTACTTCTCAAGTACCAACCGCTTCGCCTCTCGTATTGCATCGCGACGTTCCTTCCAGAGGTCCGAGTTGATTATTTCTCGGATCTTTTGAATTACGTTCTTGTCCTCTGGATCAATCAGAACCATTGAATCCGGCGGAAAGAACCTCGTGATTGCCGGGCTGCCGTAATAGATCGGCATTGTTTCAGCAACGAAGCAGTCCATAAGCTTCTCTGTAAAATAGTAATCAGCTCTAGTATTCTCGAAAGCTATACTGTAGCGGTAAGGTGCAAGTGCGTCCCATTTATCTCCAATCAGGTGAAAACCTCGGCCGAACAGGTCGAACTCGATCTCCTCTCTCAGCCGCTCCAAAAACGCCAGCCGATATCGATGTCCTTTAAGCAGGGCGATGTTGCTGGTAATCCATGAGAGCCGACGCGGCTTGTCAACGACTTCGCTGACCAGAAGTTGGTCATATGACTTTCTTACAGACCAAGACCGAGTGATAGGTGGAGACAAGACGAACCGACGCCCTGCATTCTGCTGGGCTACCAACTCTGCGTCAGACGTCAAAACGATGGTATTTTCCCCCTGCCCTAGATGGAGGGCGCGATGAGCTTTCGTCGGCGGTTCGCCGATCGCAAAAATTGTCCTGTTCGGGCTCGCCTCGATATCAACAGGAAGTCCAAAAACAGAAGGAGAGTTAAAGATTATATGCCAATCCGGCGTGAAGGATGTCTTGCGGACAAAAGCGACATCGTTCCAGATTCCACTGCCCTTTGGAGTGAGATGGTGGATGGCGTCATCCAGACCGCCCCAAGAATCGAGGCATGCAGCAACAATGGGCGCCGGACGTTCCGTCAGCAATTTGGCGCTAGACAAAGTAGTTCGACCCCTTCACTTCGGTGGTACCGGCAGTAATTTCTGCACCAGGGCCAGACCTCTCTGCGCCTATTCCCGTCGTGAGATGAAGCTAAAACGATCGGAATCGATGGCTAAACGGGACGCAGGTAAGCCCTTCGATATCGAAAAGTTTGGGAGAACTGCACAAAGGCTTGTAACCCCTCCTCCTCCATCTCAATCGGCTGCCATAATCTAGCTCTGACTATTTTTGATGCAGTTTGGGAGTTCTGTCCAGAGTCTTCTGCAAATTTGCGATCACGGTCGCCGGTGTTGGCGGGTCAGGCGCGGCGTCTTCAAGTAACGCATGCGCCCAGCCCGCCCGCCGCCGTCAGGCGGCCTTGGGCTGCTCCAGCTTGCGCAGCATCTCCTTCTTGTTCTCGGCCAGGTGCTCCATGTTGAGATTCGCATGGCCTCCAGCCAGTTTTCGTGTGTTTCGACGGCGAGCGCGCGGACGAGCCGCAGACAGCTCTCAGCGCTGGGAAAGATGCGCACCACCTGGATGCGCCGCTTGATCTCCTGATTGAGCCGCTCCAGGATATTGGTGCTCTTCAGGCGCTTGTGATGCTGGCGTGGCAGCCGGTTGAAGGTGAGCGTCTCCTCGATGTTGTCCTCCACCCACTGGCACAGCTTGGGGCAGGGCGTCTCCCACTTGGCCAGCCATTGGGCGAGGTCGGGCCGCACTTCGGAAAGGTCGCGCCGGTCATACATCCAGCGCAGTACCTGCAGGCAGTCATCATCGATCCATTGGGCCGGCAAGATGTCTCGCGAGCAGATCGAAGCCGGCCGTCCTAGACCGCCTTCTCAAGCGCGGCGCCCAGCCGAAGGGCTCAAGGCCATCGTCGCATGGTTCAAGCGCCTGTGGATCAAGTTCATCGGTTGATCAGTGTGCGGCCGACGGCATCGCCTTTGCAAGCAAAGATCAGGTTGACGACGCCTTCGGGAAAGCCGGCCGCGCACATTGCGCCTGCAACAAGCGGCGTCTGTGCGGCAGGTTTCAATATCACAGTGCAGCCCGCCGCCAGAGCCGGTGAGATCTTGCGCACCACCATTGAAGCCGGGAAATTCCATGGCGTGATCGTGCCAACAACGCCGATTGGCTGCTTGACCACCAGCATGCCCCGGTCAGTCGAGGGCGGGAAGATCGTCTCGCCATAGATGCGGTTGGCCTCTTCGGCATACCATTGCAGATATGCCGCCGCATGCGAGACTTCCGACTTGGCTTCGGCAAGGCGGCACTCCCTTCTAGGCCAGCCGCGGCATCCCGCAACCCTCCGCTTGCCGCTCCGGGTCCTCCTCTTCGTTCCGGTCCTTCGGATGCGGTCTGCCTTCTACGGCGGGCCTTTCCGGTCGCTTTTGCCGCCCACCCCGCTTCCGGGGGAGGGCGCAATTGGCGAACGGAGGACCAGACAATGCGTGCAAACAACAAGCGTTCCGGCAGCCGAGAGGCTGGCGCGGGCAAGGGCGGGCGCACGGGCGCCAGCCTCTATCAGGAGATCACAGACCGTATCGTTGCCGAACTGGAGCGCGGCACCGTGCCATGGGTCAAGCCCTGGGGCAGGGCAAAGGCAGCCCTTGGCCTGCCCAGGAATGCAGCCACCCAGCGGCGCTATTCCGGCATCAATATCCTGATCCTGTGGGGCGCCGTCATCGAGCGCTCACAGCGATAGCCGGCGGCAATGGCGACGCCTTTGCCCTCGCCACCGTCTTCGCCCGTTTGCTCGCACTTTGCGACGACGACGTCTTGTCATGGCCGAGACGCTCGAGGCCGGCAGCGCCGTGGTCGAAGCGGTCGGCAACCAATCTGAGCATCGACTGGGCGCACGGTCGATCAATGGGCCGGGGTCCAGCCGCTGTTCGTCCGCGAATAGGTGCCAAGCCGGGCGGCGGCTCTTTCGAGTGCCGCCGCCCCGCTTGCCTGCCGCTGGAATACTGGCTGATGCGAAAACGAGGCGATGACAGCCCGATCACGCTGACCGGCGAAGCCGGCTTGGCTTCGTCGAAGATCCGTTTGGCTCCATATACACCGTGCCTTCGCGCACGCCACGGCTGATGATGGAAGTCGGCTTCGGCGTGTCGCTGCCCTCGCGCCGGCGCTTCCATGGCGAGCCGGTCATTCGCTGATATCGCAAAAGTCCTGAAACACCCTTCCCAGACCAGACGCGCCTGGTTCCCCTTAGCTGGTGCCATTGCGTCGTCATGGGGTCAGCTGGCACACGACTGGATTGGATCGAGGTCATCTGACGCCGGTCCCGCCTCGACTGACCCAGATCAAGGCCATGTCCTCGTGGGCGTGGTTTGATCGACAGTCCTTCAAGGGAAAACGCATGTGCTGACCGACAGCCTGATCGTCGCTCCCAACGTCTTGACAATCCAGACCATACGGCGGGCAAATGACGATTCACCGGCCAGGAACCGACGTGAGAAACCCGCTTGAGGCGATGCGGCGGGCACTGGATCGCAGCGCAATCGATGCGCGACATGCGGCTCGACTCCAGCAACGTCTCACGAAGATAGCCAACGCGCTGGCGGCACGCTGATGGCCGGCTTTGACGACAGCTTCGACATCATTGTCGTTGGCGCCGGGCCGGTCGGACTTTCCTTCGCCGCATCGCTTGCCCACAGCGAGCTCAAACTGGCGGTTGTCGAAGGGCAGTCCCTGCAAACACTGGCAAGTGCGGCTTTCGACGGTCGCGAGATCGCGCTCACCCACGCCTCGACTGGAATCCTTCGCGAGCTCGGCGCCTGGGATGTTATCCCCGCTTCGGACAAGTCACCGCTTCAAGGCGCACGCGTCCTCAACGGATCGAGTCCTTTTGCGCTGTGTTTCGATTCCCCCGACGGATCCACGGAACCACTGGGCGTTCTGGTTCCGAATTGCCGGATCCGCGATGCCCTTTTCAAGATCATCCGCTTGCAGGGCCATGCCCGGCTGCTGTGCGGCCATTCGGTCGCGCGTGCAACAAACAGCCATCAGGGAGCAGTCGTAACGCTCTCCAATGGCAGGCAGCTGACCGCTCGGCTTCTCGTTGCCGCCGATTCGCGTTTGTCCGCCACCCGCGATCTGCTCGGCATCGGCGCCGATATCAATCGGCTTGGCAGCTCAATGCTGATTTGCCGGGTGTGGCACGAGCGCCCCCACCACCAGATCGCGATCGAATGGTTCGACCACCATCAGACGATAGCGATGTTGCCCCTCGCGCGAGGCATGTCGTCGCTGCTTTTGACTTTGCCCTCAAACGAGGCCGACGGACTGCTTGCCCTCGACGACGAGTTGTTCCTGATGGAGTTGACGAAGCGCTGTCGAGGGCGCCTCGGCAACATGAGCTTGGCAAGCAGCCGCCATATCTATCCGTTGGTCACCACCTGGGCCCACATGTTCCGGGCGCCGAGCGCCGCATTGATAGGCGACGCTGCCATTGGCATGCACCCGGTGACCGCGCATGGCTTCAACATCGGCCTCGGCGGCCAGAGGCAACTCGCCCGTGGTATCCTGGCAGCATGGCGCGACCGTCGCGACATTGCCGATCCCGACATGCTCCACAGATATGAAAGCCGACTGCGCCTGTCGGCGGCGCCGCTCTACCATGCTACGAATATTCTCGTCGGACTCTACTCAAGCGAGCACCCGGCGGCACGGCTTGCAAGACATGTGGGGCTGCGCTTCGGCCAGCATCTTCCCTTTGTCCGTCATGGCATTGCGGCCATGCTGAGGCGGTGAACCGCAGTCATCATAGCATCATCGTCAGCGTGCTGGCGTCGTAACAGGCTGGCGAGTTTGGTTCGATGTGAGAAATTTGTCGGCCGGCGCCACCCAGACGTGGTCCCAGCCACGCCCAATTCCGCCTTCGATGTGTTTACGGCGTGGATGGTTATCATCCAAACAATCAATTTTGCCAATCCTGCGGACCCTATTAGGAGCGTGACCGAAATCAAGTGCCTCGGCCCGCAGGTCTGCCCGGTGCAGGAAGCGGCCCCGCTTCTCAGATTGGTGTGCCCGGGTCCCCGACGCTAGCGACATCTGACGGCATTTGCAGCGCCGGTGATTGCTGCCTTAGCGAGGTGGGAATTTGACCCATAAAATCGATCATGAACTGCTGAATCGAGAAATGGCCGCAGACGATCCATGGCGGCTCGATGGCAACCCGTTCGAGCGGGAGCGCCACACGCAAATTCTCCGGTTGTCACTTGCGCAAGGTCCTGTCGCAAATGGGCTCGAAGTCGGGTGCGCTGCTGGCGCTTTTACGGAACGGCTAGCCCCCATTTGCCAGCGGCTCACTGTGATCGATGTCGTGGAGCCAGCGATTACGCGAGCACGTTTACGCATGAAGGAGCCGCCGCACATCAGGTGGATAATCTCCGATGTTCAACAATTTTCGAGTGATGAGCTGTTCGACCTGATCGTCGTGGCGGAAGTTCTTTACTACGTAGGAGACCTCGTTCAGATCCGCGCAGCAGTCCGCAACCTGGTAGGCCTGCTTGCGCCAGGCGGGCACCTGGTTTTCGGGTCGGCACGTGACGCCAATTGCCAACGCTGGGGGCACGCTGCTGGTGCAGAGACCACTATCGCCATGCTGAACGAATCGTTGACCGAGATCGAGTGCATCGAGTGCCGGGGCGCGTCGATCAATGAAGACTGCCTGCTGGCCCGCTTCCGAAAGCCGATTTCCGCTTTCTGATGAAACGAATTGTCGAAGTTGATTTGGAGACACTGTGCGCTTCTGTGGTGTCAAGCTGATCCTATATGTGGACGTATAAGAGCGCCCGATTGCGACAAGTTAGCCGGGTCCGGGCGATGGTCACTTCTGCTTAGGTATATCCGGCGTCTTCATGGGGCTCGATGTTCAGGGCCGCGAGCCTCGAGGGGGTTTCGCGGACTTCCACCTCAACGGCCCCCAGACGTCGGCCGAAGCCTTTCCGCTCCACATATCAGGGTCGGAAGCGACGGGGTGACCGTTCCCCCACCTCTGCCATTTTGCGTAAGGCGCATTGCAAGGATGTGCGGTGTAGTATCGCAACCTTGGCAGGGAAATCCGCTGTCGCGTTTCCCGTGCACCCTTCCGGCCTTGCGGTTCTGTCGGCATCGAGCCTCATCACACCATCGAAACGTCCGCCGTTTCATCGCGCTTGGAGGCGGGGCATTCCTGCCCCTCCCAAGACCCCGCCCAGACCAACGTGATTGCCGTTGGATCGCAGCCAAGGCGTATGCCGCCTTGGCCCCGCATCATGATTTCGCATATGAAGACGAACCAAAGGGCCTTCGAGCCCCTTGGAGCCCTGACCAAGCCTGCGCGGATTAGATGCCGCCGGCGTCTTGCCACCGGTACACGCATAAGCGGATCTCTCCCTCCCTCTCATCGAGGTCTGCGCACACCACAAGGCTTTGGCTACTTTTCAAAGATGGGATTCCCGGGGCCTGGCGAACCTGGAAATTGCCAGCCCATATGCGTGACTGTGTTCATGACGGCGCATGTCAGTTCGGTGACATGTTGCTGAACCTGTTTCAGTAGAAGAGCCAATGCTCTCGATGATCGCAACACGGCGCAAAGCCGATAGGCGCTCTGGCGCGAGCGTGCCAAGGCCCGCCAAGCCCCTTTGAAAATACCCAAAAAATCAAGAAACGGCTTTACCCAATAAATGACCGATAAATACCCAGATGGAGCGAAGTCCTTATTTTGCATGGCCCCCTATGCGGGCCGGGCTCTATGACTGCCGCCACCGAACCTCAAAGGTGTTTCGGCCCAGGTGGGTGACGATCCCTAGCCGGGAAAGCGGCACTCCTCGTCGGGGGCCGTCGGTCCCGTGTCCCGCCTTCGGCGGCGCTATGCTGACACTCCTACCGGCTGCCCTTTTAACCGATCTCGTCGTTGCAGCCAGTCCCGCGTCCCGGCCCTTCGGCCGGCGCAAGTGCTGACGCTCCTTAGGCTGCCTCTTCTGTGTGCGGCGATCTTTGATCCCTCGCACGGAATGAAAACTTAGGGGCCAGCTCCTTCGCGCATTTCAGGCCTCAGGTGCTCAAGCTGGGTGTTCCAGTCGGCCAAAACCTCAAACAATTCGTTCGAAGTAGCGCCATCCGGGTGCGCCCTCCTTCCCGCTCTCCAGGTGCTTTCACCGACAGTCCGGTTGACAGGCAACACTCGAGAGCGTTGACCAGACGATTCCTGTTGGCGAGTGCGACCATCGCACCATTGGCATGCCGTCTTGCCGCAACTTGTCGAGCCAGAGCTTCGCGGAACCTGTTTGCCGCCGGCGATCCAGAGCTGCGCGATCGTACGTCAACGCTCCGCCGCGTTTGCTGACGCCTATCGGGCCCATCCTCCACTTGATCGCTGCTTCGGCACGAGGCGCAGCCACGCCGCTGGCGGCCGCTCTTGAGGCAGGTTGTGTCACCAACAGCTGCCATCGGTGCGTCGCCGCTATCGGGGCCAATCGAGCACGACCAGAAGGTCCAGATCAAGGCCTTTGAAACGCATGGTTTTAGCATCCATAGCGTGGATGCTCTCGATCTAAACAATCAATTTTACCAATCTGGGCGGGTCGTTCATAGACCCCCACATGACATGCACCGCCGCTGCTCTACCGCGTGAGGTGCACAAAAGAACCCAAAAAGAGGAAGTCTTCGCATGCGCAATGACGTGCAGTGGAGGTTGTGCTGGGAAAATGAGTTGCAGCTTTCCGATCACCTCGAACTCTCTGAGTTCTTCCGGAAGACCTATGAGCCGACCGGAGCCTTCAATGGAATGCAATTCGAAGGCGGTCGAAGTTGGGCCGGTGCAAGGCCGGAGGTCCGCGCAATCGGCTATGATGTGCACGGGGTAGCCGCTCACTTGGGCCTGCTGCGCCGATACATCAAAGTTGGCGACGTTGATCTGCTGGTCGCTGAACTCGGTCTATACGGGGTGCGTCCGGATCTTGAGGGGCTGGGAATCGCCCATTCGATTAGCGTCATGTACCCAGTGCTGCAGCAGCTTAGCGTTCCATTCGCTTTCGGCACGGTTCGGCAAGCGCTCCGGAACCATGTTGGGAGGTTCTGCCGCAAAGGCTTGGCGAACATTCTGACGGGCGTTCGCGTGCGTTCAACCCTCCCGGACGTGTACCCCGATCTGCCTTCCACGACGCGAGTCGACGACGACGTACTCCTCATGGTGCTCCCAATTGGACGCTCGATGAGCGAGTGGCCGGCCGGCACTTTGATCGATCGGAACGGTCCAGAGCTATGACCTCGGATTTGTTATCCGCTCGCTTCCTCAAATTCACAGAAAAATCTGAGATCTCATGAACCTCTTTGCCCCAGCCAGTATTGTTGCAGTCTGCTCTTATGCGCTGCTGTCGACCGTCTATAAGACCGCGCAGGTGTTTTATACCCTGCCTACAAACGTACCGCCGACCTCGGGCGAACCCGCCGGCTGTGAGCCTTGGCCGAGCGTCGATGTCATTATCCCGTGCTACAACGAGGCTCCTCGCACCCTCTCGGACTGCCTGGCTTCCATTGCAAGTCAGGACTACGCCGGAAAACTGCAGGTCTATGTTGTTGACGACGGTTCTGGAAACCACGATGCCCTCGTAGGTATACACGAGGAATACGCGCGCGACCCGAGGTTCAACTTCATTGCGCTCCCAAAGAATGTCGGAAAGCGCAAGGCACAGATTGCGGCGGTTCGCCGCTCGTGCGGAGATTTGGTGCTCAATGTAGATTCGGACACGATACTCGCGCCGGACGTCGTCACGAGGCTTGCGCTAAAGATGCAAGATCAAGCGATTGGCGCCGCCATGGGCCAGTTGGCGGCTAGCAATCGCAGTGAAACTTGGCTGACGCGGTTGATTGACATGGAATACTGGCTCGCCTGCAACGAAGAGCGGGCAGCGCAGGCTCGGTTCGGTGCCGTCATGTGTTGCTGCGGTCCGTGTGCCATGTACCGGCGATCCGCGCTTGTTTCGCTCCTGGATCAATACGAGACGCAGCGCTTTCGAGGGAAGCCGAGCGACTTCGGTGAGGACCGCCACCTTACGATCCTGATGCTGAAAGCAGGCTTTCGAACAGAGTATGTCCCGGAGGCCGTCGCGGCAACAGTCGTTCCCAGCAGCATGGGTCCCTATCTGCGCCAACAGCTTCGCTGGGCCCGGAGCACGTTCCGGGACACGTTGCTGGCGCTCCAACTGCTGCGCGGCCTTAATATTTATCTCACATTGGACGTGATTGGGCAGAATCTTGGCCCATTATTGCTCTCTTTTTCGCTCCTGGCTGGGCTCGCGCAATTCATAACGACAGGTACTGTGCCCTGGACGGCATGCCTGACGATCGCGGTCATGACTATAGTTCGCTGCAGCGTGGCAGCGTTTCGTGCGCGCCAACTTCGATTTCTCGGATTCTCGCTCCACACACTCATCAACATCTTTCTCTTGCTCCCATTGAAAGCATACGCGCTGTGTACATTGAGCAATAGCGATTGGTTGTCGCGAAGCTCGGCCGCCACTGTGACAGACATCGGCGGCGCCCTTCCAAAGCCCGCCTTGGTGGCATCTGACGCAGCTTACAGCGAACAGCAATAGTCACGTGATCGCAGGTGGAAGAGTTTTGAGCCAGGACCAGGAAGATCAAATGTTGAGTCGGAAGTTGGACCCAGAGGATTTGCGGCGGATCGAGACTGGTCCGATCGAACGGGAGTTTCACGGGCAGACAAGCGCGAAAAGCTCCGTGCCTGACTCTCTGTCGACCGTGGCAGTCGATTTTGCCGGCGTAACCAAGTCGTATGGGAACAAGGTCGTTGTCGACGAACTGTCGTTCTCCGTTGCGTCGGGAGAGTGTTTCGGCCTCCTCGGACCAAACGGGGCGGGCAAAAGCACGATTGCGCGTATGCTCCTCGGCATGACATGCCCTGACGCGGGCGCGATCACGGTGCTCGGCGTGCCAGTGCCGGCGCGCGCTCGGCTGGCACGCAGGGGCATTGGCGTGGTCCCGCAATTCGACAATCTTGACCAGGAATTCACCGTACGCGAGAACTTGCTGGTGTTCGGACGCTACTTCGGCATGAGCACACGCGAGAGCGAAGCGGTCATCCCGTCGCTTCTCGAGTTCGCTCGCCTCGAGCGCAAGGCGGATGCGCGCGTCTCGGAATTGTCCGGCGGCATGAAGCGATGCCTGACGATGGCGCGGGCGTTGATCAACGACCCCCAGCTCATTGTGATGGACGAGCCGACCACCGGCCTCGATCCGCACGCGCGCCACCTGATCTGGGAGCGGCTG
Source organism: Mesorhizobium sp. WSM4820 (assembly GCF_055811075.1). Classification (NCBI taxonomy): domain Bacteria; kingdom Pseudomonadati; phylum Pseudomonadota; class Alphaproteobacteria; order Hyphomicrobiales; family Phyllobacteriaceae; genus Mesorhizobium; species Mesorhizobium sp. WSM4820. The sequence continues at coordinate 102,956 of NZ_JBVVQN010000016.1, read as the reverse complement.
CGCGCCCTGTTGGCACGCGGCAAGACGATTATCCTGACGACGCATTTCATGGAAGAGGCTGAGCGATTATGCGATCGGCTGTGCGTGCTCGAAAGGGGTCGCAATATCGCCGAAGGCCGCCCGCAGGCGCTGATCGACGAGCATATCGGATGCCAGGTCATGGAGATTTACGGCGGCGATCCGCACGAGTTGCTTTCGCTGGTCAAGCCACATTCCCAGCGCATCGAGGTGAGCGGCGAAACCCTTTATTGCTACGCGCCCGACCCTGAGCAGGTGCGCACGCAACTGCAGGGGCGAGCAGGTCTGCGCCTTCTTTTGCGTCCAGCCAATCTCGAGGATGTTTTCTTGCGGCTGACCGGGCGCGAGATAGAGGAGTGAACGATGATTGAAGATTTTGCGGCGGCGCTGCCGTCCAATGCGTGGAACTGGGTTGCGGTGTGGCGCCGGAACTATCTGGCATGGAAGAAAGTCTCACTCGTGACGATTCTCGGTAACCTTGCCGATCCTATAATCTACCTTTTCGGACTCGGCACCGGCCTCGGCATAATGGTCGGCCGCGTCGACGGTGCGTCATATATCGCCTTTTTGGCGGCCGGCATGGTCGCGGTAAGTGCGATGACCGCCTCTACCCTCGAAACATTGTACGCGGCTTTCGCTCGCATGCACTCTCAGCGCACTTGGGAAGCAATGCTGTACACGCACGTTACCCTCGGCGACATCGTTCTGGGTGAACTGGCGTGGGCAGCCACCAAGGCCTTCTTGGCCGGTACGGCAATCACCATTGTCACCGCAACGTTGGGTTATGCAGCCTGGCCGTCCGTCCTCTATGCGCTGCCAATCATTGCTCTCACTGGGTGCGTGTTTGCGAGCCTTGCGATGGTCGTCACCGCGCTTTCGCCCAGCTACGATTACTTCGTGTTTTACCAGACGCTTGTCCTCACACCTATGCTGTTCCTGTCCGGTGCCGTTTTCCCATTGAATCAGCTGCCTGACGCCTTTCAGAAGATAGCGCGATGCATGCCGCTGTCACATTCAATCGACCTCATTCGTCCGGTGATGCTTGATCGCCCGATCGTCGGCATCGCCCTGCACATCGGGGTGCTCGGCCTGTACGCGCTGTTGCCATTCTTCCTCTCGATGGCGCTGTTGCGCCGCCGACTGATGCGCTGACGCGAAGAGAAGGAGATAAACGATGCGCTATGGACTTCGTGCTGCCAATAAAAACGACATCGCCAACAGAAATCGGCATGCCACGGATGGTCTTCGGTGGCATCCACTCAATCTATCAACGTTATGGGCCGCCCGGCACCTCGATCACAGGATGTCATGTTGATCCCGGCCGAAGAGAATTTCTTTGAGCCCGATCATGTTTGACTGGCGTTCGTGGCGCGAACGACAACGCGGCCTGTGTTTCTGATCAGACGGCCAATTTAATATTCCTGTACGACAAATGGAGAGCGAGATGCTGTGTCTAGGATTGAACGGCGGATTGGACAAAGTCTATGAAAACAGATTTCAGATTTCAAACACATTCATGCACGATGGCGCTGCGGTGCTCGTCCGGGACGGACAGGTCATTGCGGCGGTAGAAGAGGAGCGCCTCAATCGGATCAAACATTCCAACAAGCTCCCAATTAGTGCGGCTCAATACTGTCTTTCAGCCGCTGGGGTTCAGCTCAGCGAAATCGATCGTGTGGCGTTCTACGCTACCGAAGCCTATAGCAACGCCATGCTCGAAAACATGCTAGCTTCCCAGCCGGACGCCTCCATTCCGTTGGACGCTAAACTGTTGATGCAGAGGCTGTTGGCGCAGGAGTTCGGTACCGAGCTCGACGCTTCGCGTATCTCATTTGTAAGTCATCATCAGGCGCACGCCGTGAGTGCTTTTGCAATGTCGGGCTTCGAGCAAAGTCTGATTTTCGCGATTGATGGCTCTGGTGATTTCCTGTCGGGCCTTGTGGCGGTAGGATCTGGTACTGAAATTACGCAACTTGCGACTTTCCCGGAGAACAATTCTCTCGGGCAATTTTATCTCGAGACGATCCGGTATCTCGGCTACGGCTTGTTCGATGAATACAAGGTAATGGGGCTTGCCCCCTACGGCGATCCCGTTCCCTATCGCGAGCTTTTCGAGAAATTCTATGAACTCTCTGCAAACGGCGAGTATCGCGTCCACCTGGACCGCATCGGTCCGACTTTGCTCCGCAGCATTCAGGTTCGGCAAAAGGGAATGCCATTCACTCAGCAGCATATGGATGTGAGTGCGTCGTTACAGGAAGCGCTCGAACGCATCGTGTTTCACATTCTTCGCCATTATCGTGAGGCCACCGGGATGACGCGGTTGTGCCTGGCCGGCGGAGTTGCGCACAATTGCTCCATGAACGGCAAGCTGCTCTATTCAGGACTTTTCGAAGACATCTTCGTGCAGCCCGCATCGCATGACGCTGGATGCGCATTAGGCGCCGCGCTAATCGTGTCTAATGAGTTGGGCCGCCCAGCGCCGCGTAGGCGATTGCAGGAGGTCTATTGGGGGCCGGAACTCGCGAGCGATCACGCTGTCGAAGAGGAACTAAAGGCATGGGCGGGGCACCTGGAGTTTGAACGCACTGAGGAGGTGGCGGATAGGGCAGCCGAGTGGATGGTCGGTGGCGCCGTGATCGGCTGGGTGCAAGGTCGTTCGGAGTTCGGGCCGCGAGCGCTCGGAAATCGCAGCATTCTTGCCGACCCCAGGCCCGCTTCAAACAAGGACCGGATCAACGCTATGGTCAAGAAGCGGGAAGGATATCGCCCGTTCGCCCCATCAGTTTTGGAGGAGGATGCGCGCGAATTTTTCGACCTCCCGGGCAGTGCGTGCGAATTTCCCTTCATGAATTTCGTAGTTCGTGTGCGCGATTCCAAGCGTGATTTGCTCGGCGCCATCACGCATGTCGACGGTACGGCTCGGCTGCAAACAGTATCGCGCAAGGCCAGTCCGGCCTACTGGGACGTCATCAATGCCTTCAAGCAGCGGACAGGCATCCCAATTCTGCTCAATACGTCCTTTAACAACAATGCCGAGCCGATCGTGGATTCAGTTGCAGACTCGATTGCCACGTTCCTGACGACAGAGCTGGATGGACTTGTGGTCGGGCCGTACCTCGTCAAAAAACGGGCCGCAACGCTGCAGGATTGGACTGCGCTCGCTGTTTCATTGCCGCCCTATGTATCCCTGCATAAAGTCCGCGCATACACGGCGCAGGATCGCCACGAGACCGTCTGCGAAATCCGAACGGATCACCGTGACTGTGCGCGTATTTCACATGACCTGTTCGATCTGCTGACGCGGATCGAAGGCGAAGCCGTGCTCGCGGATCTCCTCGACACAATTACGCTGGATCAGGGCCAGCGCGAGGCTCTCACAGGAGAACTGCGAGGATTGTGGGAGCAGCGCCACGTTCGGATGCATCCCTCGCAAGCTGCTCGCGTCCACCAAAACTGATGCCAAAGTCTGGACGACCGATAACAGCTGCCCAAACACCGGTCTGCACCTTCATATGATGGTCTCCAATCCAATTGACCGAGGCAAGGGTCCTGATGATTGCGTCTGCCGCGAGCATGCATGTTCGCTCCAGCTAACGCTTATTGCAGACGCGGATCAGCAATGGATTTGCTTACCGGTGGCTCAAGACAGCACGAGTTCGTCGTTTCTCGACGGCGTACCGGGTCGGTGACCGCCCCTGCGACATCAGCTTGGTGTTGCGCATAGCGGATGGGACGAGCGTTGGTGGATAGATTGGCGTGGGTTGACCCCGGTGGCGAGCGGGCTGGGCCGCTTGCGGGAAAGGCGGCGGCCCTTCGGCGCGCCAAGCCGGCATGTTCGTCGTTGAGCTGCTTTTGGCAAAATGCGTCGGTGGGGCGACGATCTTGCCTTTATGCGGCTTGATGCTTCGGCCTCCAATCATCCGGCCCTGTTGTTGGCATCCTTGATTTACGGCAATACGACGCCGGTGCAGATTTCGACGACGCCATCTTCAGGAAACCGAGGGTCTGTTGGTCAAGGTCACGCAGGGGTTAGCGTTGGCGATGCCCGACATCTGCTCTCGGGCAATCGCCTGATCGGAATGGGCCGCTAATCCCCCAAAACGGGGCGGCCCGGGTCACTTGTCTGACTATGGCGAACGGCTGCGTGGGAATCCGCGGTGGCGGGATCACCTGCCGAACACGCTGAAGGTAGATTTCCGGTATGGCGTCCTGGCGGCCTCAGATTCCCCAGCCTCGGTTTGGAAGCGCACGATGAACGCGGCGATGGCGCAGCGGCCGGCACGGCTCGCCTATGACGATCCGTGCGGTTCGCGCCCGGCTGCGCCAGGCACTTCAGGGCTATCACTGGCGCGCCCGTACGGTTCGCTTCGAACCCGAGCAGATCGTCATCGTCAATGGTTCGCAGCAGGGGCTCGATCTCTGCGCGCGCCTGCTGCTCGACCCAGGGGACAGCTTCGTCATCGAGGACCCCTGCTACAGGATGGCGCGCCAGGTCTTTGCCGGCACAGGTGCTACGCCCGTTCCCGTCGAGGTTGACGAGGACGGCATGCAGACGGAGCAACTGGCGGGGGTCGCGGCCCGGCTGGCCTATGCGACGCCCTCGCATCAGTTTCCGCTCGGCGGCGTCATGCCGATGGCGCGGCATCAGCTTCTGGAATGGGCGCGGGAGCAGGGCGCCTATGTCATCGAGGACGACTACGACAGCGAATATCGCTACGATATCAGCCCCGTTCCCCCGCTGCACAGCCTCGAGGATCATGGGGCGTCATCTACCTCGGCACCATCTCCAAGACGCTTTCGCCGATGCTGCGCATCGGCTATCTCGTCGTCCCGGCGGAATTGCAGCAGGTTTTGGAAACCGCCAAGCAGTTTGCCGACCAGCATTCTCCGGTGGCGGAGCAGGCGTCATTGGCCTCTCTGTTCGAGAGCGGCGGCTATGAAAGGCATGTGCGCCGCGTGCGCCGCCTTAACGGCGAGCGCCGGGAGGTATTTCCAACCTGAAGCGGATTTTCCGAGATCGGATCGCCGTCCAAGGGGCCGACGCTGGACTGCACGTCGTCATATGGTTCAACGACCTGCCGCGATCGCGTGAAACAGCGTTGGTCGAAGCCGCCCGACATGCCGGTCTGGGGCTGCACCCGATTTCGCCGCCAATCGGCAGCCGGGAGCAGGCGAAGCCGACCGCGCCGGGCTTGTCATGGGCTATTCCGCCTTGAGCATCCGGCAGATCGAAAAAGGCGTCGAGATGCTGCGCGACGTCGTCCTCAACTCTGAGACGTCGACGGTTCCGCACGCGGGGTTAGAACATTCGCGACCGCTCATCGTAAACAGGTCATGGTTGAAAGCAGTTGGGCGACGGCCGCGCTCATGGCCGGCTGAATTAGCTGATCCGGCTTGCCGCCACCGTGCCGTTGCGCTCGGTCAGCAGTGCGTGGAGCCGACGAGGAGCTTCACATCAAGGGCCATTGTCTCATCTATCCGCAACATGGATGCTTGTCATCGAAACATTCGATTTTGACTATCGGACAGGACATTGCATAGGAAGAATTCAAGGATGCAGGCTAGGGAGGTTGTCGATGTATGCGGTTGGCTCCGAGGAGCATTTTCTGGTGTGTGCATTCTGGTCTGCGCCGAAAATTGAGCGAGCCGATCCCCTTTTCGACCAGGTACGTCGGTGATCGCGCAAGCTGCATCGCGTCGGCTCTTTCGCCACAAGCCCCCAACTAGCGTAGGTGTCTACCCCAAGGATCAACAAGTCGAGGTTTCCCATGCGCTCCCAAGAACGGTGGAGGTTGTGCCGGGAGAACCAGTTGCAAGTAGCCGATCACATCGGACTCTCCGAGTTCTTCCGAAAACCCTATCGGGGGGACTGACCCTGCAATGAAAAGCTATGCGCTGGTAATTTGAGACGTTCTGCAGAGACGGCCCGGCCACGATGTATCGATGTTCGCGTGCGGTCCCACTCAGAAGTGCTGGATCTCGACATGCCGCCTCGCGTGGAGGACGTGCTCCTCGTGATTATGCCGATTGCGCGGCCGATGAGCGAATGGCCGACCGATGCAACAATTGACCGGAAGGATCCGGAGCTATGAAACATCTTGATGACGGATGGGAGGTGCAGAGTGAATGCGCTGATGGAACCGGCCGTCGGAGCGTTTATCTGACGTTTGACGACGGTCCCGATCCATTCTTCACACCACAGATACTCGATGTGCTGGCGCAAAATCGGGTGCCAGCGACTTTCTTCGTGATTGGTGCCTACGCCGCAGAGCACCCGGACCTCATCCAGCGAATGATCGCAGAAGGGCATGAGGTGGGCAACCACACGATGTCTCATCCGGATCTGTCCAAATGCGGCTTGGGCGACGTCCAACGTGAGGTATTTGAGGCGAACCGTGCCATCATGGTAGCATGCCCCCAGGCCTCGATCCGCTACATTCGCGCGCCATACGGCGCCTGGAGCGAAGAAGTGTTTACTGCGTCAGAGATCGCCGGGCTGGCGGCCCTTCATTGGTCGATAGACCCAAAAGATTGGTCGCGGCCCGGCACCGAAGCGATCGTCGATGCTGTGCTCGCCTCGGTCCGGCCCGGCGCAATCGTGCTCTTGCACGACGGTTGTCCTCCCGACGAGTCGAGACGGAGCACTCAAGCCGGTCTGCGCAACCAGACCGTTATGGCGCTATCCAATCTGATTCCGGCATTAGATGCCTGCGGATATGAAATTCGCCCGCTTCCAGAACATCACTGAAATGCGAGATCCTATGGACCTGCTTTCCCAGCCAGTGCCTTGGGTCTCGCTTATGAAGGCTTACAGGCTTCGCCGACATCGGACGAACTGTAGGCTCCGACCCGTTGACTAAGCGTAGACGTTTGTTGTCACCTGCTACAATGAGACCCGCGCAGCCTCTCGGCATTGCCTGGCGTCGCCGGAACCTCTTCGACGATTCTTTCAATATGGTCTCCGGGATCGCGGGCTGCGTCCACAAGGTTTGGCAAACTAGTCGCCATTGCCGGGATATGCCCGACCCCTCGGCTGCGAAGGACCAGGGGTTCTCCGACTCGCACACCCCGCTGTGGATCTGCTCCTCGATCGTCACGATGGTCGGGTGCGATGCCATTTTTCACAAACTGGACCACGTCGATAGCTTCTGACTGGCTGTTTCCTGCAGGCCAGAGTGCCGGTATCTGACTGGTGACGCAAGGAGCTTCGCCATGTACATCCCTCCCGCTTTCCGCGACGACGACAAGGAGTCCCTGCGCGCGACCATCCGCGCGGCGGTGCTGGCGAACTTCGTTACAGTCACGGCGGAAGGGCCGCTCGCAACGCCACTGCCCCTCTTCCTTGACGAGAGCGAGGGCGAGCACGGCGTGATCTACGGGCACCTAGCGAAGGCCAATCCCCAGTGCCATGTTCCGCCGCTGGGCGACGGCTTGGCCATCTTCATGGGGCCGGACGCTTATGTGACGCCGGCATGGTATGCGACCAAGCGGGAAACCGGGAAGGTCGTCCCGACCTGGAATTACATCGCCGTCCACGCCTATGGTCCGGTCGAGTTCTTCGAGCATGCGGGAAGACTGCTGGACGTCGTGAATCGTCTGACCGACCACCACGAGGGCGAGCGCGCCTCGCCTTGGGCGGTGTCGGACGCACCGCCGGATTTTGTACAGGCGCAACTCCGCGGAATCGTCGGCCTGCGCATGCCGATCACGAGGCTGGAGGGCAAGCGCAAACTGAGTCAGAACCGGAACGCGGCCGACCGCGATGGCGTGGCCGCGGGCCTTGCGGCGAGCGAGCGGGCATCTGACCGCGAGCTCGCCGCTCTCATCCCAAAATAATCATGAACTTTGTCGGAATCGACCCATGATGCCAGAACTGGCCCCATTCGCCCTGTACCTCGCCGCGGCCTCCGTGCTCGCCATCACGCCCGGTCCGGGCATCTTCTATGTTGCCGCGCGCACGCTCGCCGGCGGTCGTCCGGAGGGTATCGCTTCCAGCTTCGGCACGGGGTTGGGGGGCATGATCCACGTCCTCGCAGCAAGCCTAGGTGTTTCCGCGATCGTGCTCGAGAGCTCGGAACTGTTCTCCGCATTGAAGCTGTTCGGCGCGGTCTACCTCGTCTGGCTAGGCTTTCGCACCTTTCAAGCCGCGCGCCGAGCGACTGGCGATGATGGCGCCCCGGTGCGTTCAGTCGGACCCCGGCGGGCGTTTCGTGAAGGGGTGCTGGTCGAGGCTCTCAACCCGAAGACGGCAGCCTTTTTTCTAGCCTTCCTTCCGCAGTTCGTGAACCCGAGCGCAGGGCACGTAGCTCTGCAATTCGTGGTGCTTGGCTCCGTGTCGATTGCGCTCAACACGCTCGCCGACATCGTGGTTGCCTTCGTGGCCAGCGGCATTCAAGACGGCGCGACAGCGCGTCCCAGGTTGATCCGCCGCCTGAGGGAGGCGTCGGGCGGCGCGATGATTGCGCTGGGCGTCGGCCTCGCTCTGGCGAAGCACCCTGCTGCCTGAATTTTGCATCCGATCTGGTTGGGCATCTCTCCGGGTCGGCGGGTTAGCTTGAAGCAGATGGATGGCTGCGAGCCAGCTTCGGTCATTACACCGATTCAGGCGATGTCTCAGCAGGCGCGGACGTCCGGTCTGCCGCCGCTGAAGCAGGCGTTGGGATTTTTCCATCAATGCCTTGCAGCGCTTCAACGAGTGGACACCAGCCCGCAAGACCGAGGCGAGCAAGCTCGCCGATTATGCGGCGGCCTGCGGAGCCAAGACGCTCATGCTAATGCCTGTCAACGACGGCTCCTGGCCCGCCAATGGCGAGCGCCGGGGCGATCTCCGCTTTGCCTTGAAGGCGCTCAAGCCGATTCTCCAGTCGCGCGGCCTGATCGGTCTCATCGAGCCGCTGGGCTTCCAGAGCTGCTCGCTTCGATCGAAGAACGAAGCGGCTAAGGCCATTGCCGCCATTGATGGCCAGTCCGTCTTCCGCCTCGTGCACGACACGTTTCATCACACGCTCGCCGGGGAGACGTTCTTCTCCTGCGACCTGACCGGTCTCGTGCACATTTCAAGAGTGAACGATCCAATCCACTGGATCTACCCGGATCGCGTCCTATTCGGTTCCGACAATGGCAGCCAGATCCGGGCCGCTGCTTGATGGCGGCTATGGGGGCCCCTTCTCATTCGCACCGTTTGTCGACGAAAGCCACCCGCTGGACGACCTCGCAGGCGCTCTTTCCGCGACTATCATCTCGTTCGACACGCCTGTTGACACGAGTGCCGGTGTGAGACGCGGTAGTCAATCAGGGCTTGCGACCCTTTTTGGCGTCCCGCGGAGAACTCATTCTCGACGCCTCCTGTAACAATATCTCTCGCATCCAGACGCTTGCCGCATCACTGTTGTGAAGGGCGGGCCATTGGAGGGCCTCGGTAAATGCGGGAAGCGGCAGCGGAAGTTCGATGATCCGCAGCGGGAAGGTTTTCTTGAAATGCTCAACCAGCCGGAAGGGCATGGTCGATATACGAGCTGTGCCTGAGACCATCGGCGGGATCATGCTGAAGGCCTGCACGATAACCTCGACACGTCTCTTCAGGCCATGCTCAAGAAAAAAACGCTCCTCGACGGAGGGCTTCCGCCCGAACTTGGCCGCAACGTGCCTCATCGACATGTATCTCTCGAATGTAAGCTGCTGCGGCAGCTGCTTGTTCGTGGGGCAGCCTACGCACACGAGCGTGTCGTCGAACAGCGCCGCTCTTGGATGCGCGCTCGACATGAACAATTCTGGACAAATCAGAAAATCGACGTCACCGCGCCGGAGAAGCTCATCGGGGTCGTCGTCGAGCGGCAGCAATTCGAAGCTGACGGCGGGTGCTTCGCGTGCAACACGCTCCACGACCTTTTCAAAAAACACGAGTGTGGCGAAATCGGAAAGGGTGATCCTGAAACGGCGATCGGACTGAGCCGGATTAAACGGATCCCAAGAAATAATCGAGCTCTGGATTTTCAAGAGTGCGCCGCGAACAGCGGGGGCGAGTGTTTCCGCACGTGGGGTTAGAACACGTTCGCGGCCGCTCATCGTAAACAGTTCATCGTTGAAATAATCGCGCAGCCGGGCGACGGCCGCGCTCATGGCCGGCTGACTTAGGTTGATGCTGCTTGCCGCCGCCGTGAGGTTGCGCTCGGTCAGCAGTGCGTCGAGCACGACGAGAAGGTTCAGATCAAGGCCTTTGAAGCGCATCGCTTTCACTTATCCATAGCGTGAATGCTCGCGATCTAAACAATCGATTTTACCAAACTTCCAGGGCGCTGCATAGATGACCGGACCTGACATGCACCCGATCACGCCACGGCTTCTGTAGCGTGTGCTGGGAAATGACTTGCAAGTAGCCGATCATGTCGAGCTCTCCGCTTTCTTCCGAAAGGCCTATGGGCCGACAGGGGCTTTCAGGCGGTCGTAGCTGGGCCGGTGCAAGGCCGGAGGTTCGCGCAATCGGCTCTATGTGCACGGCGTAGCGGCTCACTTGGACCTGCTGCGCCGTTCACTACGGTTGGCGAGGTTGATTTCTTGGTAGGCGAACTCGGATTGTACAGGGTGCATCCGGATCTTGAGAGACTCGGAATGAGCCATTCTATCCACGTCATGCGTCCGGTGCAGCAGCAGATTGGCATTCCATTCGCTTTTGGCACGGTTCGGCACGCGCTGCGGAATCATCTTGAGAGGTTCTGCAGAGACCTCCTGGCGACCATAGTGCCGGGCCATCGCGTCGCCACACATGATCGCGACCGCCACTGCGCTCCAGGTTTGCGATCAGGCACTGGGATTTCGTCCGCTCGGTTGCAGCCAGTCGGCCCTCGATACCACGCCGCGATCCGCGTAAAATTCGATCCTTTTCACCGAAACTGGCGTGCTCGCCGTGCCCAGAAACGGCCGGTAGCAACCGCAACAGATGGGCTGGAGTCTGATGCTTGATCAAATAACAGTCGGAGCGAAGGGACGCGGCTCGCGCCCAGCAGAGACAAACGACCGAGACCTAAGCCTTGACTTCGCCAAAGGTATACTAATTACATTAGTGATAATTGGGCACCTATTACAATATGTAATTTATCGAGGCACTGACGATTTTTGGATGTCTCCGTATTATAAGACGATCTACATGTTTCATATGCCTCTCTTTATGGCGATAAGTGGATATGTTTCTTCTGGGGCAATTTTGCGAAAAACGTTCATTCAAGGGGTCCGTAATCGAGCAGTGCAGTTACTACTGCCAATGTTTCTTTGGTGTGCGTTTATTTTCGCACTAAAGTCCGCCATGATTTATCCAACGAAGAGTTTAACTGGTGTATTGCTGGACCTATCGAAGGAGGTCATTGGAACATACTGGTTCATATGGGCGGCGTTTATTTCGTTCGTTCTAGTTAGATTTTTTGCAACTTTCAATCGACTATCGATGTGGATCATAAGCGCATCCGCAATTGGGGTCGCATTGGCGCCCATCACATTGTCAATAACCCCGTCGTTAAGATACACTTACCCATTTTATTGTTTGGGGTTCTTATTTGCCCAGCCGATCGGATGGCAGAAAAGTATCGTCTGGCGCCACAAATCGCTTTTCTTGGTCTTATTTTCGATAATAGCTTTCTTATGCTTCCTTGGGTGGGGCAAGGAGACTTACGTCTACAACAATCTTGTTTTAGTTCATGATGAACAGTCAGCTAAACAAGTGTTTATGATGTTCGCTGGCTCTGCAGCAGCTTCTGCAGTAGCGATGCAGCTTATGTTCCAGTGCTGGAGAATTGTCCATTCAACTAGAGTAGCTCAGTTTGTCGCGGTGGAGCTTGGTCAGAGCACGCTGCTGCTGTACCTGGTCCAGGGTGCCGTGTTTCGCCTCATGGATTTGATACAGTTTGGAGAACTCTGGAATCTCACGACCAGAATCGCGTTCGCAAGTGTGGTTGGAGTGGCGATTGTCGTCACGGCGACGGCAATTCGCAAGATTGCGCGCGACCTTGGATATGTGTCGCAGATCCTTGTCGGAGCGCCGCCACGCCCAAGTCTGCTCAAATCTCAATCTGCAATAAATTAGCCATCCACAATGGTCGCGATGACAAGCAACCACGTTACGGACAGATGAGGCATGCGTTTCAAAGGCCTTGATCTGAACCTTCTCGTTGTGCTCGACGCACTGCTGACCGAGCGCAACCTCACGGCGGCGGCAAGTAGCATCAACCTAAGTCAGCCGGCCATGAGCGCGGCCGTCGGCCGGCTGCGCGATTATTTCAACGATGAACTGTTTACGATGAGCGGCCGCGAACGTGTTCTAACCTCGCGTGCGGAAACACTCGCCCCCGCTGTTCGCGGCGCACTCTTGCACATACAGTGCTCGATTATTTCTTGGGATCCGTTTAAACCGGCTCAATCCGATCGCCGCTTCCGGATCATGATTTCCGATTTCGCCACACTCGTGTTTTTTGAAAAGGTCGTGGAGCGTGTTGCACGCGAAGCACCCGCCGTCAGCTTCGAATTGCTGCCGCTCGACGACGATCTCGATGAGCTTCTCCGGCGCGGTGACGTCGATTTTCTGATTCTTCCGGAATTGTTCATGTCGAGCGCGCATCCAAGAGCGGCGCTGTTCGACGAGACATTCGTGTGCGTAGGCTGCCCCACGAACAAGCAGCTGCCACAGCAGCTTACATTCGAGAGGTACGTGTCGATGAAGCACATTGCGTTCAGGGTCGGCCGTGCGCAGATGCCATCCATCGAGGAACGGTTTTTGCTTGAACATGGTCTCAAGAGACGTGTCGAGATTATCGTGCAGGCCTTTAGCATGATCCCGCCGATGGTCTCAGGCACAGATCGTATAGCGACCATGCCCTTCCGGCTGGTTCAGCATTTCAAAAAGACTTTTCCTCTGCGGATCGTCGAACTTCCCCTGCCACTACCCACGTTCACTGAGGCCGTCCAATGGCCCACCCTTCACAACAGTGATCCGGCAAGCACCTGGATGCGGCAGATAATGTTGCAGGAGGCATCCCGCATGTGAAGCCGCGGGCGCTCCTGGCGAACGGCACGCAAAAATTGGGTCTGACTCCAATTCGGTGATTTTTGCATGACAGTGTGGTGCTGATTTTCCGACGCTGGTAGCCGGCAACACCAAAAACATGAAGTGGAAGAAGTACTTTTACCGCAGGCTTTGCGAGTCTGAAGGCCTACCCCCTATGCACCGCCCAATTGCCGGGAATGCCATCAAGTCAAAAGCTGCTTCGGCCCGGAGGAATGGAAAGCCGCCTCACACGGATCAAGCACGGGATCGCCCTTGGATTAATAGTCGTACGAGGCGAGCGGTCGACGGCGAGGCGGTCCGCTTCGGTCCGGCACTCTTGGCTTCTCTCGTCGGCACCATCATTCAAAACCCCGCCGCTGGTCGAAATCGACCGGACAACAACGTGCGATCGCGCGGAGACGAGGCTGCAACCGCCAAAAATCGTGAGCAGGATCGCACCGCGCGGCTGATTCGATTGCATCTTTCCCCGTGCTACACTGGCCTGTGTCAGGCGGTCTAGGGTTCGCGCTTCGGTACGAGCAAGAACACTGTCACGGCAGCGAGGAGCGAGGCAACGGCGCTGTAGGCAAAGGCACTGGCAACGCCGGCATCGTCCACCAGCGTCCGCCGAAAATCGCGCCGGCGGCCATGGCCACTTGGAACGTTGCGGCCATCAGCCCACCGGCGTTTTCGGCCTGCTCGGGAGGGGCGCGCAGCACCATGCATTCTGCAGTCCCACCGGCACCGCGCCGAAGGCAAAGGCCCATACGGTACCGCAATCGCCGAGGCCCAGGCCGATGCTCCCAACATCAGCAGCGAGACAGCGGCCATCGCTATGAGCAGGGGGGCGGCAGGGCCGCGACTGCCTGGAGGCTGTGCTCGGCCAAGAATCCGCCGGCCAAATTGCCGAAGAAGCCGCCGATGCCAAAGGCGAGCAACACGAGCGAGATCGTCTCGATATTGAGCGCGGGAACATTCTCGAGGAAGGCGCGGAAAAAGATGAAGCCGGCGAAGTGCCCGGAAGCGACCAGCAGGACGACCAAAATCGCGACTTTGATTATCGGATTCTTGGCCACATCCAGCAGACTGCGGAAGCTGGCTGCTCCAATCGGAGGCAGCCTCGGAGAAGTCATGAGTTGCACTACCAGTGTAACGCGCCGAAGACTGCAGCGATCATGGAGGCGCTTCGCCACCCCCCAGACGTCGCCGACATAGGCGCCGATTGAACCGCACAAACGGTAGCGACGGTACGCCGGTGCGGATGATCGACATGGCGCGCCGCAGGAGGTGACCTGGAACGAGCCGCATCGCCAACGCTGCCGACATCGACCAGAAGCCTCCGAGCGCTATTCCGAGCACGACGCGGGCGGTCAGAAGAACCGGCAGCGACCCCGCGACGGCACCAGGACCGTGCGCTGGCAATTGTGCTCTTCGGCATAGGGTTGCTGCAACCGATCTCGCACGTATGGATCCTGCAAGGAGCATGCTCGAGGATGTGGACCTCTACTCCGACTTGCTGACACTGACGGAGGGTGTCGGGGTCAACGTGGTCGGCCACATGCCCGGCGCGATGGCGGAGTGGTTCGGTGCTGAGCAAAGTCGCGGACGGCAAGGCGGACGCTCCCAGGGATTAACGCGGCAGGCAATGCGGGATTCCGTTGGCAGAAGGAGCTCAAACAGCTAATTCGCTCATGCTTGTCGCCACCGTAGCAGACGACTGGCGTGCCGGTCGGCAGGGCCGTGCAGGCCCTGGTGTTCGAACCCTCCATTCACATCGTTAAGCAAAAGCATTCGCGTGCTTGCCAGCTCAACAGCTCAACAGCACAGTCTCGGCGCTTTATCGGCCATGACGATCAGATTCGTTCGTCAGATCAGGGCAGCTTCAAGAGCCGTAACCGCACGCACCCGCAGTGTCCGGCTCCCTCAGCGATGCTGCCGGCCATTGCAGCCCTAGAGCGCGGTAACTCAAGTTCGTTACAGCCCGCCGCTCAGCCCTCGAATTGACTTGCACCTGTCTTGGTCAACAGCAACCCATCGCACCAAACGTGGTCTACGCATCCCCACTCACAAGCGGCAGCCGCATCCGGAAAAAAACCACGTCCATTGAGATTTGCACTCGTGTTGCAGAGCAGCGAAATGCCCGTGAGTTTCTCATATTCTATCAGAAGTTCTGCAATTGGGTGTTCAGAAGTTCTCGAAACTGTCTGAAGGCGCGCAGTCCCGTCGAGATGGACGACCGCCGGGATTTTTTCTTTCCACTCCGAACGGGTTCGGTGTTCGAACAGCATGTAAGGATCCGGCGTGCCGGGGTCAAACATGTCAGGTGCACGATCCTCCAAGCATATTGGCGCTACCGGTCGGAAATGCTCTCGAACTTTGATTTTGTTGAGATGGTCCTTCATTTCCGGCGAAGTTGCGGCCGCCAGGATGCTTCTGGCTCCCAAAGCACGTGGACCAAGCTCTGCGCGACCTGCAAGGAACACCACAGGCTTGTTGTCAGCGAGCACGCCGGCAAGTTCTTTCAGGCTGCAAGCAGCAGATTGCCAACCAGGCGGAACCTTGCCATGGCTCACATTTGGCCCGCTGTAGACTGACCAGTCGAGATGCACGAAACCTTTGTCGGCGGCCAGCGCACAGCAAGCGGCGCCGATCGCCGATCCGCTGTCGTTTGGAAACGGAGGCACCCATACTGCGTCGAACAAACCACTCGCCCGAAGGGCGCTGTTCCATTTGATGTTCAGCCCGCATCCGCCGGCGATGCACAGGTTTCGGGTTTTGGGGACTGAGTACCCACGCAGCGCCCTTGTCATCCCCCGGACGAGAAGACGCTCCATGAAGGCATGGAACGAAGCAAGTATGTCCTCGGGCGTTTCGGGGATTAGCCGCGACGCGCTTGCATCGAAGAAGTCGTGCACAGCCGTGAGTAACGCGTCTTCGCTGTGGCTGTTGTTCCTGTAGCCAAAGGCAAGGTCCGTATCCCAGGCAAAATGGTCCTCGTAAAGCTCCTGAAACACGTTCACGATGTGTTCATGGACCACTCCGAGCGCAATATAGGCCATCAACTTGCCGGGGATACCGAGACTCCAGCCAGTCCGCAGCTCTCGCCTGTAAGGACCGAAATGTTGGCCCGCGGCCGCATAGGCATGGCCTATCATCGGAAACAGGCACCCAACAAATCGGACTCCACTTGGCTCGACGTGGTAAAGCCGCGGAAAGATGCAGCCGTCCCATACCAGACAAAATGCCGGTTCCTCTGCTTTGGCGAATGAGCTGGTGCAGTATGCGGAAGCCACGTGCCCAACAACATGCGGGTAGCTTTCATAAGAACATACCCCATTGTCGAGCATGAGACCGGAACCTTGATAGGCTGTCAGGGGATCTTCGGCGTCCCGCTCCACATATGGCGCGCCGTTGAGAGTGATAGGGGAGCCGTTACTCAGAACCTGGAATTCTGACTGGATTTCACCGTCCCATCCGTCAATAACGAACCGGTCGATATCGCGCGGAGCAAGCCCGTTTTCCGTCAAAACGGCGACGACCGTCTCAAGCCGCTCGATATGTTGGTATCGTATGTTATTGTCGAGCTTCTCCATCTCGATGCAAAAGAGTAATCTGCCGTCTTCCACGACAGCAATTCCCCCGTCGTGCGTCAGCTTGATACCGCAAATGCGCATAGCAGATCCTTGTCGAGGTGACCGTAGAGCAACCGCAGAAAACGGCTGGAAAACATAGCCGTGGGTTTTGTCGCGCTATGCAGGATCATGAGGAACCGGTAAATTAGATTGTTTGGATGTGAGGGATCCGCGCGGTGAATGATCAGGTCTGCCGCGTGATCTAGAACAAAATGGCTGACACGCAAAAATCACCAGAATTGCGAGGCAGCGCTGTGCGGCAGTCTAGAAGGCCTGGCCACCGCAAGCGCTGGGCAAGGATGTGCACGGTCACACATCACCCGCGCCACGGGAGGTGCCGCGCTCCCTCGGCACCGAGCGCGCGTGCTGAGCACGAAGGTTGTCGCGCTAGAAGAGAGCCTTCCCTGATCAAGCTACTCTTTAGGTCATCGACAAGATTTTCGATGGCGAGGGCAGCGCCCAAAGGGCCTATTCGGCTTTTTGAATCGCGCCGTCATGTTGGAGGAACAACCTCCGACAACCGATGGATCCCGCCTGCAGATCGGCAGCGGAACAGAGCGGCTAAGCGCGTGTGAGGCTAGCGCGGGGTCGGTCAAAAGGGCATTGTCTCGGCTCACAGATGCAGTGTCGGCTCGGCAAAGAAGACGACCCTGGGCCCTATTGACGGATGATCGCCTTGGGGGGCGGAGAGATGACCGGCTTGCACAGATTTGAGAGGGCGGTCGTTGTTCAGGTTGGCCGCCACAGTTCTGAGCGTATCGTGTTCGATGTCAACCAGGCGGCCGCTATCCTGATCCGTGCCCTTCATCATCGGACCGAGAAACGGAGGGTAGCGATGGACGCTTGTCTGCAGGTATTGCGTGGTGAGGCCCATCCACCAGCTGCTCGAAGGGCTGCCGCGCTTGAAGCAAAGATCCTGCGCAGCGATTGAATGCTGTTAGCGCATCAAGGCTTTGATGCTTCGAGTGGAAGTCGTCTGGCCTGCACACTCTTCCGGAGAAATGTAGGCGTTGGCGGCCTCGGAAAGCCTACCTCCCTCGCCGATAAGACGTTCTGCCAATCGAACACGTTGACGAGGACGTGATTGGCGTCGTGATCAGCACGCCGCGCATTGTTCCCGATCAGATTATGGAGAACATCTCGGCTAGTCATCGAAAGGGTCGGTGCGTACATTTTTCCCTCGGCAATATGAAGTTGCGCGGCTTACGATCCAACACCTGATCCGAGGCGGTCCAGGACGCCGGCGAGCTGGCCCTTCGCGGCAGCGGAAAGCGGCTTGATTGGCCGTGGGGGCTCGGCGGAACAGATTTCGAGGAGCTCGGCGATTGCGTAGACGACGCGAAGGCTCGAGAACGTCTTAAAAAGCTCCCAAACCGGGGCCAAGGTGGCGTCGATCCGGTGTGCTTCTGCGTGGTCGCCGTGCTGAGCGGCTCTGACCATCCTCAGGCAGGGATCGGGCAAGATGCCACCGAGGACGCTGTACCATGTATCGGCGCCGGCGATCAGGGCCTCGGTGGCATTCCAGTCGCCGCTGTAGCCGATCGAGAATCCTTTCGGCACAATTTTTTTCTGGTGCGCAAGTTGGCCTTTGATAGCATCGCCCCTGTCGACTGAGTTTTTGATAGCGAGGATCTCAGGCAGCTGTCCCAGACGCTCGATGAGCGCTGGCGTGAAGCGAAAATGCGTGTTTGCAGGATTGTCGTAGATCACGATCGGCAGGCCGCTTTCGCGCGCCACTGACGAAAAATGCTCGAAAACTTCGTCGTCAGTGAGCGGGGTGTAGGAAACAGCCGCGAGCAACCCCGCGGCTGCGCCAAGGGCCTTCGCATCACTTGCATAGTGTATCGCTTCATCGGTGCGCAAAGCGCCCACGCCCACCACGAGCGGGACTCGTCCACGCGTTTCGTCCAGCGCCTCGCAAATCGCCCGGCGGCGTGCCGCGCGCGACAGATACATGTAGGTGCCGGTGCTACCGAGCAGGCCGATGGAATCCACCTTTGCTGCGCAAAGCCGCGCTATCAGCTTTCGAAGCGCCAGGACATCGACGCCGCCGTCACTGTCGCTTGGCGTTATTGGGAAGGCCGAAAGGCCGCTCAGGAAAGCCATGCTGAAGCTCCCGTTGTTAGATTGGGTGAAGCGTTGGGCATCAGACCCCGTCCAGCGCCTGCTCTAGATCCGCGATCAAATCGGCGGCGTCTTCGAGCCCTACCGACAGACGCATGAGGTCGTCGCCGACTCCGTCAGGCAAATGCGCGTCCTTGCGGATTGACTTGCGCGAGCGGGTCAGGCTTGCCGGATGATAGATGAGACTGTCAGCGTCGCCGAGGCTGACCGCCCTGATGATCAGCTTGAGCCGGTCCATCATACGGCGCGCGCCCTCGAACCCCGTTTGGAGGCCGAGAGCCAACATACCCGAGCCTTGCGACATCTGTCTGCGCGCGATCTCATGGTCGGGATGAGAGCCGAGAAATGGATAGCTAACCCAAGCCAAAGCCGGGTGCGCCTCAAGCGCCTGAGCGACCGCAAGCCCAGAGACACTGTGACGCTCCATACGCAACGTGAGTGTCTTCAACCCGCGCAAAATCAGGAACGCCGACATGGGCGAGAGCGCTGCCCCGGTGAGATAGCGCAGGCCAGTTTCGCGCAGCAGGTGCAGTGTTTTCGCATCGCCCAGTATCACACCGCCCAGAGCATCGCCATGGCCATTGATGTACTTGGTCAGCGAATGGATCACGATGTCGGCTCCGAGTTCCAGCGGACGCTGGAGGGCGGGCGAGGCGAAGGTGCTGTCGACGGCGACCTTCACGCCGCGAGAATGGGCGTGTTCGGCAATGGCAGCGATGTCGAGGATACGGCTCAGCGGGTTGATTGGCGTCTCGAAGAACACGAGCCGGGTCCTGTCAGTGATGGCGCCATTGAGATTGCTCGGATTCGACAGGTCGACGGCAACGACCTTGATGCCAAACTGCGGCAGCCCCTGCTCGACCATGGCGAGCGTATTTGAATAGAGTGTCTTGTGGACAATGAGTTCGTCACCTTGCGAAAGCAGCGAAAGGATCAGCGTGCCGAAGGCGGCGATCCCCGAGGCGAGTACCAGCCCAGCTTCGGCTCCTTCGAGATTGGCGAGCCGCATTTCGAGGATCTCGGTGGTCGGGTTGTATTCGCGTGCGTAGAGCCTTCCGCCAAGCGCTGCGACGGCTTCGTTTGCTGCAACGCTTTCAAATCCATACGTCGATGTAAGAAACACCGGCGTCTGAACAGAATTGGAAAAGCCGGCCGGATCGTAGCCATGATGGATGGCCCGGGTGGCGAATGCGAGACCGACGTCGTTCCGGGACGGCGTTGATGTTGCCTCGGCTTCAAGCTGATCTTCGGCGCTGGTCATCGGCTTCAACCCTCTTGATTTCGGGGACAATGCCGTCACACTAACTCAGATGGAACGTCCAGTTGGCGATGAAAGAAATGGTCCAGCCTTCTCCTGAAGCGTCGGCAGCTCGCTCGCAAGGTCTCGGCGCGCGCCAGATCTGCGAAGCTCTTCGCGAGCAGATCCTGGGTGGGATCTATGAAACGGGCAGCCAGCTGCCGTCGTCACGCGGCCTCGCAAATGAACTCGGTGTGTCGCGAACCACCGTCACCGTGGCTTATGATCAGCTGGTCGCCGAAGGTTTCATCGAGGTCATTCAAGGCGCAAGACCTCGCGTTGCATCTTCGCTAGTCCGGAGTAAAGAGACCAGCGCGGTGCCGAAACGGACTGGCCCGATCCACCTTTCCTGTTACGGCGAGCGACTGCGCGCCAGTCCGCCACGGCGCGATTACCTCCCCAACCGCCTCAAGGTCGATTTTCGTTATGGCGACCTCGCCCCATCTGATTTCCCGGCGCTGACGTGGAAGCGTGCGATGAACGCGGCGATGTCACAAAGCCCCGGAAGGCTGGCCTATCACGATCCACGCGGCTCGCATCGCTTGCGCCAGGCGCTGCAGGGATATTTGTGGCGTGCCCGAGCGCTTAGCTGCCAGGTCGAGCAGATCCTCGTCGTCAGCGGATCACAGCAGTGCCTCGATATGTGCGCGCGCCTGCTGCTCGATCCTTCTGACAGCTTCGTGATCGAGGATCCCTGCTATAGAATGGCGCGCCAAGTCTTTGCCAGCACAGGAGCCACGCCCGTCGCTGTCGCCGTCGATAGCGAGGGCATGAAGACCGAGTTGCTGCAGGAGATCCCAGCGCGGCTGGCCTATGTCACCCCGTCGCACCAGTTCCCGCTCGGCGCCGTCTTGTCGATTTCGCGGCGGTATCAGCTCCTCGAATGGGCTCGGCGCAATGACGCCTATATTATCGAGGACGATTACGATGGCGAGTACCGGTACGACATTCGACCGGTGCCCCCGCTGCACAAGCTGGAAGACCGCAGTTCCGTAATCTATGTTGGCACGATCTCCAAGACACTGTCGCCGATGCTGCGCATCGGCTACCTGGTGGTTCCGGCCGAGTTGCAAGACGTCTTTGCGATGGCCAAGCAGCTTCTCGACAGGCATTCTCCGGTCGCGGAACAGGAGGCCCTGGCCTCACTCATCGAGAGCGGTGGTTATGAAAGCCATGTCCGCCGCGTCCGCCGTCTTAACGGCGAGCGGCGAGAGGCACTGCTTGCCGTCCTTCGACGCGCGTTCGCAGACAGCATTGCCATCGAGGGGGCCGATGCAGGGCTGCATGTCGTCGTCTGGTTCAAGGATCTTTCTCGGTCGCTGGAGGATGTCCTGGTTGAAGAGGCGCGGCGGGTCGGGGTTGGCATCCATCCGATTTCATTGCTGTACATCCGAGATGAAGGCCGTGCTGACCGGATTGGACTGGTGATGGGCTATTCCGCCCTGACGATTCGGCAGATCGAGAATGGCGTTCGGCTCCTTACTGGCGCTGTCCAACGGGTAAAAAGCTTTGCCAAGGATTCGGCAAGATGCTCAATACCCGCCCTGACAGCGAACGGGCCTGGCTCGTGACCCCGGAGTCACGCCGGCAGTGATCGCAGACCAGCAAGACTTGTTAGGACTGGCTCTGTCGGCCAGTCCGGGTCCGGGCAGTACTCTGACCCTGGGACCTGGGGAAAGGAATTCTTGAGGAGACTCTAAAATCCAGTGGAAGCAGAGGCGCCATCGCGGCCGGCTTAAAGGAGGAAGCGTTGTTGGATTTTCCGCTGATCGACGAAGAAATAGCAGAGATCGCACCTGACTTTCGCGCAATCAGCATTCTTGTTGATGCAGAGGACAGTGCGCGAGGCGTCATGGCTCGGGACGTGTTGGGAGAGGCTTGCGATTTCGCCCGAGCGGGGGGACCCGCCTGGGGAGAAGCGCACTTGGCCAATTGGGCGGAGGCATACGTCCGGTTCGGCGCGAAACCAAACCGGACGCCGTGCTCGGCGCAGGCATTGAAAAAACGGGTGGAGAAGGATGGCCGCATCCCACCAATAAATCCTGTCGTTGACCTCTACAATGCAGTGAGCCTGCGTTTCTCAATACCCATTGGCGGCGAAAATTTCGATGCATATGTCGGCAAACCGCGGCTGACGATTGCCGTAGGAACGGAGTCCTTCCACACTGTTTTGAATGGGGAAGCGGTCGTCGAAAGCGCTTCCAAGGGGGAGGTCATCTGGCGCGACGATCTGGGAGCTACATGTCGCCGCTGGAATTGGCGGCAGAGCACGCGCACCCGGTTGGAGACGGTGGGCGGCCGCATGTGGTTTATTTTGGAAAGCTTGGCAGCGATGCCGGAAGAGGCGCTCGAGCAGGCGGCTAACATGCTCGTGAGCGGTCTGAGAGAGCTGGCACCAGGGTGTAAGGTCTACAAGCAGGAAATCACCACCGCTAAAGCCTCGGTCGCTAGTCTCGACAGGCGGGTCGGTTGAGGAACGTGCCCGCCCCGATGATAATCGGTTCGCTCCAAGCAGTCTGCGTTCCTTTGCGAGCTGGGTCTCCTGGGGCTGCGAAGGTCGATAGGAGGTAACCCCTCTGGCCATTTCGTACAGGCCAGCGGAAGGTGCACCGCATTCATAATTCGAATCGACCCAGTGTAGCCACGGTCCAAAGATGCGCACATCTTCGGGTTGCTGCTTTGATCAATCTCGACGTCAGACGCTCCGGGGCGAGCTTCAGTCCTGGCACTCCGAGCCTTCATACATCTCGTCGCGAAAGCCGGATTAATTCGGATCGAAGCGGTTGCGAGACATCTGCCATGCTTGGGGAGACTCGCTCTCCGCCGAGGGGGATGCGGATTACGATCCATTTCCGCCTGCCTCATCGACGTGTGTGACGACCACGGCAGTTGTGCCCGATCTGCCGTCGGCCGCGTAACACCTGCCGTGCGGCAGTGCTCGATCGCCGACATGACCTTGAGCTGCCGAGGCTGAGCTGGCCTGCATACGCGACCTGATAGGCAGGCCGGGCAGCACGGAGCGATCTCGATCGAGTCGCCGCACGCTCACCCGTCGGGCGAGCTCTCCGCCTCCTTGAAAAGGCTAAGTTCTCGAGCTGACTGGCCTGCAGCATATCTGCGGGTCGAGCCCCAGCAGGACCCGGGTAACTCCGACTTCGGCGCCGGCCTCCAGGCTTGGCGAAGCTGTGACGCAGCGTGTGCCGGCCGGGCCCCTTTACGGGGTTGGCGCTTTTGCAGTCTCGGCGACAATCCGATGGATCTGCAACGTCGGGTAATCGCGTGCTGCCCCGGGAACGGCCAGCCACCGCAACGACGCCCTGCTGCCGCCCGACCTACATGCGTAGCGCAGTCGGCTAAGCCGGCCGGCCGACAGCATGGCATCACGGCACCGGGCGCCGTGCCCCGCTCGATCGGCAGCAGCATGCGCTCTTTGTGACCGTGGGCCATAATGCACTGGCCGCTCCTCCTCCCTTGAACGAGCCGCACGAGATGCGCCATCTCCGGGTAGGTGTCTTCAACAGCACCCCATCAGGGCCGCCAGAAAGGCTGCCCCTGATTCTATCTTTATCGCCGGCAACTCGATCGGTAAGGGTACGCTGGCGACGGCGGAGCCACGGACGGTTGGGCGAAGCCAAGAGATGTCGGGGGCGCAGAAGCCGGAGGGCCTCATTGTTGGACCGCCAAATTGTTAGCCCGATGATCCCCCGCCATGCCACTTCACCAACTGGACGGCTTCAATTGCAACGAACTGGCTGTTTCCAGAGGGCCAGATTGCAAGTATCTGACCTGCAATGCACACAAGGAGTTCCCCCGATGTACACCCCTCCAGCCTTCCGAGATGATGATATCGATTTCCTGCGAGCGAGCGTCCGCGCAGCGCCGCTGGCGAACTTCGTCACTGCCACGGCCCAATGACTTTTCGCCTCGTCACTGCCCCTCTTGCTTGATGAAAGCGAGGGCGAGCACGGCGTGATCTACGGCCAGCTCGCGAAGGCCAATCCGCAGTGCCGTGTTCCGCCGCTGAGCGATGGCTTGGCCACCTTCATGGGGCCGGATGCTTACGTGACCCGGCGTGGTATGCGGCCAAACGGGAAACCAGGAAGGTTGTGCCGACCTGGAAGGGACGCGCTATGATCGCGCTGGGCATCGGCCTCGCTACGAAGAAGCAGCCTGCCACATCAGTTTGGCTCCGGATCGGTTCAGCATCTTTCCGGGTTGGCGCCTACTCTGCGGAAGCAGCTGGATAGCCTCGATCGATCTTCGGTCATTTCGCCTAGCAGATCAATGTTCTCAAGAGGCGCGGTAGTATCCGCTGCGTGAAAGTCGGCTCACAATGAAGCACAATCGTGTGAATAAAGAGCGGGTCAGTTCGATTGATTCGCCTCCCTATGCCGATGATTTCGGCCTCGTAAATCAACAAACGGCAGAAGCCAGTCAGCCGAGAATGGCGGCCGCCTTCATGGAGGAAAGCCTCTCCGTGCGCCAGGCGCCACTTCGGTTTGCACTCGACCACATGGCGACGCCCGGGCTTGACGTCAGGACGTTCTTCGCGCTCGCCCGCGATCTCGGTCTGACCGACGTGCAAATCCGGAATAATCCCTGCAGTAAGGCTGTTGTGCGCGGCAAGCCGCCGGCGGAGGTTCGGTCTGCCGCTGCCGAAGCGGGCGTCACGATCATCTCAGTCAACGCCCTACAGCGGTTCAACGAATGGACTCCCGCCCGCAAGGCCGAGGCCAGCAAGCTCGCCGATTATGCGGCCGCCTGTGGCGCCCAGGCGCTCATGCTAGTGCCGGTGAACGACGGTTCGTGGTCCGCCAATGGCGAGCGCAATGGCAATCTCCGCGTCGCCTTGAAGGCGCTCAAGCCGATACTTCAGTCACGGGGTCTGGTTGGGCTCATCGAACCGCTTGGCTTCCAGACCTCCTCGCTTCGGTCGAAGACCGAAGCGGCTAACGCTATTGCCTGGGTTGATGGCCAGTCCGTCTTCCGGCTTGTGCACGATACATTCCACCACACACTCGCTGGCGAGACGTCCTTCTTCTGCGATCTGACCGGTCTCGTGCACATTTCAGGCATAAACGATCCAACCTTGTGGGTTCACCCGGATCGCCTCCTGGGAGGTTCCGACAATTGCAGCCAGATCCGGGCGCTACTTGATGGCGGCTATACAGGTCCCTTTTCTCTTGAGCTCGTCGAGGAAGTCCACGCGTTGAATGACTCTGCAGGCGCATTTGCCGCCAGCATCGATCTCATCCGACACGGGCTACTGGCGCGAGTGCCGGTCTAAGGCGCGTAGGCAAATTGAGCGGAGAAGTCATTCGAGATGGCTCCTGTGTCCCGCTCATGCAGATGCTTGCCGGATCACCATTGTCAAGACTGGCCATTGGACCGCCTTGGGCGGCCGCGGTAGTTCGATGGGCCCGCAAGGCGAAGGTTGGATCTGATGCGGAGGGCGGCGGACTCTCGGAATTTTCGGACGAAGAGCAACTGATGGCGGACAAAGGGGGCGAGTGCGCGAAGCCAACCACAGGTGGTCCTGAGGTGATCTTTTTCTAGGACCGCGGTCGCGCAGCAGCTGCTTCACCTAGGCGGCCTCTCCGGGATTCACCGACGACCCGCTTCATCCGACCAGAAGTGCCGGTGCCAGACCCGCAGTTATGGGCTCTCGGATAGCGCGCGGACAAGAATTCTGGCGCTCCGATCTGCGATTCAGCGTTATTAAAACCCCAGCTTCCTCTTCAGTTCCGCGTTCTCCTTGCGCAGGCGTTCCGCGAGCAGGCTCTTCAGTCGTTTGTTTTCTTCCTCAAGCGCGACGAGGTCCTTCAGATCGTCACCAACCGATGCGGGCAACGCAGCTTTCTTCCATTGATAGTAGGTCTGTTCCGAAATGCCGGCCTGCTTTACGGCGCTCTTGAGGGTGGCGCCGCCACTGATAGACTTCTGTATCAGGGCGAGCATCTGGGCGCGCTCCTTTTCAGAGTAGATCTTACGTCCGGTCCGCACGGTCGCTGCTGGTGCTTCCTCCGCCTGAGACGCCGCATTGGGCGCTTTCCGAGCAGGCGGCCTAGGCTCAGCCTTCGCTTTCGGCGACCGTTTGGCTTTCTTCTTTTGAGGCCCCTCTACCTTGGCTGCCGGTTGCGTTGCAGTTATTTCTGGTTCTGCGTCCAGGGGATTTGCCATGAGATACTCCGCTCGCGGTTTGTGCAAGTGTTCAGCATCAAGCGCTACAACACTTGAGTCAACAGGGCGACCATTTGGCAACTCCATCTCCTCGAGTTCCCTTGTTGTCTCGGCCATTGCTGCGGTAAGATCGACATCGCTCCAGATCGAACGACTCCGTTTTTGAGAACTGCGCTTCTGTCTAATCTCCACCGTGAATGCTCGGGGCTGCCGCCTCATAGGTCGTTCCTTGTGAACACGAATTATGCAGGAAGTCGCGGCAGACGACGGATGAAGGTCTGGCCGCTTCTTCTGTAGCCGAGCTATATGCATCCGACCGCCCGAGCAAGCCCCGCTGGCGACGCACACCCCGGAACAGACCGGTTCCTATGAGCACCTAAGAGCAAGTATGCAATGCCATCTCGGGACCGAGGAGATGGTGGATTCCCGCAGCATGCAAAAGCTATCTCCCGTGTTTTCGATGGTAGCGCGACGGCTGGCATCCGAACTGAAAGGAGCTGCTCAAGAGCTGCGATCCAATCTGCGCTGGCAATGCAGGACGGCATACCTCCGAAGGCCGGTGCTACCGACGCTAGCCTGCTGATTAAAAACATGAACCGACATCGGTTGGCGCCGAAGAACGGACAGCTGCGCAGAATTGGCGAGCGGGGAGAGGCGAGGGCACGAGCCGAGTCGAACTCGCATCGAGCGTCGTCCGGCAGCGGCAGAGCATGACAGGCTTCTTCGACAAGAACGGAGCCTGACCGAAGCTACTCGTCGCCGCAGTCGTTGCTGGGGCGACCCTTCTTTCACGAGTACCGCGGCGGCGGCCGCCTGGTCGGAACGTCGTCCCGGTACTGACCGAGTGAATTTTGCGGAGCCACGCAGCGGCGTCGTGCGCAATCGGGAAAGCCAATATAGGCTTGCCCTGGGCAGCACGTTTTCGTGGCCCGCGGAGTGCATAAATTCCCCGAGCCTTCACCGGGCCGCTATACCTCTTGGGAGCGAGTTTGCCACGCTCACGATATGTCCGGAAAAGTTGTTTCCCCTGTCACGCCGAGCTTCAAGCCGCTTCACTTGTGTTCGCCTCCTCCTGAAGGCCTGCCAACCCGCTTTTCGGTTCGATCGATGGCGCGTTCTCAAGGCCGATCGTGGCCGTGATGTCGACGGTGAGGTTTGGGAATGCTGAAGGACGCACGCCTGGTTGCCTCTCCGGCAGCCAGGCGATCACGGGGGACTTCGCTGAGCCATCAGCAAGCATTGCTGCAAAACGGCGCCAAAACTGCCCCTGACCGGCCTCGGCGTCGCCCGACCATTAGTGAGCGGTCCGACTCTGGGCAACGCACCGCTCCTGTTCGGAACACCGCATGAAGCGAAAGAGCCATTTTGGTGGGCCCGTTATGCTTCGTCCAGCAAACGATCGGCGGACGCGAGCAGCTTGTGAGGGATGCAGCCGAATGCAGCGCTGCTCCCACAACTGGCGAAGCTCCTTTGTAAGAGCTTCACGCTTAGCTTCATCTAACGTGATTGAATTGAGGAGATCCCCCAGCACGGCTTCGGCCTCGATCTGAATGAGCAGAGCGTACACTTCATTTGAAATGCGCACACTGTCCCGAGTGGAGTGGATTGCGCGGGCATTTATGAAAGGAATGTCGGCCATGGCGATAGATCACATCATTTCAGATGTTTTCCGGCAGATAGATGTCAAACGGGAGAAATGTCTGCCCCGGCGTCTCCGCGGTGCCGGTCCTGATGGCGCGATCCATCAGCAACATCAGCTCCTGGCAAAGTCGGCGCAGTGGCGTCGCCACCGCCATCGTGATGATGTCGTCCGCGAGGGCCTCCCGCGACTCCGGCGTGATTTCATTCACGATCGCGACGAGATCCTGGCCTTTGCCCTCTTCCCGGAGCGCGGAGATAGCCCCCTCCATGCCACCGCCGGCCATGTAGAAGCCGACGAGCTCAGGTTCCCGCTGCATAAGATCCAGCAGCGCCTCGTAGGTGATCTGTCGCTTCTCAAGATTGACGAGCGTATCCAGCACCTCGAATGCTGGCTCGTTCTCACGGAAATAGGAACGAAACCCGCTTTCCCGCAGCTCATGACCCTGGAAACGGTGGCTGCCGACAAACACGGCCACCTTGCCAGACCGTTTAGCGACCTTGGAGAACATCCAAGCTGCCGTCCGACCGACGCTGCGGTTGTTGAGACCTATGTAGCCCTCGCGCACGCCGGCGGCGAAGTCAGAAAGTAGCGAAAAGACCGGGATGCCTTTCGCCTTGAGCTCCTCGACTGCTGCCGTGATCTTCGGGTGATCTGGCGCCACCATGGCGATCGCGTGGCATCGGCTACCAAGATCCTTAAGCAGTGCCGTCAGATCCCCAGGCAAATGTGACGGCGCGAATTCGATGAGCGGAATGCCGTGGAAGCAGTGGGCCGAACTGACCGACGCCTCGACCTCGCGCGCGAACTCCTGGTAGAAATGCTGGGCCGGTTTCCTCAAGATGAAGCCCAGCCGGTAGCGGGGCAGGTCCTTTCCCATGCGCTGTTTGATAAGTCCCGCAGCATGATAGCCGATCGCGTGGGCCGCGTGGTGGACGCGACGCGCGGTCTCCTCCCGCACCGGAAGGCGAGCGTTCAGCACCCGATCGACCGTTGCCACGCTCACCCCCGCTTCGCGGGCGAGATCGGCAATTGTAGGGCGCTTTGCCGTCGCTCCGATTTTGATCGGCTGGCGCTCCGTCATCCGGTGCGTGCCGGCGACGGATTGGGGCGGCAAAGTGGTTTCGGCATCCTCCCCGATCGACGGCCTATACATTGATCAGCGCTCCAGGCGCACCCGGGCGCGTCTCGGTCTGCGGTCCGTTTCCATAGGGCGTGCATGTTTCTTGTCCTCACCGCATTTGATGCTTCTGATCTGTGGCCCGCGAACCGCTGTTTAGACCCGGCGAGCCGATTGTTTGGTGGCTGATGAGCCGGCGACTTGGCTGGTCGCGCTGCAGCAATCTTGCTGGGGCGCGTGGTCGGTTTAATCTCTCGGCAAGCTCCCGTAGAAGGCAGCTTTCATGCGCGTTTCGTCCAGTTCGCCTTCCCAGCGGGCGACAACCAGCGAGGCCACCGCATTGCCGATTACGTTCGTCAGCGCTCGGCATTCGGACATGAAGCGGTCCACGCCAAGGATGAGGGCCATCCCAGCAACGGGAACGCTTGGTATTACGGAGAGCGTAGCAGCCAAGGTGATAAAGCCGGCCCCTGTTATACCTGCGGCACCTTTCGAGGAAAGCATCGCGACAAGCAATAGGAATATCTGATCGGGAATCGACAAGTGCGTGTTCGTTGCCTGGGCGATGAAGAGGGCGGCGAGCGTCATGTAGATATTGGTGCCGTCCAGATTAAAGGAATATCCAGTCGGGATAACGAGACCCACGACGGAACGCTTCGCGCCGGCGTTCTCCATCTTCGCGATGAGCGAAGGCAGTGCGGCCTCCGAGGAGGACGTTGCCAGGACCAGCAGCAGCTCTTCCTTGATGTAGCGCACGAGAGAAAAGATCGAGAAGCCGTTGTATCGGCAGACCGCGCCTAGAATCCCGAATACGAAGAGGAAGGCGGTGAAATAGAACGTCGCGACCAGCATAGCGAGGTTGGCCACCGAACCGATCCCATATTTGCCGATGGTAAAGGCCATGGCGCCGAAAGCGCCGACGGGCGCGGCCCTCATCAGAATGCCGACCAGCTTGAACACCGGCGCGAGGAGCGCCTGAAGCAAAGAAAGCACAGGCTTGCCCGTGTCGCCGACCATCGCCAGAGCGATGCCGAACAGCACCGAGAAGAACAGGACCTGCATGATGTCGCCTTCGGCGAAGGCACTAACGATCGTCGAGGGAATGATGTTCATCAGGAAGCCGGTCACCGACTGCTCGTGGACCTTGGCGGCATAGCCCTTCACGGCCTGGGCATCGAGCGACGCCGGATCGATATTCAGGCCGGCACCCGGCTGAACGACATTTGCGACAATGAGACCGACAATCAATGCGAGGCTCGAGAAGGTGAGAAAATAGATCATTGCTTTGCCGGCGACGCGGCCGACCTTCTTGAGGTCATTCATACCGGCAATGCCGGTCGTCACGGTTAGAAAGATCACCGGCGCGATGATCATCTTGACGAGCTTGATGAAGGCATCGCCGAGCGGCTTCAGGCTCTCGCCGACGTCCGGGTAGAAATACCCAACTGCGACACCGAGTGCGATGGCGGTAAGCACCTGAATGTAGGGCTGGGCGCAGAAGGCCTTGCGGGGCGCAGGACCCGCGCTTCGGATTGGTGAAACCAACAGCTTTTCTCTCCCTGACCGGGTCGCGGTGGGGTCTCCTCCCTCCCGCGCTTCTCCCATCGCGGCGCTCCGGTCACGCGCTGCTGGCATGTCGACAGCAAGTGTCGTGCCAAGTGAAGGCCCGCGCCCAATAAGGTATTCCTCCGCTCGGTGAGGCAGCCTCAGTAAGGGCGGGTTGTGCGAGCTTCCGCACTGTTGCCGTCATCTCGGGCGAAATCCCGCACTAACGCCAGCTTTGCACCCATTGCTTTAGCCTGACAGCCACCAGTCGCTAACTCTGGCATCCGCTGTGCTCGCTCGCTTCTTTGTCGCATTTGCGACCCGGCCGGGCACGGAAGTGGAGGATTCCCTACACGAGGCTGGCTCTTACCGCGCTCCCGCTGCAGCCGTGGCATCCCGACGGGTCGTCGATAAGACCGAATGATTCACCGGACCTGGCGCGCATCAGTGCGACTCAGAAGATGCTTCATAGCGCGAACACTTTGGCCGCTCGACGACACTTCGGGCCGTAGTGTCCGACGAGCCGCCCTAACGCCGACAGCATCCCGGAGGCGTCGACCTCCGTACGCTCACCGCGCGGGGCATCCATGAACACGCCGGGGTAACTCTGCCGTTCGAGATCGATCTGTCGGCAAATCTCAGTTGATGGAATTCTATCATGTTCTCCTGCTTTCCTTTCAGAAATGCGAGGAAAGCTCGGTTGACTAGCCATCCTCGTTCCCGCTCTGTAGGGCAACGTGTGGTTGCGCTCCGGAAGCCTGAACCGCGCCTCAGTTCAGTAAGGGATAGCCAAGCCATGCATCAAGCCTTGCCTCCGGCGTCTTCCGGGCTTGCCCCTCGTCAGGCCCTGACCGACGCCCAAAACCGTGACCCACACGTGATCTTATGCAAGGCAGTATGTCGCCTGCGGAACTCTGGCGTCCTCCCGCCGACACATCACGACTACCCGCATCAACGTCTCAAGCGTTCCGGTAAGCGGCTCTCACCCGTAAGCAAGTGCGCCAATCATGCTGCGGCTCGCGGTGCGAAGACATTCTTGTTGGTGCCGGCCATCGGTGGCTCGGGCCCTGATGCCATCTGATGATGCGTTTACGCCGGGGGACATCGCAGATCCAGATGGCGCGGCGTTGCTGTCGCGGCCCAAGATCGAGGATGACATGTCAGATCAGGACAATGGTCGCCAATCTGAAGACAGTGCTGAGCAGACTTCGTCAAGCTGCACATCATTGCACGACACCAAAAGGGATGACTCGGAACCCGCCATTCTGCCGTCGCGCGCGAGCGCGCTTGCCGGCATCTACGAAATTTCGAAAGCGCTCACCGCCCCCTCCGGGCTCGAGGTCAGGCTGGCCAAGGTTGTAGACCTGCTGCGATCGTTTCTGCAGATGAGGCACGGCATCATCTCTCTTTTCGACGGTGATGGCGAACTGGAGATCATCGCAGGCGCCGGCCGAACCGAGAGCTGCAGTGAGCGCTGCCGGACGTACCTGCCACGAAATGCAATCGACCAGGTTTTGGCGACGGACAAGCCCCTGGCCACCGAGAACATCGCGGTTCATCCGGCTTTCGCCGCCGCCGACATGGACGTGCTCGGGGCTTCCGACGGCATACCAGTGTCCTTCGTCGGCGTTCCCATTCGCGTCGATGCAAATGTCGTGGGCACGCTGACCATCGACCACGTACTGCGCCATGGCTCAAGAGTTTGGCTCGATTACAGCCTCTGTCTGCTCCCGCTAATCGCCAACCTGGTAGGGCAGGCAGTGAAGTCGCATCGCTCTTTCGAGGGCGACCGCGAACAACCAATGGCAAAGCAGGACTCCCTGCCAAAGCAGAAGCGCCTGGCCCCGCAGCGTAACACTCACGTGGAGGGGATGATTGGCGACAGTTTGGCGTTGCGCGGTCTGCTTGAGAAGGTCGCGCTCGTAGCCAAGGCCAAGATTGCGGTTCTGTTGCGAGGCGAATCCGGTACCGGGAAGGAGCTGGTCGCCAAGGCTATCCACGAGTTGTCCCCGCGCGCCAAGCGGCCCTTCATCAAACTCAATTGCGCGGCGCTACCCGAGACTGTGCTGGAATCCGAATTGTTCGGCCATGAAAAGGGTGCATTCACAAGTGCGTTCAACTCGCGCAAGGGGCGCTTTGAGCTCGCCGACAAGGGGACATTGTTCCTAGACGAGATCGGCGAGATTTCGGCCTCGTTCCAGGCAAAGCTCTTGCGCGTGCTGCAGGAGCAGGAGTTTGAGCGGGTCGGGGGCAACCAGACCATTAAAGTCGACGTCCGCATCATTGCCGCTACGAACAAGAACCTGGAAGAGGCAGTTGCCAGAAACGAGTTCCGTGCCGACCTCTACTACCGCATCAGTGTTGTTCCCTTGCTGGTGCCGGCGCTTCGCGAAAGGCGCAGCGATATTCCGCTCCTCGCAGCTGAGTTTCTCAAGAATTTCAACGATGAGAATGGCCTTATGTTGACCTTCGATCCGAGCGCGATCGAAGTACTGGTAAACTGTGACTTTCCCGGCAACATTCGCGAATTGGAAAACTGCGTGTATCGGACCGCGGTTCTGGCGGCGGGGCCATCAATCGGGAAAGATGACTTTGCATGCTGCCAAGACAAATGCTTCGCCGAGGCGCTGCATAATTGCAGACTTGGCAAAGTCGCGCTGCAACCCTCGCCGATCGGGCCGCTACCATTGGTTCGGGCCATGCCGCCGGCTGCTGGGGTTAGTTCTGCCGCCGTCCCACCGCCGTCAGCGACCGAAGGGCAGCCGCCGCTGGACCCAGTCGGGGTAGTCCACTCTGCGAGAATGGCCGATGCCGAACGTGTCATCCAGGCGATGGAGAGATGTGGCTGGGTCCAGGCAAAGGCGGCACGCCTGCTCGGACTGACGCCGCGCCAGATCGGCTACGTGTTGAGGAAATACGGCATCGAGATCAAGCGTCTTTGAACAAATCACCGAGCCGAGTAGCTGGGACAATCAAGCATTCGTGCCTTGGCGCCTTGAGACGAGTGATGCGGGGGCTCCTGCAATTCCGATCCGATCGCACAGGCCGCGCTGCCCCCGCGGTCGTCGCCCCACCGTGCACCCGGGTCTGACGGCAGCGCTATCGTCGGTGGTCCAGGCCATCTCTTGATCACCAGCTCGTACCGGACGCACTGAGACCGAAACGGAGAAAAATTGATGTCTGATGCAAAACTGCAAACTGTGCTTTCTTCCCTTTCGCAAGTAGCGGGACAGTTAGATGTTCTGCTGTCCGACAAACCGGCGCCGGATCCTTGTTGCGTCAAGCTAAACACGAACGAGAACCCGTTTCCGTTGCCGAAAGCCATAATGCAAAGTGCGATGGCGGCTCTCGAACGGCAATATCTATATCCAGAAGACGACAACGTCAGCTTGAGGCAAGCAGCGTCGGAAGCCTACGGCGTCTCGAAGGATCAGGTGATCGCCGGAAACGGATCGTCTGAACTGCTCGGGCTTATCTACAGAGCTTTCCTGGTTCCAGGAGACAGAATGGCGATGGTGTCGCCGGGGTTTTCGTTCAACCGCAAACTTGCCCGTTTGCAGGGTGCTCAATTTCTCGAAATCGGATGGTGCGCAGATCATTCCTTGCCCGTCGAAGACTTGCTTTCGGGACCAGCAAAAGATGCCAAGTTCATTCTGCTGGCCAACCCAAACAATCCGACCGGGACGTTTGTTCCTATGGCCGATGTTGAACGCCTGGTATCACAATCAGACCGTCTGATTGTCTTGGATGAGGCCTATGTCGATTTTGCACCGGACAATGGTCTGCATCTCCTCGATCGCTATCCAAACCTCCTGATCTTGAGAACATTCTCGAAAAGCTATGCCACCGCCGGCATTCGCGTCGGGTTCGGACTTGGCCACCCCGAAATCATTGGCAGGCTGCGGGATCTCCAGAACGTCTTCAACATGAATGTGATCGGCCAGGCGGTTGGCATCAGTGTGCTTGGGCACCGCGCCGCCTATGCCGAGAACCACAAGCACATCAAGCATGAAAGACAGCGAGTGACAGTGGCACTGTCGAAACTCGGATTTTCCGTAATACCTTCTCACGCAAATTTCCTGCTAGCGCGTGTTCCACCGGGGCAGGAAGGCTCATGGTGGCAAGCAGCCTTGGAAAGGCAAAAGATACTCGTCGCCTTCTTTCCGGATGCAGGGCTGGAAAATTACATCCGCATCAGCATCGGTACGAAAACCGAGATGGATGAATTCCTTGAGGCCGCCAGAGAGATAGCTGGAAGGGCGGAGAAAACGGTCCCGCTGTGCCGGCCGTCAGCGGCCGCTCCTTCTGCCTTAACCAGTCGATAGTTCCCCGCGATTTCAGCGCACCAATAATTTGGATTTGCTTGCATCATTGCGAGCCACGAACTGTTGCAAAGAGTTGGAGAAAATTCGTGAAGAATGCCTTCCCCCGGGGCCTGACCTTCGGCATATTCGACCATCTGGACGAGGACGGCTGCGAGATTGCCCGGCAATACGCCAATCGCCTGAGTTTGGCAGAGGCGTGCGATCACCTTGGTTTCTATGCATATCATCTGGCAGAGCACCACTGCACTCCGCACGGGAGGAGCCCATCGCCGAATCTGTTCTTATCCAGCGTCGTCCAGCGCACCCGGCACCTTCGCGTCGGCCCGATGGTAATGCTCCTTGCTCTTTATCATCCGCTGCGTGCGTTCGAGGAGATCTGCATGCTCGACCAATTGAGTGGTGGCAGGGTCGAACTGGGCATAGGGCGCGGCTCTCTCCCAGTCGAACTGGGTTACTTCGGGATTGCTGCGGAGGCGGCGCCAGGTCACTATGCGGAAGCCAGCGAAATCCTTATCAAGGCGATGAAGGGCGACACGCTGTCCTATCGCGGCCGCCATTTTGAGCTGAATGACGTCCCTTTGACGCTGAGATCTCATCAGCGCCCCCATCCACCGACGTGGATCGCCACCAATAGACCCGAGTCGGCCAGCTGGGCCGCTTCAAGCGGCGCCAATATCGCGTGCCTGGGACCTGCCTCTTCTGTTCGCAGAATTACAGATGCATTCCGAGCCTGCCGGGAGCGCAGTGCCGACGCGGACGCGCCAGGGCCATTTCTTGGAATGCTCCGCATGGTCGTGATCGCGCGATCGGAAACAGATGCATATGCGCTCGCGGCACCCGCTTACGAACGATGGCTCAAGAGCTTCAGGTTCCTCTACGACCTCAATGCGCTCCAGACGCCCCCAAATCTGCCGCTGAGCTTGGATGCAGCAATCGAAAGCGAATTGTGCGTGGTGGGAACGGCATCTTCCGCGCGACAAGCTCTTCTTGATCAGCTCGAAGAGGCCGGTGCTAATTATCTACTTTGCCAACTTGCATTTGGGAATCTGTCCTTAGACGCTTCGCTATACACCGCAAGGACGATCCAATCTGAAATCATGGCTCGAGTTACCTGATGTGAAATGCGCGTTCCGCGTTCGGTGTTGAATTTCTCCGGCGCACCATCACCTTCCCGGTCCCGCGCATGATGCTGATATAGTGCTTGGTATGTGGGTGGAGGGCGCGCACGCTTGTGGAGGCCCTGGATAGTTGGAGCGACCGGCCTGCCGATTAAGAAATCGCCCCGATTTCGTTTTCGCAAGAGAGGGCGAACTTGTGCGTACCTGGGAAAAGCCCCGGTCGTTCTGAGGCATAGAGAAGGTTGCTATAGCTCATTATTTACGGTATTATGAGTTATAGAAAGGTGCGCTATAACTCATGGTATGGAATTGGGAGCAGGCTGACTGGCCGCATTTTACCTACGCTAAGGAGGAATTGGAACCGCTGGAAAGCGAGTTCCTGTTGCGATCGGGCGAGTTCCTGGGTGTCTTTCGTCATGTCGGCGCCGACGATCGCGACCAGATCCGCATCGACCTTATCAGCGAAGAGGCCTTGAAGACGTCAGCGATCGAAGGCGAGTACCTCAACCGCGAGAGTCTGCAATCATCCCTGCGCCAGCAACTTGGGCTGGGCGGCGAGACCAGGCGCATTCCACCTGCCGAGCGCGGCATCGCTGAAATGATGGCCGACGTGTATTTACATTTTGGCCATGCCCTCTCGCATCGCACTCTCTACGCTTGGCACAAGATGGTGATGTCGGGGGAACGGCGTATTGAGACCATTGGCAATTACCGCCAGCATGCCGACGTCATGCAGATCGTTTCCAATCGGCTGGATAAGCCCAAAGTGCATTTCGAGGCACCTCCCTCAGCGCGGGTCAAAGCCGAAATGGATGCTTTCACCGCTTGGTTCAACGATACCGCGCCTAAAGGTAAGACGCCGCTCCCGGCGTTGACGCGAGCCGGTATCGCGCACCTTTATTTCGAGAGCATCCACCCATTTGAGGATGGCAACGGCCGCATAGGCCGTGCCCTCTGCGAAAAGGCGCTTGCTCAAAGCCTGGGTGAACCAAGTCTCATCGCTTTGGCATACACGATCGAACGCCACCGCAAGGCCTATTACGACAACCTGCAGGCCAGCAATAAGAGCAACGCGGTAACAAATTGGCTGCTCTACTTTGCCAACACGATCCTTGAAGCGCAACGCGTAACGCTGGTCCGCGTCGAATTCTCCGTAGCTAAAGCCAAGTTTTACGAACGCTACCGAAACCAGTTCAACGAGCGGCAGGAAAAGGTCATCGCCAGAATGTTCCGCGAAGGCATCGACGGGTTCAAAGGAGGACTCAGCGCCGAGAATTACATCGCCATCACTCAAGCATCGCGCGCGACGGCGACAAGAGATCTGCAAGACCTCGTTTCCAAGGGCGCGATGACAAGAACTGGCGAACGGCGACACACGCGTTACGCCCTGAACATTCTGGATGAGCGCAGGTAAACCGCAGCAAAGATTTATTGCCACCTTACTCGCGCAGCGACCTGCCAGGTTTTGAGCAAAAGGTCTATGAATTCAGGATCGCGCTGGGCAAAGCCTGAGCGCACCAAGTCCGACTTAAACGGGTCCGTGCTGCATTTCGCTGAAAATTCAGGGCAACGGTTGCGGTCTCAGCGCGTTTTTATGTTCAAGTTTCGGCAATGTTCATGGCGCTTCGGGCGACCGAAGCAATAACGGCCAAAGCATCGGCGTTGCCGTCGGGCTTCGCCTCTCTCAAATCACGTTCGGTCTGGCCCATCTGGTTTGTATATAAGCAAAGCAAATCACGTCCTTGTGACGCGCCGATGCAAGGAATAGAGGGCCGCTGCTACCGATTCCGGACAGTTGCCGAAGTGCAAGCCGCACTTCAACTCGGTGGCTTAGCGTGGTCAAAACCATCACCTCGCCGTCCGGTCGCTCCTCATGACCTGGAGGGTGGCGAAAGGCCGGCTCACGAATGATTAGATCGTTCGAAATCGGATCCAGTCAGTGCCGGGCGTGTTCGCATTGGCTGTGATCGGCCAGCACCTCAATTACCCGGCATTCGCCGACCTTCCCGTGCCGGCAGCCTTCGACCATGAGTTCAAGTTCGGCCTTCAATGCCGTGAGGCTGCGTATCCGCTGAACGACGTCGGCCAGCCGAGCCTGGGCTATGGTGTCGGCCGTGGCGCAGGGCTGGCTAGGATTATCCTGCAACGTCAGCAGAGTGCGGATGGCTTCGATGCCGAACCCCAACTCGCGTGAATGGCGAATAAACGCCAGCCGGCGCAAATCGCTGGTTTCATAGTGCCGTCGATTGCCCTCGCTGCGGTTCGGCGCGGGCAGCAGGCCGATCTGCTCATAGTAGCGGATGGTCGGCACTTTCACGCCGCTCTGTCGTGCCGCTTCGCCAATCGGGACACTGCGCATGATTTTTCGCTTGCTCCTCTAGTCGCTAGAGAATGTAGCGTGCCGCCGGAATGGTTCAAGGAGTGAGACGATGGCTGTAACCGCCCCACAAACCCGTTATCGCGTTGAAGGCATGGATTGTGCCGGCTGCGCGACGAAAATCGATAGCGCGGTGCGCCGCATGCATGGCGTCCGGGATGTGAACGTCTCGGTCACTGCCGGCACCATGACCGTCAGGCACACTGCCGAAAGCGACCTCGCCGCGATCGAAAAGAAGGTGACGAGCCTCGGCTATTCTGTGGCTCAGCTCACGAGCGAAGCCGGACAGATTGCCAAGTCGGTCGGGCACGGCACCAAAGGCGGCCATGACCACGCTGGCCACGACCATGCTGGCCGCGACCATGCCGGCACAGCCAAAGATGACCACGACGACGTGAAGGGCTTGCATGGCCACGACCACACGCCGGCCACGGGGCCGTGGTGGAACAGCGCCAAAGGCCGGCTGAGCATCGCCAGCGGCGCCGCATTGGCCGTAGCTTTTGCGATTCACTATGTCTGGCCGGCCACCGGCGTCTGGCTTTTCATTGCCGCCATGCTGATCGGACTGGTGCCGATTGCACGGCGAGCTGTGATGGCAGCGCTCGCCGGCATTCCCTTCACCATCGAAATGCTGATGACCATCGCGGCGATTGGCGCCGTCATCATCGGTGCCGGCGAGGAAGCCGCCACCGTGGTCTTCTTGTTCCTCGTCGGCGAGTTGCTGGAAGGCGTTGCCGCCGGCAAGGCGCGCTCCAGCATCCAGGCGCTGACCACGCTGGTGCCCAAGACGGCATTCCTGGAGGAGAATGGCGCCACGCGCGAAGTTCCTGCCGAAGTCCTTGGGGTTGGCGCCGTCATTCTGGTGCGGCCGGGCGATCGCATTCCAGCCGACGGCAAGATCATCGAGGGCGAAAGCGCCATCGATGAATCGCCGGTGTCGGGGGAAAGCGTGCCGGTGCGCAAGGGCGTCGACGCGGATGTATTCGCCGGCACCATCAATGGCGACGGCGTGTTGCGCATCACCGTCACGGCTGCGGCGTCCGACAACACCATCGCCCGCATCGTCAAGCTGGTCGAGGAGGCCCAGGAAAGCAAGGCGCCGACGGAACGCTTCATCGACCGTTTCTCACGCTGGTATACGCCCGCCGTCGTCGCCGTGGGGGCACTGGTGGCCGTCGTCCCGCCGCTGGCCTTCGGCGGCGACTGGAACGAATGGATCTACAAAGGCCTGGCGCTGCTGCTCATCGGCTGCCCCTGCGCGCTCGTCATATCGGTGCCGGCTGCAATCGCCGCCTCGCTCTCGGCCGGCGCCAGGCG
The DNA here is from genome assembly GCF_055811075.1 of Mesorhizobium sp. WSM4820. NCBI lineage: Bacteria > Pseudomonadati > Pseudomonadota > Alphaproteobacteria > Hyphomicrobiales > Phyllobacteriaceae > Mesorhizobium > Mesorhizobium sp. WSM4820. The sequence goes on along the minus strand of NZ_JBVVQN010000016.1, from coordinate 63,231 downwards.
TGGTCTTTTAATGAAAGGCGGCGCGGTGCTGGAAGGCTTGGGCAAGATCACCGCCGTGGCTTTGGACAAGACCGGGACGCTGACTGAAGGCAAGCCCGTGGTGACGGATGTCGTGGCCATCGGGATCAGCGAAAAAGAGGTGCTATCGCTGGCCGCTGCACTCGAAACCGGATCGAGCCATCCGCTGGCTCTGGCGATCCTGCGAAAGGCCAAGGCCCAACGCGTGCCGGTGCCGCCGGCGGCAGAGGCCAAGGCGCTCGGCGGCAAGGGCGTCGTCGGTCGCATTGGCGGTAAGAACGTCTTCCTGGGCTCGCCGATCGCTGGAGGCGAGAAGGCCGCGCTCCCGGCCGAGCAGGTGGCCCGCATCGCCGACCTCAACGACCAGGGCAAGTCGGTGTCGGTGCTGCTGATCAACGATGTGCTGGCCGGTTTCATCGCCATGCGCGACGAGCCTCGGCCGGACGCGCAGGCCGGCCTGAAGGCGCTGACCGATGTTGGCATCAGGACTGTCATGCTGACTGGCGACAACCAGCGCACGGCGGCAGCAATCGGCAAGCACCTCGATATCGAGGTGCGCTCGGAACTGCTGCCCGAAGACAAGCAGCGCATTGTCGGCGAGTTGAAAGGGCAGGGGCTGACGGTCGCTAAGGTCGGCGACGGCATCAACGATGCGCCGGCGCTCGCCGCGGCCGACATCGGCATTGCCATGGGCGGCGGCACCGATGTCGCCCTGGAGACGGCAGATGCGGCGGTGCTGCATGGCCGCGTCGGCGATGTCGCGGCGATGATAAAACTGTCTCAGGCGACCATGGCCAGCATCAAGCAGAACATCACCATGGCGTTGGGGCTGAAGGCGGTGTTCCTGGTGACGACCGTAGTCGGCATCACCGGCCTGTGGCCCGCCATTCTCGCCGACACAGGCGCGACGGTGCTGGTGACAGCCAACGCCATGCGGCTGTTGCGCTGGAAAGGTGGGATGTAGATTGCCGCGCCTTTATGTCGTTTGGGACGGCTCGATGAGCAACGCGCACACTGCGGAGTCGCTGAAGAAGATCAAGCGGCTGCCGATACAATTCGCCCGCGCAAGGGCTTCAAGACTCGAGAGGAACTGCCGAGGACAATGTGCCGACCGAAGTCGAAAGGTGAAGGTGATCATGCCCGCCGGGCAGATTGGACCGATTTCAGATGAAGAGCGCCAGGTCGTGCTTGAGTCGACACCGTTGCGGAAGAAATATCATGCCGGGCTCGCAGACCACGTCGCCGGCCGCGCTTTCAACCGGCGCAAGTTGGGGCGAGGGGCATCGACCCGGGTCCGGATGGCGAGGCAATGGAGCCTGTGCCGAACCTCTATCTGCGGCACGTTCCCTCGATCGATATCAGTGCGGCGCCGGGCAAGGGTTCCGCCCGCCGGCTGGCAGAAATGGCTGGCCGGGCGGTTGTTGCTGCCGCTGGACTGAAGATGGCTGGATTCTTATAGAATAATTCGGTGGAATTCCCAGCGTCCAATTAGCAAATCCCCCCACAGGGGCGCATTGTGGCCCGCTGTATTAAAGGGGGTGGGCCATGCCGGATTTTCTCGAAATTGAATTTTTGGATGTCGAAACTCGGAAGAGTGGCGACGCGATTGCAATTCGACACTACGTCAACGGACAAGTGACTATCCAGGTGGTCGACGGCGGGTATGTCGACACCGGAGAAAAACTGGAGCAGCACATAAGAGGCAATTACGGCTCTGGTTATATCCACCACGTCCTCTGCACCCACAATGACGGCGATCATGCCGGCGGTCTTCGCCACATCCTGGAACAGTTTAATGTTGGGGCGCTTTGGATGCTACGGCCGTGGATCTATGCCGCCGAAATTGTCCACCGGTTCAATCGGTACTCGAATGCAGAAAACCTGGCGCGCGCATTGAAGGGCGAATTCTCAAACCTCGCCGCGCTCGAAGAGATTGCCATTCGCCGCGGGATACCAATCTTTGAGCCATTTCAGGGCGCGCAGGTCGGTATTTTTCGTGTCCTATCACCGACCAAGGCGAGATATCTTGATCTTGTTGTCGAGTCCGAGAAATCACCAGCGATCAAACAAACGATGACGTCTGGCCTCGGAAGCGTGCTCGAGTCGATCGGTCAGGTTGCGCGCGCAGCGACTAATTTGGTCAAGCGAGGATGGGGATACGAGGTCTTTTCAACCGAAGCGGTGAGTGCCGAAAACCGGATGTCGGTGGTCCAATTCACCAGGTTCGCCAACCTCACTTACTTGCTGACAGGGGACTGCAACCAAGATTCGCTTGCAGAGGCAGCGATCTACGCGCCATTCGCTGGACTTACTTTGCCGGGCATAGACAAGTTTCAGGTGCCGCATCACGGTTCGCGCAGGGGCCTATCTACTGCCATTCTTGACCAGTGGCTCGGGCCTCGCCTTGCGCAGATGCCAGCCGCAGGACAGGAGCTGTTCTCGGCAATTATCAGCTCGGCGAAGGCCGACGCCGATCACCCGCGAAAAGCAGTGATAAGAGCGATGAAGCATCGCGGAGCGAGGGTGCTCACCACCGAAGGCGGTAACGTGCGAACTGGTTACAATGCTCCTGATCGAGCGGATATGGGGCCAGCGACCCAGGAGCCGTATCCGGATGAGATCGAAGAATAACGACGGATGGGGTCAGATGATGGGTTTTCTCGACGCCTATAGTATCCGCGCGCGGCTTCTCCCGGCGATTTGGGCCATTGCTCCGGCATTAGCGCTTGCGACTGTCGCGGTCACTTGGAACACTTTCAGCTTGCCTCAGGCGATCACGACGGTCTCGGTCGCGGTGATCTTTGTCGGCTTCTCGGACATAGCGCGCAGGTTCGGCAAAAAGGCTGAACGCGAGATTTTCAAAACCACAGGCGGTCGCCCGACTATCACATTGCTTCGGCGCGGAGACCCGCAATTTGCCAACGAGACGAAGGACCGATATCGGAATTTCTTGGCAAAACAGCTTGGCGAACCAGGCCCTGCGGGCGAGATGGAGCTCGACAATCCGCGCAGCGCGGATGGCTTCTACGAGAGATGCGGAAACTGGCTCCGAGAGAGAACTCGTGACACTGCGAGGTTCAAAATCTTGTTCGAGGAAAACAAAACCTATGGGTTCCGCCGCAATTTGTACGGCGCGAAGTGGCCTGCGCTGACGCTCAACTCATTGGTGGTGGGTATCTGTCTGCTCATCATCTCACGAAAAATGAATGTCCCAAACGACCCTTCTCTCCTCCAAGTCTTCACTGTTTTAGTCATCGCTGCAATCCACGCAGGATTCTTCTTCTTTTTCGTTGGTAAAAAAACGGTCCTTGAAGCTTCCGACCAATACGAACGGCAGCTCATTCTAAGCTGTGAAACTTTAATGTCAGAAGCTGGGGACAAAAGTGCTGGGCGACCCTAATAATCCATGGAGCTGGATGCCGTTTTTCATAATGGTGGTGCTGGTATCGATCGGGGGTTTTATTTCCTATCGCAGTGGAGGGCGAGAAGTCCGAAGGAGGGAGGCGCGTCACGAAAGGATGGCCACGCGGTTGGATGCCCTTTTTGACATCTACAAGATGGAGCCTCGGCACCGCGAAAAAATTATGAGGTACATCAGATACGGCGATCAGTTTGAGCTTCAGGTTCACAACGCCAGCTATTCTCTGATGACCCTGATGGCAGCGATATTAGGTGTTCTCAGTCTCGCAGTAACCATATATTTTTGGGTTAGCCGCTGGCTGCAGGTCTCAAGCTTATTTGTGAGTACTGCTTTCGCCCAAAGTGCAGCAGCCCCGGCGACGCCGCCCAAGCCAGACTTGGGTTGGATGATCCCGTATTTGGCGCTAATGGTAATCGAATCGGGATCGCCTTTTTAGGATCAATTGGGGTGTTGTGGGTTACCAAAGACACTCCGGAGAATCAGGCAAAGTTAAAGTCGGCATCAGACATGGTAAAAATGTTTGGAGGGTTCTTTACCGGAATTGCGACCACGCTGCTCGCGCCCCACTAGCGAGAGTACGACTTCACCAAACTCCAGCCGCATTTAACCGGGAGGCAATGCTCTTCGCGGCGATGTCCCGGCGGCGGCGGAAGATTGAATAGGCCCAGCCGCGGCGTTGGAAGGCCGGCCATGCGGAATCGGTCCAACTCCCGGTTGGTAGACGGGCGCCGGCGGCGCGCATAGGATTTCATTCGATCCGGGCACATCCCGCCCACCCCTCGTGCTTGGTGAACGACTGATCTGCCCGCCGTGCCGAAAGGTGCGGCGGGCTTTTTTGCGTTTGGAACAAAGGCTTGAGACATAAAGTTTGGGTCTTCGCAGCATGTTCTCGCAGACAATTGCTGTGCGACCAGATGGCCGATCAGCCCGCGTCCCGTTCCCCGGGGTGGGCTTTTTATTAGCGGAACCTAAACATTCAAATCTTATTGAATAGGATGGTTGCGTGGGGTTTGCATGAGTGGGGCCAGGCTGGCGTTTATTCCTCCAATGGAGCCCAAGCTGGTCGCCAAGCCGCCCGGTGGCGAGGACTGGATTCACGAGATCAAGCTCGACGGCTACCGCTCCCAGATCGTCATCAATGGACCTGACGTCCGCATCTACACCAAAACCGGCCTCGACTGGTCGGCCAAGTATCGCGACCTGGTCGAAGCCGCGAAGGAACTCGATCTCGGCAGCGCGATCATCGAGGGCGAGACCATCGTCACTAACGAAGCCGGCCTGCCAGACTTTGCCGCACTTCGCAGAGCGATCACGCAGCGCCAGCATGATCTCTATCTCGGCGCCTTCGATCTGCTGCACCTCAACGGCCAGGATCTGCGCGATCTAGCTGTCGAGGAGCGGCGCGAGATCCTGCATGGATTGATCCCGACCGGCAGCCGCATCCAGTTCAGCGAGGAGATGCCTGGCGATGGTGACGCGGTGTACTATCTCGTCGACAAGGCCGGCCTCGAGGGGATCGTTTCGAAGCGCCGCGGCAGCAAGTATCGTAGCGGCCCGACGACGAACTGGCTGAACACAAAGAGCTTCACCGTCGACGAATTCGAGCTGCTGGGCGTCGAGCGTGAGCGGGGCAAAGCGGCGTTCGCACTTTTGGCCGAGCCCGGCACCGGGAACTATGCCGGTTCTGCCTTCATCACGTTGGGCCATGACATACGGGACCGACTGTGGAAGCGTGTCCAGGAACACGCCGGACCGCCGCCCAAGGCCATGAAGAAGCGGCCGGCGACGCAATGGGTCAAACCCGGGGTGAAACTGCGCGTCAAGCATCTTCGTGGCGAGCACGGCCACATACGTCATGCAACGCTGTTGGGTTTCAGTGACGAGGAGTAGCCTCGGTTGGACGACTTAACCGATCGACGGTTTCGATTATGGCCTTAGCCAGCGCTTCACCCTCATGAACCGGCAAGGGACCATAGAGACCCAAGACAGCTTCCTCGCCGGCGGGACACGTCATTTCGATAGCCATGCGAACTAACTGTAGCCCTGCCCGTTCGTCGCGATCGTTTACGGCGCTCTCTCTAATGCGCTTGCGGACTTCTCGGCAAAATCCTGTTCCGGCTCGCTCATGCTGGTGCTCCTGGTTGCGCGATCCGATTAAGCGCAACGCCGCCGTTGATCTTTGGTTTTCGGCTGCTCGCGCAATCAACAGATTGCCTGTAGGTTAGATCCGCGAGGGAGGCACCATGAAACGCAATCCCAGCAAATCCGGATTCGCCAAGCTCATCGCCGTCGACACCACACTGCTATCGGCAGAGCCGTTGATAGGGCTCCTCGAGCTGGAGACGGAAAGCGGCACGATTGAGCTCGCCATGAACTTCTTTCTGCTGTCGTTGAATTTCTCCAGGCCGGCGAAGGAGATGACGCGGCAACGTTTGCAGTCGAGCGTTCGCAGTGAAGCGTCCAGTCTGGACAACCCTAGCGGGGCCAGCCGAATGGTGAAGGCGCCGCGAGAACGCTCGGCTAGGGTTAGGGGCGTCATTCAGGCTTAACGGGCTCAGCAGTTTCCTGAAATTCAATTTTCGCCGTTATCTCGTTCATGGCGTAGTGTACAAACTGCTTTCCTAGATCCGTGAGCTCATAAGGTTCGACTTCGTCAAATGCCGACTTCGCCGTTCGCGGTGCATGACCTGGCGCAGATCGCTTGGCAGTTGGTTTCCTGAGAAATTGCCATCATAGTCCGTAGGGCGATGCTGGCGGATCACGCTTCCGAGCGTCAGATCTCGGATGAGCATTTTGAAAAGATCGGCTTCCGCCGAGTCTTCCCTGACATCTGGCTTATCCAAATTGTCCCACATTGCACCCCGGGTGATACCTGGGTTTCGATAGATTTCTCCGATGACTTCAAAATGGAAATCTGAGTATAGGTCCATCCAGTCGATGAACAATTTAATGACGTCGTCGGAAGTGGTTTTGGCCGCAGCGGAGTTCGCCAAGATATTCCGGATGCGCTCGCGCTTAAATTCTGTGTCGATCGACGGCCAGTTGCGGAACGCCTTTTTCAGCAGCGCCTGATATTCGGGAGACTCTATGCGCTCCTTGATAGCTTCGTCCTTCATGTCCAACCGCGCCACAATTTCCGCGATCGTCTTTCCCTTGTCACGAAGCTCGTCCTCAAGCATCTGGAGCCAGTGCCTCAGAATGTTGGTGACTTGCTCCTGCTCTTGTTCAGACCAGTAGCCGACGCCAGCGGAGATCAAGCCTCCGACGAAGGGAATTGAGCCCGCAAGAGCATTTATCGCTGCTCGGGCAGCCTTCTTCTTGCCGTCCGGCTCCAGTTCATCCTTGTCGATCCTGTCGATTTCCATCGGGGGCAACGTTACGTCAGGCCCGAGCTATACGCGCGTCGAACTGCCAGCCAAAACCGATGCTGCTGGCTCTTCGAATTTCTTCAATGCGACGAATGCGAATGTTTCCTGATGCCTTCTAAGCCCATCAAACCATTCGCAAATGGCCTCACCAAGCATACCCTTGCCAGTATAAATCATCTTCTTTCCACCTGTTCGGTGGACTACTTCGTCGCCAACAGTGAAATCGTCCTCAGTCATTTCCGCCTCCATGCGTCCGAATCGCGAACTTCAGCGTGCGCTCACGCCGCGCCCCTCGCCATCGGATATGATGGACGTCCCGCAATTTACAGGGCGGGGCAGGAGGCACTGTCATCTGTGACGCTTGTGATAGGGTCGATATTTCCCGACCGGTTTTGAACTGCCTAAACGTTCTCACCTCTTCGCCTTGGCCAACTCCGCCGTAATGTAGGCGGCAGACTCCTCAGTCGCTCGTCGCGTTTGTTACCGCAGTCGTGCCATTTCTTCTGGCGCGATGGCGGTGGACGCTGGGCCAGGCACCGCAGTTGGCGGAGTCCCCGTCGTTGCAACGGCCGGGCTGATGTTCACGATCTCGCTGCAGGACGGGAAGCGGCTGCATCCCCAGAACTGGCGGCCGGCAAATCTTCCTTGATGAGCCATTCGCAGCTTCATTCCCGCAGAGCACTTTGGACACCGCAGCCAGGCGCCTTGTTGAGCGACAGACTGCACCCCTAATTTCGAAACCTCGTCCATCTTCGAAGGCGCGGGCGGCGCTTCGGTGGGCGACGGCAAGTGCAGCGGCCTCCATTCCTCAATTGGGTCTGCTGTGCCGCCCCATTTCGATCTCAGGGCGTTCCACGTAACACCGGCCGCCACACCTAGCGCGATCGTGGCAGGCATGACCCAATTGCCGTGGTCTAGCCCTCCCACGCCACCATGCCAGGAGCATGCGCCGCGGCGGCCAATCGACATCGAATGCCAACCATCGCTGCACGCCCGAACACCCACGAAGGGAGACAGGCCAATCCTTGAGACTATGAACGTGGGGAAACCCACCGCGAAAGGATTCGCTACGATCGCCTTCATGGCGTCATTGGGGCAGGTTGCAGTAAGCGATACTGTTCTCGCCACTATAGGGAGACTTGATCTGAAGCGTCCACTGGCGACCTTCAAAATGGCGACCCAACGAGTTCATCTTCGCAGCCATCGCTTCGCACGCCTGGTGAGCGCTCGAACTGTCCATATCCAAATAGGCCGTTACCGTCCCGCCCCATCCCGAAACGTCACAAGGTTGAGTTGAAAATCCGGTGGAATCGACAATCTTGCAAAGCAAATAGGCACTATCGACTGCGTCGGCTGAAACCACGGAAGGAACAAGCACCGCAAAGGCGGCTAGCATCCATTTCATTTGACCCCCCAATGTCGCCAGCTATGGCTACAGCTTACCACTCTTCGCCTTTCAACAAAATTCTGCCGTGCGATTGTTCGACACAATGAACTTCATTATTTCGCGCGATCGGACGTTCCGCCATTTGAGCGGCGGCATCGAGGCTCACCCGAAGCTCCGCGGCGGCAAGCATGACGAAGTGAACCAAGCTGCCGGGACCACTTTCGAAGTTGATATCGCAGATATTCTCAGCGACATTCATCTCGGCGGCCGTTTCAATGTTCGCGTTGTCAATTGTACGCGCATCGGAAATGCTAACGCTGCCTGGCCAGATGCCCAGAATCGACAACAACAAGGCTCCAGAGCGTACGGATTTCATTGCGCTGCTCCCCCAACACGCAGCTTTGCCCGGTTCGTGAAGAGCGTCAATCCATGTCGCGCGCGTGTAGCGTGGATTCGCCGAGTGTCGCAGGAAACGTTTGGAAAGCAACGCGTGAACAAGGGGCGAACGCGCTGCTACCATTTTGCTACCCAACTGGGTAGCACTGGGGATAACAGCCCGGGACGAAAGCCTTTTCTTTTTTGAGGAAGCCTTGGCAGCAAAGGGCTACAGGCGACTGGCGGGGGTATAGCGGTACGACTGTAAGCGAATTTCAAGACCGTTCGTTCAGGATGGGCCTAGACAAGGATATCATCGTTGACGAGAAAGTCGCCGAGTCGACCGCAAAGGAAACCGGAACCGTCATCGAGATTTCCGGCATTAAGTCGGTGAAGTTTCCGGACAAGCGGCTCGAAACCATCAGCCGCGTGGTGGTGGAGCGGCTTCTTCCCTACTTTGTTGACAAAGATTGCGCCTGCCCTTCCGTCGTCCGCGAGGCGAAGGACGCCTCCGGCACGCTGTCGCTCAACGACTATCTGGGCAAGGACAGCAGCCAGATTGTCGAAATGAAGGTTGAGAACGGGACGTTCTCGCTCAAGGCGAATGACGAAGAAAAGACGTTCCATGTTCGCGTCTTCAAGTTCTATTCACCGAGGGTGGCCAAGAGCAAAGTCAGCCTTGTCGCGCATCGCCGCGAGGTGACTGACAACCCGCTGCAATCCCAGATTCCCGAGTTCGGCGAAGAATTCTACGAGCCGGGTCCGGACGGGGACGTATCCAAAGGCCGAAACTTCGTCATCAAAGCCTATGTGTTCGGAGACTACCTCAACGACAACGTGTCGCTGGAACGGGGCGAGTTTCGGTTCCAGACCGATGCGGATCTGCTCAGTGGGATTTCGCAGAACGATATTGAGCAGAAGGCCGCTGAGATAGCCCGGTCCGCCGTCGGGTCGGAGATTGCAGAGCGAAAGCGCCCAAGGAGGCGCGCATCGCGGACTATGTTTCGTCTGATGCGCCCTGGGCACCGCACGCTCGCGGAACAAAATAGATTTCACCGCATTGCCCATGCGCCCATCCAATCAGGATATCGAATTGCACCTTCAAAAGAAGAAATACGAGAAAGAGATTGCTATGCGGAGCCAGGTTGCTGCGGTGCTGAAATCCGACAATCCCAGCGAGCTAAGCGAGAAAATCACGCAGCTGATGGAAAGCATTTCGGAGACGAGCAAGGACGATCTCATCCACTATGTCTCGATGCGCAAATGCGTGCTCGACCTGTTTTCCAAGTCGTTGGAGATAGACGGCGATGGCAAACACAAATCGGAAGGAGATGTCCAGGACATCATCATGCGGCGTAAGAAGGACTCGGAAGACCTCGACTACGATGCGCACAATCTCTGGATTCTCGACGAGCTTGAATTATCGTATGTGTCGTCGGACAAGCCGCTGAACAAAGCGAACAGTGACCGTACGGACATAACTGTGTTCAACAGGCGCGTCGCGTTTCGCGGCGAAAACCAGGCCAGCAATGCCATCACCATCTTCGAGTTCAAAAAGCCGCAGAGGGACAATTTTGCGGATCCGTCCTCGAAGGAAGACCCGGTCCAACAGATTGTTCGCTACGTGAATCAGATCAGAGAGGGGAAGTTCAAGACGCCAAGCGGGCGCGACATTCTCGTGAACGACACCACGCCGTTTTACGGATGTGTGGTGTGCGACCTCACCGCCAAGGTTAGGAAATGGCTTCACACTGAAAAGGAATTCACACCCATGCCGGACGGCATGGGATGGTTCCGCTGATTCGGAAATAACAACCTCTACATGGAGGTCATCAGCTGGACGAAGCTTCTTCGGGATGCGGAAATGCGAAACAAGATATTCTTCAGCAAGCTGGGACTATAGCTATACCACCAGCAGAGACGTTGAGGAACGATTAGACACTGAAGAAGCTGCAGGGCATGTCGGGCCCTAGGAAGGACAACGGATCTTTCGGCCCCAGCACATACTCGGGCCACTCCGAAGCGATGCTGTCCGCATCGGGCGCGACCGGGTTGCGCGAGCGGCTGACATGTGTGCGTGCTCGTTCGAGCAGCTCTTCGACTATCGCGATAATGGCAGCTGAGCCCAGAACGGCGGGGATCGTCAAGCGCAGAGAGTCCTCGAAATTGTCGAGGCAGATATGGACGACTTTCGGATGGAGCCTGCGCGTGGTCTCGAGAAGCCTGCCATAGTCAAACTTTCGCCCGTCATGCGCCATCAGCGCGAAGTTGTAGAGATGGCCGGGCTTGCATTCGGGCTGATTGGTCCGCGCGGCCCAAGGCCGTGTCAACACTTCCACAGTGATGCCGGCCACCGGCGACTTATCGACATGGCCGATACGTGCCCATTTGCCAGGCTCGATCTCACCCCACGGCAAGGGGTCAAGCGCGATGAAGTGCATGGTCACCGGATCGTCCGCTTGCGGCAGAACCGGAACGGCATCGTTGTAGCTGGTGCAGAAAGCCAGAAGCCCTTGTCAACGTCGCGCAGGAACTGGAGGAGCCTCGGATAGTCGTCTGCATGCCCGACCCGGAAATGGGCGCCTCAATGTCGGCCGAAGAGATCCACCTCGTAACTTCCTGAAAGCCGACCTTGCCGCCGATCCCGCTGTACGTGCAAAAGGGGACGTTGCCAGTTTTCAAATTCATACTCTCGCCAAAGCCCCTAATCCTCATCGCAAGTTGGGCATCTATAAGTCTTCGCGCTGAACTGGTGTAGAATTCGTGCGTGCGAATCGACCTTCCAAAGCAATCCGTTGATGCGCTCGCGGAGATCATCTCTGGCGACTCGGCAAGTGGCTATGCGTCATCGATTGGCCTGTATCGTCAGGGCTGGCGGCTGGAAGGCTTGTTCAAACGCTTCGGTGTACCCTTCGACGTGAAAGCCGAGAGCAGGGTGACGGCCACCAAGACAGCGATCCGTTGGGCCATTTTCATCGACACTGGCAACGGAGAGGTGCTCAAGCGGATCATCGAAAGCGCCGCAGATCCCCGCGACTTCATCAAGGAGCCGGAGCGGCACGCTGCCGAAGTCGATTACCTCAACGAGCACCTTTTCTACGACGGCTTGAAGCTCGAGTCGGCGGGCCGCACTATGCGACTGGTCGAGGTTCTTGTGACCGCGCCGGTGACCGGCGAGCTGTCGGACATGGCCGCCGAGTATCGACTTCGAAACCGTGAGCCGGGATCTAGATCGAGCTCTACGTGCGGCCGCCGACGACCCGGAGATCGCGGTCACTGCAGCCTGCGCTGTTGTTGAGAGCGTGTGCCGGTCCATCTTGGTCGAGTTGGAGATCTACTTCCCTGCGAAGCAGGACATCACGAGCCTTTACCGGGCGGTGCGGGATCCACTGGGGCTCAACCCTACAAGAGAACGTGCGGCGCCCGAGATCGTGAACGACGTGAAGGCTGTGCTCTCAGGTTTAGTGACGTCCGTCGAGAGCATCGGCTCGCTGCGTACACACGTCGGTGGCGCCCATGGCAAAGAGAAGGGCTTCCGTCGTATCGACGCCCGCATCGCCAAGGTGGCCATCCACTCGGCATCAGCGATAGCACTCTTAATCATCAAGATATGGCAGATAAGACATCCCTGTCAAAAGCTGCCCCTGCAAGAAAAGCCGAAGGAACCGTCATGAGTATCGGACCCATCATCCCGAAGCTGAGTCCGGATCGAGCGGACGAGGGCCTTCGCATCGCGTACCATCCGCTCGACTTTGGTGATTACAGACTTGAGCTGCAGCTGACGGGCGACGGATTGGAGAGGGCAATGAAGGCGAACTCGGACTTCGAGGTGCCGACTGAGCCGATTATCCTCGCTCGGTACAAGAAGTCGACTAGGACTCTGACGACTTATCCGGTCGGCACCACCTTCGGCGCCTATTTCTTGGAGCCCAAGTACCTACACCTCAAGACCCTCATTTTGGAGGGTGTGGTCTCACCGATGGTAGCGATGGAGGATGGGGACTACCTCTACTACGAGGAGCTGCCCAACGGCATCATCCGCGAGCCACTCGCGGGCTTCGGGCTGGCTTTTGATATGCGGTTCATCGTCGAGTCAGCCGAGCGGCAGTCCGGCGTAACGACGTTGCGGTTTTCGGAAGACAAAGGCGTGTCGCGCAAGGGCGACACGCTTTCGATGTCGTACTCACTCTTCAAAAGATTGCGCCGCGACATTAACCGCACCCACAGGCGGTCCCTCGACTTGGCGAACAAGGCCAAGCGTGAATACCTAGACGCCACGCTCAACCTGATGCTCGATCCGGAGTTCGAGCTGCCGATCGGCGACGGGACTGCGAAGCCGGTGGCTGACATCCTTGCCGAGACGCTGATCGGCAGATCTCGATCGGTGGAAGCAGAGGCAAAGGCTGCGGCCCGCACCGTGAAGAAGTCGGTCAAGACGCTCGCGGAGAAAGAACCGGCTGAGCTCCTGGACCTACGTCGCGAGATCGAATTGGTATCCCTTGAGGAGCTGATTGAGCTGTTCGAGAAGAAGCTAGGTCAGGCGGGTCTACAAGAGCGTCATTGGCAGGAATTCTTTAACGGCAATGCTTTCGTCCTGCAGTTAGCTTTCAACTTACCGGCTTTGGCCTTCGGCGACCAAGTCGCGGTTGGAGGCACCAAGTTCGACGGTTCCGGCGGCAAGCTGGCTGATTACGCGATCAAGCTCGGTCTGTTCGGCAACTTGGCGTTGATCGAGATCAAGACGCCGAAGACAACGTTGCTGGAGAGAAAAACGTATCGAGGCGGTGTGCACGCGCCGTCGCAGGAGTTAGTGGGCGCCGTCACCCAGATACTCGACCAGCGCCATCAACTGCAGAACGAGATTAATAACAAGAAGGTCGCGTCGAAGGCATACGATGTCTTCACCTACGCCGTGCCCTGCATCGTGATCGCCGGCTGCGAACCCGCCACGGACGACGAGAAGAAAAGCTTCGAGCTTTATCGGAACAACCTGCGCGACGTAATCGTCATCACATTCCATGAGCTACTGGCCAAGTTGAAGGCGCTGCACGCGTCCCTGAGCAAGCCACCGAGTACGGTTGCCCCTGCAACGGACACGTTGACGCGATAGCGTCAGGATCGGCTTCGCCAACGCTCGGCCTGGTGTTGGTTGGGGATAACCAACGACCGCCTATGGTCATGTCACTACGATGCCCACACCGACCTGAATGTCTTCAACAAAAGAGCTGCATCTGGAAGCTGCCAGTCCGCTAACGGCCCCTAAACTGCCTGTCGGCAATGCGCCTATGTGCCATTGAGCCCGAACTTGCCTTAGCCAATAAGCAGGACATAAAGGCGGTGCCAGTCAATCAATCCGAGCTGGGCATGGGCTGGCTATTCGCCGCGGAACGCGAGGTGATATCAGATAAGTTCGAATTGCAGTTGATCTTCGATGGCGGGCGCGGTGACTTCAAATCCGAGCGGCCTGTTGCAGATGACGGGTTCGGCAGCTAATTCAGCGCGAAGGCTGTCCAGGTGTGGCAATCCCAAAACCTTGGAGAAAGCCTCATCCACCGCCTTTCGGACCGGATCATCCGCCATATTGGGGATAGTTCTTAGATCCATTGAGGCGAGTTTTTCGTAAGAACCGGCCAGCTGTGCGAGTTGTCGCTCGGAAAGAGCCCTTACATCCAAAATTGGAAGGTTCTCAATAGTGGGTTTTTTGAACTGTACCCACGAGCCTTCCGTCGGAACTCGATGTGCTACCAAGGTGAGAAGCCCAAGTGTTGAGTTGAGCCACATCGCAATGACCTTCTCAGCACGCTCATCTTCACTGTGTAACCTAACTGGCCACCAGACATTCGACAGCCCGCGCTCAGGTAGGCGCACAGCCAACGCCCTTTGAGTATTCAGTCTGGAACGCTCGGCTATCATCACAGTGCCAGCGCGAGGCCACAGAAGGCCGATATCGCGCGCTGGTCTTCCTTTGGCAGGGGAGATACGCGGCGCGAGCCACTTGTTGGGCAGGGTTTCAATTGTGCGGATCAATTCGCCGCTGTGGCCAATGAGTGCCGGAAATGATGTGTGAGAGTTAGAAACAGTAAAGCCATCGGCAATATCACGGCGATCTGGGCCGAGAGAGGCCATTTTCCTAAGGGCTTGCATTGGAACCTCAACCGACTCATTCCGACCCGGTCGATAAAAATAGCCCTGCCGAAGCATCCATGCTGTCCGGACGAGATTTGTTTGAGCGAATGAACATCCTATCCACGGACCTTGCCGTACATCGCCCCATGGGATTTCAAGAGTCTCGCCGTATTTCTGAGCCCCAATGATAATTTCAGACAAGCCGTGGACCGGCTTCGCCGATGTGCCGACAGGCGCTGGCGCTCCACGCAATATTTCCTCGCCCAAGGCGAGAGCATGAGCGCTGTTCTTTGGATTCTGCCACAAATTGATAAAATGAGTTGTGTGGCCTCCCATCATCTGGTCGGATTCCGACTGCCCATTTCGCTTGCGCGCAATCAGCAGTATCTCGCTCAAGTCGGTATTTTCCGAAAAATTCCACCTAGTAGGGTCATGGCTTGCCACGACTGTTTCAAGCACATAGCCGTGTCGGAACAAATCGCGCGTCTTTTCCCATGCGACGCCAGTTGCTAGGGCCGCAGGCAGGACTAAGGCGATCCTTCCGCCATCTTTCAGGTGTTTGTCGGCGACGGCCGTGAAAACACTGCCCAGGCCGGCTGTGGACGATGCAGCCAGTTTGGAGGTCTTGACGCGCCGCGCCAGTTCTCCCTGCATTTCGCCACGTTCGTCCGGGAGTGATCCGAAAAGCAAATTCCCACCAACGCTGCGAACGAACGGCGGGTTCATTACGCATAAATCCAATGACGGCAGCGGTGCCGAAGATTGGTAGGTTTCCTTGCCAACTTGCTCAGCACCACCACCGCTCGTCATGAGGTCGAGTTGGGTTCGGATTGTGTCTGCCGAGATGTAGTCGATGCTTCCAAGGTAGACCTGACCCGTTTGCATTCTGCCCATTGGAAGGGAGTATAGATGCATGTTGCGAAAACAAGTTTCTGGAGCGAGCATCGCCAGCGTCGATGCGGTTAAGTGGACGGCGGACGGCAATACGTCATAGCCATACAACATTTCTTCGATAATCAGCTTATGTAGATCTCGAAGCGATTCATCGTTAACTTGCTCATCCTTGCTCATTCTAAACTTGATGAAATTGTCGGTGAGCGCTTGGCTAGCTGCCATTAACAGCGTGCCGGTGCCACAGGCCAAGTCCGCGATGCGAAATCGCCTCAAGGTCTGCGGGTCAGACCAGTCTTTGTCGTGCCATCTGTCTATGCTCAACGTTAATTTCAGCAGAAGAGTAGCGGCAGGAACCGACGTGTAATAGGTTCCCAGATATTTTGCTTCAAGCAGCAAGAGATGATAGATTCGACCCATCAAGTCGTGCCGCAACGCTGCCTTTTTAGATACAATTTCAAGCGCGCGATTTGCCAAGTGTCTTATGGCGGCGTCGCTGTCTTGATTTGACGGCATGGACAGCAGAATTTCACGCGCCACTTTAAAAATTGGCACGTAGTTGATTTCACTGATTATCATCTCCCAGTGCTGTGCCGTATCGCCTATGAAGTCACGCCTTTGCAGGAATGCCCTGATTGGCAAAACCTTCTCCTCAAGGGCGGACAGTTGCTCCTGAAATATGAACGCGTTGGCCAGCATCAATGCCGAGAGCTTTGCGGTTGTCTCGCGTCGACGATACTCAAATTGTAGTTTCGGCATGCCCCTTGGTCCCTATCCCGAGCAACTTAATCAAGCGGTCGCACGTCGCACCGCTATCGAGTAGAGCACTAGATACCTCAGCTAGCCCAACGTTCAGGGTATCGACTGCCTGTTGCAGCACGTCGTCGCGCACGATCACATCGTGCGCGCGTCGCAACTCGGCAAGAATTTCATTGACGCTCCCATGATGCCACGTTGCGTTGTCAGCATCTGTGAGTACCGAAAATTTGAGGGATGCAGAGCCAAGCTCTTGGGGCAATCGGCTGAATTGAACAGTGCGTATATACGTGGGATAAACCACCGCGATGGCTAGATGAGCAACGCCTTGATCCACACGACTTTTAGCCTGGGCAAGAACAACAAGGTCGGCGTTCGAGGTGTCGGCTACTTTGCCTTCGACAGCGCAGCGCAGCCCGCGCATTACTGCCATCACATCTGGCCTGGATCGGCCCTTCTGAAGAATTGTCTCAGGATCAGCGTCAACACCGCGTCGCCCCAAGCAGGCTGCGAGAACTGTATTTAGAACCTCTTCCCGATGACGTTCGCCCATAAATATTGTAACCCCGCAATTCAGGTAATAACGCGCCATTTATGATTAAGGTGGAGTTAAGTATGGCTAAGCCACTGATTGATAATCGTTATTCAGCAGGCGGTCTTCCATGTGGGCGTCACCGCTGGCATCGCGCCGTTCTTTTAGTAGCTTTGCCAGTTCGCCGATTGTCATGTCGCACACGGTTGGCTCTTCCGCGCGCAGCATAATTTCAGCAGGTCTTCGCAGTAGGTGCGAATGTCCCGGAATGGTCGTAGGCAATCTTTTCGTCAGAGGTCCGTTCGGCTATCGCATGGCCAGCGTGAAAGCCCAGAGGATGGCGCGAAGCCAGGAGCTGTTGGCGACGGTCGAGGCGTCGATCCGGGTGCCATGGTCAAAGCTCCCGGAAACCTGAACCGATTTCTTGCTGAGAGCGGCACCTCAAATGAAAGCCGCTCCCTGAATTGGATACGGTCAAGGACGGACTTCATCCGGCCGGACAGTGCCGAGATCGAACTGGCCGTTACTGCCGCGACGAGGCCGCGCAGGTCCTTGAGAGGCTCAAGCGCCTCGGCGATCGCTTCCCGGACGATCGATACGTGTGGATCACAAGCCAATCCTCGGCGTGCTTCGCCGCGTCCCGAAGCGTTTTTGCCAGATCGCCAAGCGGAGCGACCTTCTCCAACGCTTCTTCCAGCGAGCCGAGCCGGCCCTCCAGGCTGGCTGCTGGACGCTTCGACGAACAGGGTCGTTCGACCGCCCGTCGAGGCCCGTCAGGAGCTTGACGGCCTCGTAAATCGAGTGGCTCTTCTCGCCGAAACCGACCCGCGCCAGCCGCGCCGGCGTCAGCAACCCGGTTTCGAGGAGTTGCGGTACCGTCCCGAGGGCGGAGTCCATCCTGCTTTCAAACTGCGGATCGCACACCGGGGGAGCTGTCAACCACCCGAACGCCTCGGCTGTATTCCCGTCATCATCCTGAAAGAGAAGGCGTACCCACGCTTCCGCCGTACCGGACAGCTTGAGGGCGTTCGGAGGATAGGCGACCGTCGGCCGCCAGTCGCCGATCTGTACACCGGAGTCGTTGATCACAGCATCAGGTACGAGAGGCGGCTTGTCCGGTCGGATCGGCTTCCTCTTCGGGAATGTCGTCGAATGACGAGTAGTTCAGATTGTAGAGTTTGGAATAGAGCCCGCCCATAGCCATCAGTTTGTCATGGTTGCCGGTCTCAATAACCTGGCCGTTCTGAAGCACGATGATGCGATCGGCACCACGGATTGTGGCGAGACGGTGGGCGATGACAAGCCCGGTGCGGCCTTCCAGGAGTTTTCTGAGAGCTTTCTGGATGAGCATTTCCGTGTAGCTGTCGATGTTGGCGGTGGCCTCGTCAAGAACAAGGATCTTGGCGTCGGCGACGAGAGCGCGGGCGAAACTGACAAGCTGGCGCTGGCCGAGAGAAAGGTTGCCGCCGCGTTCGCCGAGTTGGGTTTCATACCTGTCGGGAAGGCTCATGATGAAGTCGTGGGCTCCGACCACCTTGGCAGCCTCGATCACCTTCTCGCGCGTGACTTCCGTCTTGCGGTAGCGGATGTTCTCGAAAACCGTCCCGGTGAACAGAAACGGCTCCTGCAGCACCATGGCGATCTGGTTGCCGAGCGATTCCTGTGTGAGATCGCGCACATCATGTCCGCCGACCAGCACTTGGCCTTGCTGAGCATCATAGAAGCGATGGACGAGGGCCATCGCGCTCGATTTGCCAGAGCCGGTCGGCCCGACCAAGGCGACCGTTTCGCCCGGCTTGACCCCAAAGGAGACGTTTTTCAGCACCGGCTGTTTGGGATCGTACCCGAACGTGACGCTCCTGAACTCGACCGAGCCGTCCATTTCGGGCGCAAGGATCCTGGCATCCGGTTTGTCCTGGATCTCGATCCTGACGTCGAGCACATCGGTCAGGCGCTTGCCGGAGGCCATTGCGCGCTGCATGATGGAATATTGCAGAGTTAGTGAGCGAATTGGGTCAAAGAAGCGTTGGATATAGAATATGTAGGCAACCAATACGCCCAAATCGACGCGGCCATTCATGATCATGGAGCCGCCGACCACAATGACGACAGCCATGGCGAGGCCGGTGAGGCCATCGACGATCGGGACCATGACCTGTGCATATTTGGCAGCGGTCAGGTGGGTCGTGAGGTCGGCATGTGCCTTGTCGTCATACAATACGAAGTTGACGTACTGGCGGTCCATGGACTGGACGGTTCGGACGCCTTGAATCGCTTCGGCCAATGCGCCGTTGACGACTGAATTGGTCTCTTGTGCAGCCATGAAGGCCTCGCGGGCACGCGGCAGCCACACGATGCGGATAATCAACAGGGCCGGCAAGACCGAGAGCGTCAGAAAGCCGAGGTTGAAGTTGACCGACAGCATTACGAAGATGATGCCGAAGAGAAGCGCAATGTCGCCTACGGAGTAGATCGAGTTTTCGAGAAATTCGTGGATAGAGTTGACGTCGCCCTGAAGGCGAGACATCAGGCGTCCTACCTCGGTTTTGTCCATGAAGGAGAGCGATACCTTCTGCAGATGGGCAAACATGGCGCGGCGGATGTCGAAGAGGACGTTCTCGGCCATTTTCCCTACCACGGTTTCTTGCGCGTAGGCGGCGCCGAAATTAACCAGAATGGCAAGCGCAAACGCGATGGCGGCCTCAAGCAGGGCGAAGGCATCAGCGCCTGCCGGAGTTATGGCGTGGTCGATCGCGTAGCGGATGATCAGCGGGATGAGAAGCTGCGTGCTAGTGAAAATCAGCAATGCGGCAAGCGAGACGACCGCCATGGCTCGGTAGGGACGAACGAAGGCCCATATGCGGCGAATGATGTTCTTGTCGAAAGCCCGGCCAAAGATCTCCTCCTCGATGCGATGGGACCCGACGACCGCGCGCGGAGGGCGTCTATCGCTATCATTCGGTTCGATTTCGAGTTCGTTGGCGTGCCGCTTGGCCATCAGGGCGCGCCTCCAAACGTGGTCGCAATGTCATCTCCCGGGCGCAACTGAAGATCATAAAGGGCCTTATAGCGTCCTCGCTTGGCCAAAAGCTCTTGATGGGTGCCGCGTTCCACGATCTCGCCGTTGTCGACAAACAGAATCCGGTCGGCGTGCTTGAGTGAACTCAGCCGGTGGGCGATGATGATCGTCACCCTATCCTTGGCGAAACGCCGTATCGCCGAGCGGATGCGCTGCTCTGTGGCGGCGTCGATCGCGGCCGTTGAGTCGTCGAAAACGACGATTGATGGGCGCAACATCATCGTGCGAGCTATGGTGAGACGCTGACGCTGGCCGCCCGAGAGAGAGGCGCCACGTTCGCCGACGACCGTCTTGTAGCCAGCGGGGAGGCCGAGAATGTAATTGTGCAACTGGGCGGATTCGCTAGCGCGCTCGATCGGCTGTTCCTTCGCCCAGGGGTCGCCATAAGCGATGTTGTTCTCGATCGTGGTTGTGAACAGGAATGCATCCTGCTGTACGACCGCGACCACCTTGCGAAGCGATGCGAGGGTGACCCCGCGGATGTCCTGCCCGTCAAGCATGATGGTGCCACCAGTGACGTCGTAAAAGCGGGGGATCAGGTGAGCAATTGTCGACTTGCCAGAACCCGGCGGACCCACGATCGCGATCGTCTCGCCCCTACGGGCGCAGAAGGTAATATTCTTTAGAATGACGCGGTTTCCGGTGCCGGGATATGCAAACGAGACATTGTCGAAACGCAGAGTTCCTTCACCGATCTCGAGCGGTCTTGCACCGGAAGCATCCCCGATCGTGATGTCCTGGTCGAGCAGACTGAAGAGGCGCGAACCGCAAGTGTAAGCGCGGGCAAAGCCGTTGACCATCAGTCCGATTTGGCGGACGGGCATTTGCAGGATCGTCATGAACGTCAGGAACGTCGTGAGCGTTCCAACGCTGATCTGGCCGGCGATGAGTTTGTCGCAACCGACCCAGAGGACCAACCCCATGGCGACAAAGAAGGCGAGGGTCATTGCCGACGTGTTGGGCACGTACACGTCAACCTGCTCGTGCGCGAGTTCGAGCGCGTTTGTGGAGGCGATGTCGAACTTCGCCATCTCATGAGCCTGTGCCGAAAACGCCCGGACAACGCGGATGCCCGCGAGATTTTCCTCCATCACGCGGCCTAGGACGGAAAGCCGCTCCTGCAGGTCGAGCCAGATGGCGCGTAGCTTAAGCTGGGTGACCGACGATCGCCAGGCTACGAAAGGCACGAAGCTCAGCGCGATCAAACCGAGCACCGGGTCGGTTGAGATCATCATGCAGGCGCCTATCCCGATCAGCATGGTGAGCAGAAAGAACCTAACCAGGGCGGTGGAAAAATACATCCGCACGCCGTCGAGATCGAGGATGCCGAGGGTGATCAGGTCGCCTGAATGAACCCGGTCGTGAAAGGAAAAGCTCAGGCGCTGGACCTTGTCGTAACAAGCAAGCCGCAGTTCGTACGCGACGTGGTGCCCGACAGCTTCGGCAAAGTAGTTTTGCGCCATCGTAAAGAGGCCGCGTAGCGCACTCGCGCCGAGCAGCAGGAGAGCAGGAGTCCAGAGGGCTTGTTCTGCAGCCGTCACCGTGACACCACCCCCGATGGCTACCTGGGTCTGGTCGACAGCCCGGCCGAGAATCTGGGGAATGAGCAACTGCAGGATTACGGCTACCATCGTCGAACCGATAGCTAACGCGACCTGCCACGGGTGCCTCAAATTCATGCGCGTAATGCGCAGTAGCGTGCTCAAGCCCCGGCCCCACCCGGCCGCTTTTACATGCGCGGACGATTTGAGAGAGGTCGTGCCAACAGCATCACTGCCCACCGAGTGCCCCCGACTGAATTTTCCGCCTTCGGAAGCGAGCCGGTCGACTCACATCAAAGACGTCCCTCCAACTTGATCCTGGCCACCATCGGCTCAACATGCTGATCCGGCGAGTTGCGCCATGGCTTCGCTCGCTGGTATGTCAATCACCGTGATTCCGCTCGCCGCAAGGAAACGGGCTTCGTTTCTGGTCAGCGTTTGCCCGTCCATTATCGCGTAACGAGGGCCTTCTGAGCGCTTCATGATCTGCCTGGCGTAAGTGCGCAGCATCTGATCATTGAAGCGGCAGCCGACGAAGAAAAAACCCCGGTCGACGCGTCGTTCCTTGACCACGTCAGGGATAGGCGTCTGGATATCGATTTCAGTCAGGGCTTCGACATAGTCGGAATCGGCGATGAGGAAATTTGCGGCCGGCCTAATACTGCCATGTGGCGCATAGAGAACCGTCTTCGTCGCTGCTCCAGCCTCGAGTTCCCTTCCCGACAAGTCGTAAGTTCTGGTCCAAATGTCGCCAACTTCGTTCGCCCGCGTAACGCCTTGTATCTCGACGACGTCGGTTCGGCCGGCCTCTGCCAGCGCCGCGCGCATGGCGCCTTCGTACCAGCTGTCGATGATGAGGGAGAGCGGGAGTTTTGCGAGCCAGGCGTGGAGGATGCTCGGCGCCGCCGGCCCCGCAAATATATCAGTCATCCAAGCTTGAAGTGTGCGGCGATGCCGGCGCTGTTCAATGAACTGCGCGACCGACCACATATTGGTGCGGATCTTCGAGGGGGCTGGCGCCCGCGTGTTGAGTGCCTCGGCAACGGCTTCGGGGGTACACGGCACAGGCGGCTCAGCAGAGCTGAGCCGGAGGAGACCCGGACCGAGATACGGGATCACCTCATCGGAGACTAACGCTCGTCTGGCCAGCTCAAGCAGCTTTCGGGCAAAACTGTCCCGGACGACGACTAGGTGGCCCGAGGTCGGGATCGTGTTCATGCTCGTTTCCTCTTGACGCCTCTCATTGACGGGCGGCATCAGTCCCCGTCGGAAAGCTTCCTTGCCTCGACGGTGATCGGCAGACGCGTATGCGGCGGAAGATCGGGAAGGAGGAGCCGCCAGCCGTTCCTGAGCGTTACGACCCCGCCCCACAGGTCCTGGTTCTCGAACTTGATAATCGGCTCCTCGAGATCCTTTTTGGGGACATACGCCGACAACCCGGCCTCGGTCCTGCGGATCATTACTTTCATGCGGCCGTTCCTTTATTGGCGTTTTCTTCGGCACTGCAGGGAGCGTCGGCGTTGTCGAGGCTCGTCAATTCACGCGCTCGCATGCCGACGACCGTCCCACGGTCGATCCATTCGACCGCGTAGATGAAGAACTGCTGTAGAAACGTGCCAATGTCGCGCACATAACCCTCTTCGCCCTTGAGCACGAGATTTTCGCCGATCTCCCTGCCAGGATAGGTCCCGTCGTTCTTTATGTGACGAGTGGCACGGACCCGCTCTCCCGGCCTAAATTGGGGAGGCCTGCGGATTTCCACCTCCTGTTCGCGTGCGAGCCGCATGGCGGTTCCTTGGTTCTCTGAGGCTAGTGTCATTGATGAGGCGCGCAGGCATTCCCCGGGGCAGCCACTTGTGTGGGTACCCAATGGGCTCAGGCAGGAACGCAGGTCTTCGGCACAGGACACACCGAAGCACATTGCTGCGTGTCGAAAGCTCCCTCGCATTCGGTGCACTTCTGCAGCTCGACCACGTAGCTCTCGCCTTTGAACTTGATCGCACCCGACGGGCATTCGAATTCGCAGGCGCCGCATTGCGTGCATTGGGATGCGATAATCTTGAAGGCCATTTTGACTCCTGGTTCGGGTGAATGAGACGGCTCAGGCGATCGCCGCGAGTGCCGGGACGCCGGACTCGGCGGCATAAATCGCGCCGATTGCCGTTTCGATGTAATCATGGCCGTAAGCGTCGGTTACTCGGATACCGGCGTCCGCGAGCTGATCCTTGGGGCAATTTCCAATCTTAACGCAAAGCACGACGTCTATGCCTTCCAGCGCAGCGATGACGCCGTCGAGAGTGGCGTTCTCGCCCCAACCCCCGAGGCAATACTGCTCAACCTTACGGTGACCGACAAAGTTGATCCCCATCGGCGAGGCTTCGTACACCTGGAATTCCTTGGCATGGCCGAAGTGTTCGTTGACGCGGCCGCCGCCCTTAGTTGCCACCGCGACGAGGAGGGACTTGCCGGAGCTCGCTGTCTTGACCATTCCGATCGCTTCGCTCCTGGCCGCGAGGTGATCACGGCGCTCGTCCGCGACCAGCTCCCGATAGGCTTCGCGCTTGCTGGCATCGTAGGTGAGCTCGCCGGGAATCTGGTCGAGCGTGAATTCTTGGCCACGATCCTCACCCAGCAGGCCGACGGCATCTGCCCGGCACTGCCGGCAGTGGCGCATCAACTTGGCGCCGCCTTCAAGACGATCCTGAAGAGCCTTCATCTCCATTGCATTTGGGCCACGCTGCCCGATCAACCCGTAGTGCGTGCCGTGCGCCGGGTCCGAGATCAGAGGCATGACGTTATGCAGGAACGCGCCGCGCTGCCTGACCCACTTGTTCACCTCAATCAGGTGCTGGTCATTCACTCCGGGGATCATCACCGAATTGATTTTGGTGAGGATGCCGCGTGCGCTGAGCATCTCCAATCCCAGCATCTGCCGCTCGTGCAGAATTCTGGCGGCTTCTATGCCGCCATAGCGGCGGTGATCGTAAAAAATCCAGGGATAGATTTTTGCGCCGATTTCCGGATCGACCATGTTGATCGTGATCGTCACGTGGTCGACATTCATGTCGGCAAGCTCGTCGACGTGGTCGGGCAGCGCGAGCCCATTCGTAGAGACGCAAAGCTTGACGTCGGGGATTTCCCTGACGACGCGTTCGAATGTCGCCTTCGTCTTCTCCCAGTCGTAGCAGGCATCCCCCGGTCCGGCGATCCCAAGGACGGAAAGCTGCGGCACTTCATTGGCGACCGCGATCACCTTGCGTACTGCCTGATCGGGCGTCAGCTTTTCCGAGACAACCCCGGGCCGGCTTTCGTTGGCGCAATCATATTTGCGATTGCAGTAGTTGCATTGGACATTGCAGGCCGGCGCGACGGCGACGTGCATGCGCGCGAAATAGTGGTGCGCCTCTTCTGAAAAGCACGGGTGATCCTTGATCTTGTCCCAGATGGCCGGATCCACATCGTCCGGCCTTGTCGACGACCCGCAGGAGGAAGATGCGCAGCCACCCGACTTCGCGCTCACCAGCAACTGGTCGGAGAACCTCGCGCCGGTCAGGCTCTCAACTGAAATCACCGGTGCGGCCATTGAAGGGCTCCGTTACGGGTTAACGTCGCGGTTCGAAGCGCAAGAGCAATGCCAACTGAAAAGGTGGCGCTAGTTCACGAATTGGCTTTGCGCGTCGGATATCATGGAGTTGCTCCGACATAGCTTTGTCGGACTTCTAACAGGACTATGTTAGAGGTGAGGAAGACGACCCGGCCGGACATCAGTTCAAGATAGAAATCCCGCGTCGACCGCTCGGCCGTGATCGCCCTCGGCACAACTCCCGACCGGTCTTACGACGAGGATGTCGGTCTCGGCGACGGCGAGCTCGTCCGCGGTGAAGTTGCCACTGCTCACTTGGGTCTGCATGGTTCCGATTCAGGAGAGTGGGGTGACTCCTTTCTGCGATCGGCAAGACGTCGGCAAGGGCGGGTGATGAAGGGAGTGTGACAGCATCATACACTCGCGCAGCTTTGGCCCGGGCTCCGACACATTTCGCGTAGCTGGCGCAGTGTTCTCGTTCTCCACGTCATGAGAATGCTAGAATTTCTTCACATCGATACCGTGTCGGCGCAAAGCGTATCCGACCTGTCGCGGCGTGACGCCGAGGACACGGGCGGCCTTGGCCTGAACCCAGCCGACCTTCTCCATCGCGCCGATCAGCCGATCGCGGTCCGTCAGGCGCGGGCCTATTGCAGGGAGAGCGGGATCGTTTGCAGGGTCGGCAGTATGGGGCCGCACGTGATCCTGCGGGGCGCCGAAGCGCCCGGCCGGCATCGGCAATCCGGCGGGCATTATATTGCTTCGAAAGCGCTGGTTGCCGGTATTGCCGCTGAGCGAATGATCAGCTTTTTTCCAGAGGAGCCAAGATAGGCATTGGTTATTGTTGCAGGCAAAATCTGATGGAGCAATTGTCCTTGAGCGCGCTAGCGTGGCCGTCCTTTGCACGCAGTTCTCCAATTCGCGGACGTTACCAGGGAAGTAGCATTGCGAGATAAACTCGAGCGCCGACGGCGCGAAGGCGAGTTCGAGATGGTTCTCCTTGTTGAATCGTTCGAGGAAGGCGTTCGCAAGGCGAGGGATATCCCCCGGTCGCTCTCGGAGCGGAGGCAGGATGATTGGCACCACATTGATGCGATAATAAAGGTCGGCCCTGAAATCCCCGTTTACGACAGCCGACTCGAGATCCCTGTTGGTGGCGCATATAAGTCGCACGTCCACCTGCAGCGTCTTGGTACCGCCAACACGCTCCAGTTCGCCTTCCTGCAAGACGCGTAACAGCTTGGCTTGGAAAGCAGGTGAAATCTCGCCGATTTCGTCGAGTAGCAGCGTTCCCCCGTTTGCCAATTCAAAACGGCCGGCGCGCTGGGAAATTGCCCCTGTGAAGGCGCCTCTTTCATGTCCGAACAGCTCCGACTCCAGAACGCTTTCCGACAGTGCGGCGCAGTTCAACTTGACGAAAGACTTCCTCCGCCGGCGCGAGAGCTTATGTATAGCTTGCGCGAAAAACTCCTTGCCGGTGCC
Source organism: Mesorhizobium sp. WSM4820 (assembly GCF_055811075.1). Taxonomy (NCBI): domain Bacteria; kingdom Pseudomonadati; phylum Pseudomonadota; class Alphaproteobacteria; order Hyphomicrobiales; family Phyllobacteriaceae; genus Mesorhizobium; species Mesorhizobium sp. WSM4820. Next base: position 36,672 of record NZ_JBVVQN010000016.1, on the reverse strand, counting down.
GCTCTCGCCCCTCAGGAGCACGGTGGAATTCGTCCTTGCTACAATGGAGACGGTTTCGAGCACCTGCTTGAGTGCGGGGCTCTCCCCGATGATCCCATCCATCTTGGCGGGTGCATGCGGGACGGGGTCGGTCCGGTCCTCATCGGACGAATTCTCCGCTGTCCAGCTCTCATCGACGCGCCGCTCACGATCCCTAGTCAAGCCGCGATGGAGGCGAATAGTGCGGCCTACGAGGTTGGCCACCATCGTCAGGAAGCAGATGTCCTCATCGTAGCGGGACCCGTTTGCGCTGTCTCTGACGATCGACAACGTCCCAAGGATCCTGTCCTCAGCCTTAACCGGGACGCCGATAAAGGCCATTGGGAGGGAACTGACACCAGGACGTGTTTGAAGCTCGGCCTGAAACAACTCGGACGTACTGAGGTCCGCGATGACGAGCCGCGTGCCCGTAGCGACGATTTGATCTATTGCCGCCTTTGGTATGATGGGGTGAGTGCCTGATGGGCCGCTGCCGGCACTCGCGGCGATCTCCGGCTCACCTTCAGAGTCCAGGACAAAGATTGCTCCATGACGCATTTGCACAAACGACGGGAGAGTGTTCGCGACATTGGCCAGCGTAACCTCCAGCCGGGCGGGAGCCGTCAGCGCCTTCGATACCTCGTAGATTCCCCTGAGCCAGTCATCTGCTTCGAACATCCCATCACTGGCGTCTCGACGTCCTACTCCGTTGACCCGATCATCCGGCCCTATGTGAGCCATGGAAACACCTCAGCGGTTGTGGTCAGGGTGCTCCTCCCAAGCGCCTTTTCATCAGTTCAGGAAGTTCACCCGCTCCGCAGTTTGGCGAGATGGTGCCGGCAAGATTGCGCTTTGTCGCGAGTTCGGGAGTACACAGGTGCACACCCGCCGAAACGGTGCCAAAGCCGATCATCCGAACTTGAAGAGGATGCCGAAGCCACCACGCGGATAATTCCATTCGATCTCGCCGCTGGCCTCGCACAAAACGCGGCAGGTGCCGCACTCCATGCAGCCATCGGCGGTGATTTCAACTTGACCTTTGTCGTTCAACTCATAGCATTTCGCCGGACAGACGCGTGTCAGCGCGAGCAGATTCGCGCTTGGTTGCTTGTGCGGTCGCACCTTTATATGCGGACGGCCGGAGTCCACCAGATAGCGGTTCTGGTAAAGCTTGTCTTCGACACGTAATTCTGTCCCTGGGTTCGTCATGTCGTCAGTCCCTCACCGCCACGCCAAGGCCAGGCGGATCGCGTCGCTGACCAGCCCCAACCGCGAGCGCGCCTTGATGAAGGCTGCCGTGGTCGCCTTTTCCTTTTCGATCTTTGGCGTGCCGTCGACACGCATGAAGTTTTGCGCGGCTTGCGACATCAACCGCGGGTAGGTCGTGAAGAAACTGCAGGCGTTAGTGTGGAGTAAAGCTGGCATGTCTTTGTATTTCCGCAGGTCTTTGACTACGAAGGATTTATCCAGCATCGTCTTGTAAAGGGCGAGGTTCGGTTTGGTCATTGGATCGTTGCGTCTCTTCACCTGGATGATAGCCTCAGCCGCAATGCGACCGGAGGTCATGGCGAGGTTCGAACCCTCGCGGTGAACGGCGTTGTTTAATTGCGCGGCATCGCCGACAACGACCCAACCGTCGCCAAAGAGCTGCGGAATAGCCTTGTAGCCACCTTCGGGAATGAGATGCGCCGCGTATTCTTTCACCTCCGAACCGGCGATCAGCGGCCGGATCGAAGGATGGTTTTTCAGCGCGTCGAGGAGGCCGTATGGGCTCTCCATCTTCGCCGCGAAATCCGAGACGAGGCAGCCGATGCCCAGTGAGACCGATTCCTTGTTGGTGTAGAGGAACCCGAGCCCGGCCATGCCGTGGGATATCGTGCCGACTGCCTCAATCACGCAGCCTTCACTCCCTTTGACCCCGAACCGCTGCTCAATGACCTCTTCGGGCAGGAAATGCATCTCCTTGACTGCGAGCGCCACGGCTTCCGGCTTCAGCATCTTGCGCAGGCCGCCCCGCGTGCCAAGCAGCCCGCAGACACCTTCTGCAAGAACAACTACGTCCGCGTAGATAGCTCCGCCGGCCCGATCCGTGCGGACGCCGATCACCTTGCCCTTGGCGTCACGGACGAGTTCCGTCACCGTCGTTTCGCACAGAACCGTCGCGCCGGCCTCGCGCACCCTGCGCGAAAGCCATTTATCGAACTGGGCACGGATGATCGTATAGCGATTCGGCTTCACCTCGTTGAAGTCGTCCGACCGATAGTGAATCCCGGTGTGGGAAGTCTCGTCCATCACCCATAGCCGCTGTTCAACCAGATGACGTTCGAGAGGTGCATCATCGCGGAAATCCGGAATGATCTTCTCCAACATATTCGCATACATGATGGCACCCTGGACATTCTTGGAGCCCGGATATTCACCTCGCTCCAACTGCAGCACCTTCAAGCCGTCGCTAGCCATAGTGTAGGCAGCTGCGTTCCCGGACATGCCGGCCCCGATGACAATGGCGTCGAACTCTTCGTTGATCATTTCCATCTCCCTTAGCTCGCAAGCTTGTCGCGACTGTGCGGTGACAGCCGCCGGGTGAAGGCCTCGGTCAGCGCGGGCAGGAAACGGACCGCATCGGTGACGATACCGAGGTGAGCGAAATCGAAAATCGGCGCGTTCGGGTCGGTGTTGATGGCCACGATGAGATCGGCTCCCTCAACTCCAACGCGGTGCTGGATGGCGCCGGAAATACCGGCCGCTATGTAAAGCTTCGGCCGAATTGTCTTGCCTGTTTGGCCGATCTGCCGATCGGCCGACATCCAGCCCTTTTGGACCAGCGGCCGCGAACAGCCGAATTCGGCGCCTATCACTCGCGCGAGACTCTTCACAAGCTGCAGGTTCTCCGCTCCGCCGAGACCGAGCCCTCCCGCAACCACCACATCCGCATAGGCGAGATTGGCGTTACCCGACTGGCTGTCCGGAAGGAATCCTAGCACCTTGGTGACGATTTCATCCTCGGCTAGCGACAGCTTGTGCGGGATGACACGCCCGATCGCTCTGTCGGCCCGCTGGGGCATGGGCATGACCCTCGGTCGCACCGTCGCCATCTGCGGCCTGTAATTGAGCGTGTAGATCGTGCATAGCAACGAACCGCCAAAAGTCGGGCGAGTCGCGGCGAGCGAACCGTCAGCATCCACGTCCAGTTCGGTGCAGTCGGCCGTTAGCCCTGTCAGCAAGGTTGTTGCGACGGAACCGGCGAGATCCCTGCCGAGCGTGGTTGCACCGAGAAGCAGGATCTCGGGTTTGTAAGTAGCAACCAGATCGGTCATCGCCTTGGTGAAAGGCTCATTACGATAGTCGGCGAGCACCGGCGCCTCGACGAAGTAGACGAGGTCGGCGCCATAGGCGAAGGCCTCGGCGACTGCGTTCTGGGTGGCTTCTCCCGGGGGTCCGAGCACAGCACCCGCGAGCTGGACGCCAAGTTTGTCCGCCAGCTTGCGGCCCTCGCCAAGCAGCTCGAAGGATACGGGGTGGACCTGGCCGCGTTCGAGCTCGATGAAAACCCAGACGTGCCTATAGTCCCTGAAACGCTCAGGAAGCTCCTTCTTCATCCCGGCACGGCCGGGGGGCTGGCGAGGGGTGTCTGAGTTCGTGCTCGACATATGGTCTGCTCCTTGCCGTCACGCGGCCTCGAAGGCGAGTTCCGGTTCCAGCGCCGGCTGTCGGGTGAAGATTGCACAAATCAGTTCGTCTGCGGCATCGCGCAGCGTCTTTTCGGCGGTCTCAATTTGCGCCGCCTTTTCCGAACGGGCGCTAGGGGCGAAAACGCGTTTGACGACCGTCGGCGAGCCACGCAAGCCGCATTTGGTGAGATCTTCAATGCCGGCCTCGGCCGCACTCCATTTCACAATCTGGTTGCGCGCGGCGCAAAGCGCGTCTTCGATCGAGCCCCGGCGCATCTCGTTTGTGCCTTCCAACATGGTGATGAGGCAAGGCAGCCTGCTCTTCAGCTTCTGGGTGCCGCCCTCGCAACGGCGCTCGACCGTGATCTCGCCTGCAGCAAGATCAATGGAGGCGATTTTCGCGACATAGGTGAGTTGAAGGAGATCGAGACGCTTGGCGATGCCGGGCCCGACTTGGGCGGTGTCGCCGTCGATCGTCTGTTTGCCTGTGAAGACCACGTCCGGCGTGCCGAACGTCTCGCCGATTTTCGCGATTGCCTGGGAAAGAGCAAAGGAGGTCGCCAGTGTGTCGGAACCGGCAAAATAGCGGTCGGTCAAAAGCACCGCGCGATCGGCGCCGTAGCCGAGCGCCTTGCGCAGGGAGTCCTCTGCCATGGGTGGACCCATAGTGAGCGCCGTGACCTCCCCACCATAAGCGTCGCGTAGCCTGAGTGCTTCTTCGAGGGCGAACAAGTCGTAAGGGTTGATGATGGTCGGCACACCCTGGCGCATAATGGTGTTCGTCACCGGATGGACCCGTATCTGTGCCGAGTCCGGCACCTGCTTGATGCTGACGACGATATGCATTGGCGTTCTCTACGCTGTTATCCCGATGCGGCCTGGCGGTGCGAGTTCTTGTTTGCATCATTCGTGCCAAGTGATTTGCGAACGTCTGTTCCTTGTAAATTGCATTGACCTTTTCTGAGGCTCCCCGGGTTCGGTGCCCGAATTGTCGGCTTGTCGACATTGTCGCGTCGCAACTATGTAGCGCTTATTGGCCGAACCGCTTCAGGACGGAGTCGAACGGAACGAATGTGCGGCCTGGCGTGTGAGGTTTGTTCGGATTGTGATCTTTGAGCACCTTGAAAACCCGGTGCGTGAGCGGCGAGGAAAGCGCGAACTCCTCGTAGGCGCGTTCCAGCATGGCGCGCATGCGCGCGGCGATCACCTGGTCGGGCAGACCGGAGAAATCTTCCTCGGCAAGGTATTGGCCCACACGCTTGAGGATATGCAGCCGTGAGACATTGAGCACCTTCGGATCATACGAGACGCCAAGGACAGCGAAGAACTCCTCCGCGGACGACAGGCCTTTCAGTCGCGTGAGGATGTTGGTGACGTCGATGGAACTGCTGTCAGCGGAACAACTCATTGCGTTCTCCCTTTGTCGGAAACGGTGGTTTCTGGTGCGTTGGTCGCACATTCGACATGCAGCCCCGAAAGCCGCGGGCTGATGAACGAATGCGCTGAGCCAGCGCGGCAATCGGCCTCGTCGTCACAACTGCCTCCGGTGTCGAGGCCGGACGTCGCGCGCGGTACAACTGGTCGATCTCCATGGAGGCAGCCGGCCCCGCTTGGAAGCGAGCGAGGTGGGCTGACGCAAGGGCCCGCAGGGCCCGAGCACGATGGGCTTGACTGTCTCCGGATTGGCCCTCGACCTGGCGCTCGGCCCCGCCCGAGGTCTCCCGGCCGCCAAGGGGGGCAATGCGCGGTGAGGCCGACTTCGGTATCTGCCTCCTGATGGACAGCCATCGCGGCGGCACCTCTTCGCGTGCGGCATTGCCCGCGCGCTCGCCGACTCCAAGGACGACCGAGGCATGGCGCGCGCCGGCGCGGAACGCGGCCACCGTGTTGGCGGTAGCGAGGCCGAGATCATTATGCGCATGGAATTCGAGGTCGACGGGAGACTTCGCGGCAGGCGGGGTGACAAGCTCGAAGGTCGAAAGGGGATCGAGGGCGCTGACACTATCGACCAGGCTGACGCGGCTTGCGCCGGCGCGCGCCGCCGTCTTAAGAAGGCGGGAGAGATAGTCCTGGGCTGGTATGCGTGCATCCTCAGAGCCCAGGGCGAGGAAAAAGCCGCTGGCGGCCGCGCGCCCGACCATATGCTCGATGAGCTTTAGCGGTCGTTCCCGGACTAGCCCGAGCTTGGTGGCAAGCTGGATATCCGATGCAGGCAACGACAGATTGAGGGCGCGGACGCCGCTCTCGACCGATGCATGGAGATCCCGTGAGGTCATCCGGCGCCATGCCGTGAGCCGCACCGGGACACTCCGTGCGACCACGTCGCAATTGCGTCGATCTCGATCGCAAGCTTTCCGACATCGTCAAGGCAACGCCGGGTGCCTGCTCGCCCTCGTGCAGGGTAATATCCTTGAGAAAGACCCGACTGCTCATGAATGGACGCCGGTTCATCTGCCGCTGAGACCCGGTACGCATTGAAGGCCTTCGGCGCTCCGTATATTCGACCCGGAACTGTGGGCGTCGCGCAGCTTCTCCACAATTGAAGGCAAGACCTCTAGCACCCGGTCCACCTCTTCTTGTCCGTTGTCACGCGCGAAAGAGAAGCGGACCGCGCCATGTGGCATTTTCATCGCCCTCAGGACGTGACTTGGCTCCGCACAGCCCGATGTGCAGGCGGACCCGGAGGAACAGACGATACCCTCGCGGTCGAGGAGATGCAGGATTCCATGGCCTTCAATACCTTCGAAGGCGATGTTTGCGGTGTTCGGCAAGCGCTCTAGGGGATCGCCGTTGACGAAGCTGTTTGGGACACGCTTGACAAGCCCGTTCTCCAGCCGGTCGCGGAGCCACTTTATCCGCGTGGTCTCGTCATCCATGAATTTCAAGGCGAGTTCGGCGGCCATGCCGAGCCCGACTATGCCGGGCGTGTTTTCGGTGCCCGCGCGCCGGTCGCTCTCTTGGTGCCCCCCCTTGATCAGGGACTGGAACGGCACGCCGCGCTTGACGAAAAGTGCGCCTACCCCTTTTGGTCCATGAAATTTATGACTGGAGAGCGACAGCATGTCGATGGCGGTTGATTTCAGGTCCATCGGGAGCTTGCCGACTGCCTGCACGGCATCAGTGTGGAAAAGGGCGCCGACTTCCTTGGCCAATTCGGCGAGCTTGGCGACAGGGAAAATCGTACCAGTCTCGTTATTGGCCCACATGATCGAGACGATTGCCACGTTCGGGTTGAGGACGGCCCGGTAAGCGTCGACGTTCAGCCGGCCATGGCGGTCCACCGGGATCCTGTGCACCTTAGCGCGGCGCGTCTCCTCAAGATGAGCGCAGAGGGTTAGCACAGCCGGATGTTCGACAGCGGAAGTCACGATCTCTGTTCGGTCAGGCATCACCTCGAGCGCCGAAAGAATGGCCGCATTGTCGCTTTCCGTTCCACCCGAGGTGAAGGTGATCTCGTCGTCGAACTCCGCGCCGATCAGTGCCTGCACCTGGCGCCGCGCGTTTCTCAACGTGGCGCCGGCAAGGGCGCCAAAACCGTGCGCCGACGAAGGATTGCCGAATTGATCCGTAAGCAACGGCAACATCGCTTCAACGACCGCGGGATCGACCCGTGTCGTTGCGTTGTTGTCGAGATAGACAACTTTCATGGGCTATGGTCCTCAATGGATCGGAATGACGTGAAGGCGCAACCCGGTCGCTTCGAGCCTTGCGCATGCCGTTGCTGGCAGAGACGACCCAGAAGCGGTGCAGGTGCCCCACAGATTGGCGCAGATTGGGCCGCCATCGCACCGACAAGCTCACCTCAGGCGCCCTCTCTCCTTCTTCGGCAATCAACTACAGGACTTGCCGCAGGAGCACTTCCCGCTCGCATTCGGATTGTCGAAGACAAAGCCGGAGGTTTCGAGACCCATGACGAAGTCGACGGCCATGCCGGCTATATGCGGCTGGGTGCCGGTGTCTACGAACACCTTGATCCCATCCGTCTCGATGATCGCGTCGCCCTCGCGCGGGACGCTCTCCAGGCCCATCGAGTATTTGAAGCCGGAGCAGCCGCCGGTCTCGACCATGATGCGAAAGCCTTCTGCCGGCTCACTAGCGGCGGAAAGAGCGGTCTTGGCGGCGGCAACGGCCTTGTCGGTGAGCGTAATCATCGCTGGCTTTCTCCTCGGTGCGTGACACTTCGCGGATCAGCAAGCATGGATCGTGCCAATGGGAAAAAACCGTTTCCGGACAGTGCGACATCGCCAACGCGGCGACGATTTTGGTTCGGCTGTTGCCGCCAAGGCGTTGGGCAACCGACAGGTATTGTCGGATTTGTCGAGACCGCCACAGGGGGTGGGGCTCAAGTTCCCTCGGAACTGGCTCGTAAGCCGGGTTTCCGAGACGCTTCGAGCAATTGGCACGACTTTTGAGCTCTTTTTGGCGAGGGCGACGATGCCCGACCGATAGTATGCGCAAGCAGGGGTGAAGACATGCACCAGCGCGGGAAACCGTCGCCGGAGAGAATCCGGCGGGCACGCGAAGACAGCCCAACAATCCGCGACCGCGATCTCGCCGCCCAATTAGGCATTTCGGAAGCGGAGCTTTTCGCGGCACACTGCGGTTTCGGCACGGTGCGCATCGAGCCCCGCGTTAATGATGTGCTAACCGGTCTCGAGGCGATCGGCGAGGTCATGGCGCTGACCCGCAATGCCAGTGCCGTGCATGAGAAGATAGGCATCTACGATAAGGTGTTCACCGGCAAGCACGCCATGGTGCTCGGCAATGACATTGATTTGCGCATCTTCCCGAGCCTGTGGGCGCATGGCTTTGCCGTCGAGATTCGCGATGGCGGGGAAATCCACCGCAGCCTGCAATTCTTCGACGCCGCAGGCGAGGCAGTTCACAAGGTGCAACTGAGACCGTCCTCCAACCTCTATGCCTATCAAAAGCTGACAGACGAGCTCCAATCCTCGAACCAGGAACCGATCGTGTCGGTTATGGGGAGGTCAGGCGAAAATATCGCAAAGATTCCGGACCAAGCCGCTACAGTCGATGACCTGCGGGAGCACTGGAGCCGGCTGACCGACGTGCACCAGTTCTTCGGCATGCTGAAGACCCTGAACCTCAGCCGCCGCCAGGCAGTGCGCATGGTCGGCCAGGATTACGCCTGGCTGCTCGACAATGCTGCCGTTGGCGCCATGTTACATCGTGCGGCCGAGGACGAGATGCCGATGATGTGCTTCGTCGGCAATCGTGGCTGCATCCAGATTCATTCCGGCCCTATCAAGTCGGTCAAGCAGATCGGGCCTTGCATCAATGTGCTCGACGAGACTTTCCACCTGCATCTCAGGGCCCACCACATCCGTGAGGTTTGGGCCGTGCGCAAGCCGACCAGGGACGGTCACGTCACGTCACTCGAAGCGTATGGCGCCAACGGCAAGATGATCATCCAGTTCTTCGGGACGCGCAAGGAAGGCGAACCCGAGCGCCACGACTGGCGGCTACTGGCCGAGAACCTGCCGCGCATTCCCCGTTCAACCGCCGCTTGAGGTGAGGCCGATGCAAATTGATTTGCGTTTTCGCTCGGCGTCCGCGCCGCTACTCTGGATTTTGCTGACCACCAGTCTGCCTGCCGAGGCGGCCATTGAGGGCACAGCTGTCTTTTGCGGCCCGCCGGGGATCGCCCCGATCGGAGGCGCCATTCCCGAGGGCGCCATCGCGCCTGGCGAGGATCGCCATCATTGCTCCCGTTGCGATGGGTCACAACCGAAACTGCGCGGTAAAGCAGCCCAATGTAGGCAAATGCATCAGCTGCCCGCGGAGGGGCATATTGTCGGTCAATTGTCCAACATCCCAGTCCTGTACGGCAGCGGGCGGGAGGAATTGTTCGAAGTGAAGTCAATTGGTCCCTCCGTCAAGTTTCCAGAGGACGGCCTCCACAAAGGCATCCTCGAATGATCCTTCTGCGGCAAGAGCCCCCGGCGTCTAATGCCAAGCTCGAAAAGGAACGTCCGAGATGAAGCAAAGCTGAACACGCCCCAAAGCAGCCCGCATTATCAAAGAACGCTTAGCGGATCCTGTTCGCGCTATCGGCTCAGCGCGGCTAAGATTCTTGCCAAGAGCAGCAACACGGCAGGCAACGGCCGGGTTGCCGATGCGACCAGTGCGGTCGAGGATTTTTCCGGCTACCAGCAAATGCCCGACAAGGCGATCGCCATCGCCAGGCCGATGTGATCCTGACGCAGAAGTATGTGGGGCTGCCGATCTCGGCAGTGAGCTATTTTGCGGGCGCCCTGATGGCCTCGGCGCCGGCGGACGTGGACCTTGTTCTTGCCATAGGCGCGGCCGATCGCGGCCCGTCTCCGGCTCGCTCAGCCGCTCGACGGCAATCCAATCCATCTCGCGCAAGAGATCGGGACCCGGAGCGTTCTCCACGAGCGCGCAGGTTCACCATGCCGTCGGTCATCGATCGTCCTTCGAATTAGTTGGGTCAGCAACCCGACCTTACCGACGAAGTAGCGATGACGACCGCAAAGCCGCTCGCTCGCTACAGCGCTCGTGGAGGGCGCGCTCGCGAGCGGCTTCGCTACCGCCGAGCTACACCCTCTCTCGCAGGTGACCTCGTTCGATACTTAGCCTCTTCACTCGGCTCCTCGCTAGCATTCTTTTCTGCAAAACCTTGTCGTGTCTGGAACAGGCATGAATGTCGAAATTCGTACCAAGGTTAGCCTCAGAAGGGCAGCTACAACGGAGATATGAGCAGCGCCAATGGTGCGCTTATTCGGCACGCAATTTGCTCGACGTTGTCATCGGAGGCGATGTCGGCAGTGCGCGCGGAGCTCAGCGGTGACGAACAGCCTGCGCGATCTCAACCGAGCGTAAACGCCTGAACGCAGGAGAACCAAATGGCAACCAACCCGGTTCCAGATCATGTCCCGCCGGAAATGGTGGGCGACTTCAGCCTTTTTTCCTCGCCAGGCATGTCTCCGGCGCCCAACGGCGACCCCCACGCAGCAATCGCTTGCGTGCATGCCGGACCGCGAATCTTTTATTCGCCCTGGAACACGCGTACCGGGCAGGGTGCTTGGGTCATCACTCGCGCCGCAGATCAGCGCCGGGTGCTGCAGGAGACCGAAAACTTTTCCAGTCATCGCAACGTCTTCGCATCTGCACTGGGCGAAGACTGGCCGACGATCCCGCTCGAACTCGATCCCCCTTCCCATGCAGTCTTTCGCTCATTGCTCAATCCGCTCTTTTCGCCGAAGCGTGTAACGGAACTGGAGCCCGCCATCCGCGAGCGAGCGATAGCGCTTATCACGAGGATCGCCTCGTCGGGAACAAGCTGCGATGTCATGAAGGATTTCGCCTTTCCTTTCGCGGTCAGCATCTTCCTTCGCTTCATCGGACTGCCGGAGCACCGTCTTGAGACGTTTGTTGCCTGGGCGAAAGATCTGCTCCATGGCGATGATGTCAGACGGCCGGCGGCGGCTCGGACGATTGTAGCGTTCATAGACGAGCTGGCGGCGATGCGCCGCAACAAGCCCGTCGACGATTTCATGAGCTTCATTGTGCAGGCGCAGGTCGAGGGCCGCGGGCTGACAGACCAGGAGGTCCGTGGCATTGGCGTGCTCGTTTTGGTGGCGGGGCTCGACACGGTCGCTACAGCCATAGGCTTTGACTTGGCCTATCTCGCGCGAAAACTGGAAGATCAGGAATTGCTCCGAAAAGAACCGGACCGGATCGTGCGCGCAGCCGAAGAACTGCTGCGTGCCTTTCCGACCGTTCATTTGATCCGCGTCGCACGGAAAGATATCGACTTCGAAGGCGCGCCGATCCGCAAGGGGGACTTCGTTTCCTGCGCCACGATGATTGCAAATCGTGACCCGGCGGAATTCGAATCTCCCAACACGGTCGATCTGACCCGAGAAGGCATCCGCCACGCCGCCTTTGGCTATGGTCCCCACCGGTGCCTTGGTTCACATCTCGCGCGCCGGGAAATTGTCATTGGCCTGGAGGAGTGGCTGGCGCGCCTGCCGCCCTTTCGGATCAAGGAGGGAACAGCACCCATCACCCACGGCGGCCAACTGTTCGGGATTGAAAATCTGATCCTGGAGTGGGGCTAAACCTAGCCCGGCCTGAGCTGGGGCACAGACGTTGGAGGTCGCCTTGCGCATCATCGTTCACCAAGCCAGATGTCAGGGGCATGCGCAATGCGCGGCGCGAGCGCCGGCAGTCTTCAAGCTGGATGAGGCGGGTTACATCCTCCCTGGTGACATCGAGGTTGCGGACGCGGAGCAACTGCTTGCGTCGGATGGGGTGCGATCCTGCCCCGAACTTGCGCTGGAAATCGACGATCCACCCGCTGCGCGAATCGCTTCGGAGGCCACCCTCAAACCGAAGACAGAGGTCCCGGAACACGTCGGAACCACCGAATTTGCGGCAGACCCGACGGGCCAAGCGAAAATCGTCGAACTGCTCGACCGTGAGGCGATCCGTGACTGCCTCTATCGGTACTGCCGCGGGATAGACCGTGCCGATGAAGCGGCACTGCGCAGCGCCTACTGGCCAGATGCACATGACAATCACGGGGCCTATTGCGGCTCGGCAGAGGGCTTCATCCGGTTTGCGCTCGGCGTCTTCAAGACCGGACCGCGCAACATCCATCAGATCACGAACATCCTTGTCGAATTCATTAACCCGGCAGAGGCCGCAGTCGAGAGCTATTTCACCGCGCTGCAACGCGGACCGGACAAAGACGGAGAAATACGCCAGATGCTGCTAAGCGGGCGCTACTGCGATCTATTTCAAAAGAGGGCAGGGGAGTGGCGGATTGCCGAACGGACCGTTGTCTATGACTGGCTCGAGGAGCAGATCCCATCGTCGGTGCTGGAGGCAGAACGCTTCGGCCCGCGACAGCCGATTGGAGCACCGTATCCGGACGATCCAATTTATGCGCTCGGGAAGCGTCGCATTGCTTCTCATGACAATGCCTTCACAGCTTCGGAACCGCATCAGTGGGACTACGGACTATGAATACTCTGCAACGCCACAGCGACACCTGCAAGGTAAAGATGGCCGGCAGGGACCCCGCGACGGCGTGACCGCGACAGCGCTCTGCTCTGAAACCATGAGCGCACCGAGGAGGCCGGTCTGCATCGATTTGCTGGAGCTTAGCAGAGCCGCTCATCGATCCTGAACCGGCCAGATCGTGTTACAGAGCCAGTTGGAAGATTTCGACCAGGGACAATGCTGCCAGACCAATTGTGGTGAGACCAGACCATTCCCGCCATCAACAACGCGCTGGGTCATGCGCGGGTTGAGTTCGCAATGCCGTACAGATTGTATAACGAACGTCCACCGGCCGCTCATGACCGGATCCTCTAGATGCCTCTGATGAATAGCGCTTTCGTCATCCTGGACGGCTCCTGACGGGCTGCCCGAATATCTCACCTGCCGAGGGCTTGCTTGCACGGGGTAATGCCGCTGCTGAAGGGGTCTGCTCGAGCGCGCTCCCTTCACCGAGTCTAACCCAGAGTGAAGTCCTCGCGATTGCGACGGTAGCGCGGTGACTTCGAAGGCGAGCTCAAGGCGTAGTCATGGCGGTCGACCGGCCGGCCGCTGCGTTGCGTTGAGCCTGCGCCGGCGCGTGCCCGAAATCTGACCCATGTGCTCGCGGCAGGGCCGCTGACACTAAACGACCAGGAGAACGGGAATGTCCGTCCATAAAGACGCATGTGTCGGCGCCGGCCAATGCCCCACCGTCGAGCCGGAGAGGGGGTTCGACGAGCATGTCCTTGCCTGCGTTCTCTCGTGTGCGCTCAAGGAGGTCGAGGGTGGCGAAGCGACAGCGACGGAGTCAACAGGGCTTTCCCTTGCCGAGCTGCGCGAGGTCCTGCCCCTGGGTTTGTCCGCAACCGCTATGGCGGCCTTAGCCTTGGAAGACGTCAGCGATCCTGAGCGGGGCATGGAGGAAGAACTTCTGCGCGGCCTTCTGCTGGCGCATGCCCGGCCGAGCGACCCGGCGAGCGCGCGCTTCGCTAAGATCGTCGCCCGGCGTGCCATGCGCGATGACCATCTTTGGCAGGATCTTGGTCTTCTCAATCGGGCCGAGCTCAACCGCCTGCTTGCCACGCATTTTCCGATGCTTGCGGCCGGCAATACCCGAAACATGAAATGGAAGAAGTACTTTTACCGCAGACTCTGTGAGGCCGAAGGGTTTTCGCTATGTACTGCGCCCAATTGCCGGGAATGTAGCGATTTCGACAATTGCTTCGGCCCGGAGGAGGGCGAATGTGAAGAACGCGTCACATTTGATTTAGAGGCCGCTTTTGGTCACGAGGCCTTGAAGCCTTGATCGCCGTCGCGCCACAAGCGTTTTTCCCGGCGGCGCTGTATGGAGGAGGGAATATTCATCGCCTCGCGATACTTGGTGACCGTTCGGCGAGCGAGATCTATGCCGCATTCCTTGAGCCGGTCAGCGATGTCATCGTCAGAAAGCATGTTATCAAGCGATTCTTCGGAGACCATCGCTTTGATCCGATGGCGGACAGCTTCGGCGGAGTGCGCGTCACCGCCTTCACAGGAGGCGATCGCGACAGTGAAGAAATACTTGAGTTCGAACACACCGCGTGGGGTAACCATGTACTTGTTCGAGGTCACCCGGCTTACAGTCGACTCATGCATGTTGATCGCGTCAGCGACCGTCCTGAGATTGAGGGGCCGTAGGTGGGCGACGCCATATTCCAGAAAGGCATCCTGCTGGCGCACGATTTCGGTGGCAACCTTAAGGATCGTCTTGGCGCGCTGATCGAGGCTGCGGATCAACCAGTTCGCGTTTTGCAAGCATTCATTGAGAAACGTCATGTCTTTCGATTTTTTGGAGGCTCGGCAGGAAACCTCCGTGACATAGCTTTGGTTGATCAGCACCTTGGGCAGCGTGTTCGGATCAAGTTCGATCTGCCATCCACCTCCTGGCGAGCGCAGGACCCATACGTCCGGTATAACGCATTCCGGCGTTCCCGACTGGAAAGTGTTTCCAGGCTTGGGGTCAAGCGCACGGATTTCCTGCAGCATGTCGAGAAGATCTTCTTCATCGACGCCGCAACGCTGCTTCAATGTCTGAAAATCGCGTCGCGCAAGCATCTCAAGGTTGGCAACCAAAACCGCCATCGCCGGGTCGAACCGGTTTCGCTCGCGCAACTGTATCTCGAGACATTCGCTGAGCGATCGTGCGAAAATTCCCGGTGGATCGAAGTGCTGCAAGACGCCCAGCACCCGTTCCACATGGGCCAGCCCGACGTTTAGGGTCTCAGCCAAGTCCGAAGGACTTACCCGAAGATAGCCAGTGTCATCCAGATGCCCGGCAAGCTGATTAGCAATCAGCCGCTCGTGCGGTGTGAAGGCAGTGAGGGAGATCTGACGAGCGACATGGTCGTGCAACGTTTCGGCTAAGGCGACAAACTCCTCGTAGGCAGGACGCTCGCCCGGCGTGGTGTTCGTCGTGTTGGGCTGGGATTTCCCTTGCCTGGGCAGGTCCGGGGACCTTGCCCAGTTCGGTCCTTCAACCTCGCCAGACCGGCCTTCGTCGTTTGGCGCATGCTCCAGAAGCGGATTTTTCTCGAGCTCCTGGTCCACGAACTGATGCAGTTCGGCATGCGTCAGCTGCAACAGGCGAATCGACTCGATGAGTTGAGGCGATGCCGCAAGAGACTGTTTCTGAAGTAGGCTGAAGAACGATTTCATGGTCGGTTCGGTATTTCTGTCAAAGAAGCTCTTGGCCGTGGCTAATTGGATCTCTCACAGGTCGACGCTGCAAAGCCGCGTCACGTTTGAATGACCTCACGGGGCTGCGGGCTTCAGAGCCTCGCCCTTTGCGTCCCATAGCGTCGCCCAAAACGCAGTTGCGCATGGTCGATCTGCACCAGGTCACGCCGCGTCCTTCAACGATTGAAGGACGTTCTGCGGGGATGAGACGCCATAGGGGTCGGTCTCGCAGTTATCGGAGAAACCTTCCTCCTCGAACCACTGCTCCACCACGCCATTGTTGAGCAGAGCCGCGTAGCGCCAGGAGCGCATTCCGAAGCCCAGATTGTCCTTGGCAACCAGCATGCCCATTTTGCGCGTGAACTCGCCAGACCCATCCGGGATCAGCTCGACCTTCTGCAGCCCCAAGGACTTTCCCCATGCATTCATGACAAAGGCATCGTTGACCGAGAGGCAGTAGACCGCGTCGACTCCTTGTTTCTTGAAATCCTCGTAGAGATCTTCGAAATTGGGCAGTTGGTAGGTCGAGCAGGTCGGGGTGAAAGCGCCAGGCAGGGAGAACAGGATGACGCGCTTGCCGGCAAAGTAGTCGTCGGATGTTTTTTCTTCCCAGCGGTATGGATTTGGCCCCTGGATTGAATCATCGCGAACACGCGTGAGAAATGTGACGAATGGGACCTTCTTTTGACCGGTCATCAACTTGCTCCTTTTGAAGAAACTGGCGCACTGAATTTTACTGAGGCTGGCGCATACCGCGCTGGGGTGCTGCCGGGCGCGAGACAATGCCCACGCGGCTCCCGATCCTTTCCCGTTCGGGTGTATGGGAAAGGGCCCGGCTCCAGATGTTCGGATCTCCAAACCGGGCGATGCCAAGTGCTCAGCGAGGACAACCACCGCCGCCTTTGTCGATCGTTTAGAGCCTCGCGTGCCAGCCATGGTTCGGTATCCGCTTTCATCGTGTTCAAAGGGCTCTGAGCACGAGCAGCAAGAGGCATGCCATTTGCAATGGAGCTGCTTCTGCACCAACGTTTCCCTTTCGGACGACGTCTTTCGCCAGGCCGGATGCGCGCCATAGCCGTCGCGTGTTGTAGCGCGGATATTTACGCTTTCGCCGCGGCAAACGACGGACCACACAGCGCAAGCCATGCCAGGGCGCAGCCGCGGGCCCCACCGTAGCGAGGTGGCACAGTGTGCGCCCCAGCGGTGTTCGCAGAGGCAGGACTGACGCGAACGCACGCCTGTGGCAGCAATTCATGCGGCCGCTCTACGGCGATCGCCATGATCCCCAATCGATGAGGATCGAATTCGGCTCGGCCCCGATCATGGTATGCTTGGCGTTCCAACTGGCTTCGCCGGGCGCGTCGATCGAAACCTCTGTGTCGGAAACGGAACTAGAATTGTCGCAAGGCCGACCGAACGGTCGGCAAGAAGCGCCGCTGTTTAGCGCGAAGCGGCAGAACGCAACGGAGCGCCGACGGGCACGCAAATTGCTTTAATGATCTTGTCGGTGGGACGTCCGCGAATTCGAGGAGAGCCTCGGCTGCCCCTAACGACCCTTGATGCAGAAGCGCATTTTTCTTCCGCTCAACTCGACTCGCAAAAAGGATCTGCTATGACCGATATCGATCGCTTTGCCTGGCTGGCACTCAATCGGCATTTCAAAACCGATGATTTGACAGGTCTCGCTAGCTCGCGCCGAAAGTTTGCTGCCCATTTGCTGCCGGACGTTCAAACTGTCATTGAAGAGCAGATTGCGCCCTTATCTCCCAAACTCGTCGGCGTCCACCAGCGGCACGAGTTCGATGCCATGAAGCTATCGGACATGGTCATTCGCGAGGGTGGAACCGTCGTTGGGCTGACACCCTTGCAATATCAGGACACCGATATCGGCGAAGACGTGCCCTACGCGTCACTGCACAATGGCCTGTGGTTATTCCTTATCGGCGAAGAGCCTGTCGCGGTCCTCATGTCGCAGTTTTTTGACCGCTGGGGCGGCAGAACAGTTCAAGTGGAAATCGCTTATCTGCCTGGCGAGCAGGCCTGTGCCTTCTCGCGTGGATTTCTTTGCAAAATCCAGGCGGCAGGCGAAAGCTCGCGATACTACCGCAACAAGGTTCTCTCTTTTGAATACGATGCACGCAACTCCGGGATGCCGGGAGCGATGCGGGTTCATCGCCTTCCTGCCGTACCCCGGAACGACGTAGTGCTTTCGGAAGCAACTATGGCGCGTCTTGATGCCAACATCTTCGACCTTGATCGACACCGAGAGGGGTTGAAGCGCCTCGGCCAACACGCGCAAAAGGGTATTCTGCTTTATGGTCCCCCTGGTACAGGCAAGACACACGTCATCCGTTATGTTTCTGCCAACCTGCCCGGACGCACTACCGTTCTGGTTACGGCTGAGCAGACAGCGGCGATTGGGTTCTACATCGCGTTGGCCCGCACCCTTCAGCCGAGCATCGTCGTGCTCGAGGACGTCGACTTGGTGGGTCGGTCGCGAGAAAACGTATATAGCCCGAAAGCCGAACGTCTGCTCAACCGTCTGTTGAACGAAATGGATGGTCTTGAACCAAATGCAGATATCCTCTTCCTCCTGACGACGAACCGGCCGGAGGACATTGAGGACGCGCTCGCCTCGCGCCCAGGCCGCGTCGACGAAGCAATTGAGATCCCGCTTCCCGACGCCGGCTGCCGCGAGCGGCTGATCGCGCTTTATGGTCGTGCGCTCGTCTTCGAAAACGGAGCGGTGGCGGACGCCGTCGCGCGCTCGGAGAACAGCAGCGCGGCCTATATCAAGGAAATGGTCCGCCGTTTGGCTCAACGGAGCCTGGCACGGGATAGCAATGATGTCGTCTCGCGCGAGGATGTGGAGATGGTCTTCGGCGACACCCGAACATTGTCGAGCCGTCTCAATAGGCGCCTTGTCGGCCTCGGCAAGAAAACCTTAAAAAGACAAGGAGCCGAAGAAGATGAGAGTGGCTGCTGTGGCTAATGTTCTGCGGCCAGAGTTCGCCTTGCGCTGATTTCCAATGCTGAGCTCTTGCACGGCGCCGAAGGCGCCGCATACGTGCGGCCTCTTTCGGGCCGTCATGCCCCCGCCAGGCCACCTTAGCGATCGTCCCTTATCGAGCACGTCGCTTCCATCTCGGCGCGAGTCCATTCCGACTCAGGTGGACCCCCGCCCGTGAGCCGACGGCCTCAATTCCGGCCGGGTGGGCTTGCCACCGGTCGCACCGAGGCGCAAGCGCTTCGTCCGCCGCTCTGCAGGTCCAGGAGGCGCTGAAACCCGATCGTTTGGGCCTTTAATTCTGTTTGGGCGGATCTTGAAGGTGATCTGGCACGGTGGCTATGCGCATGCCGGTTCACCACCGGGCTGAAGCTGGCCGCGATCACTGGGGCCCGCGCGGCATGCTGGTCGGATAATCCGCTGTCGCTGCGCCTCTCGCAGCCGGTTCAGTGATCTCCCGGGCCGGCCATCCGTCCAAAACGTCGGCTGCGCGACACCTTGTGTGTCGGATTTGTCAGGTCCGCGCCAACAGGCTCGGCGACCCAAGTCTGTGTTTGCCGCAGGCTGTAGCTCGATCCGCCAGATTGGCACGAGCTTTGCTCCCTCGGGGCGAGACCACGGCAGCAGCCGACGGGCCCTCCTATCGCGGGTCCCGCGATGAATACAACCAACGAAGGAATCCACCATGGCACTGCCGCACCGCATCTTCGAGAGCGGGTCACGAGATGGGTGGGCTGCAGCTCGGTTGGTCGGCATCGACCTTGCCCGCGGCTTGGCTGTCTTCGGCATGTATGCCGTCCATGTGGGTCCCGGCAGGGGCGAAGGACTGGTCGGTCATATGATGGCCTTCCCCTTTGGGCGCTCGTCCGTCCTGTTTGCCGTATTAACGGGTTTTTCGCTCATCCTGATTACCGGCCGCAACCCGCCGAAATCGGCGCTAGCCGGTAGACATGCCATTGCCAAGGTTGCAATTCGCGCCCTTATTCTGATCGCGCTTGGCGAAATCCTGACCTATGTCAAGGCGCCGGTCTCCGTCATTCTGGCATACTACGGAGTCTGCTTCCTGTTGGTCCTGCCGCTATATCGGCTAAGCGCACAGCGGCTCGGGTTGATCGCGGCGGTGGCAGCATTGGTTCTCCCGCAGGT
The DNA here is from genome assembly GCF_055811075.1 of Mesorhizobium sp. WSM4820. NCBI lineage: Bacteria > Pseudomonadati > Pseudomonadota > Alphaproteobacteria > Hyphomicrobiales > Phyllobacteriaceae > Mesorhizobium > Mesorhizobium sp. WSM4820. The sequence continues at coordinate 17,085 of NZ_JBVVQN010000016.1, read as the reverse complement.
GCGTTTCCTCCTTCTCAAAACGTTTGGCTCCGGGAGCTCGGACCCCGAGCTGTTCACCCTCCTGGTCAGCGGCACCTATCCCGCATTGACCTGGGTTCCTTTGCTGATCGCAGGCATGGCCATTGCGCGCTTTGACCTTCGCACGCGCGCAATGCATTTGCGCCTTGGTGTAGCCGGCGTCGCGCTGGCCGTGTTGGGCTTTGGGGGATCCTCGCTCGCGCTGCATTTAATGCCTGGTGTAAGCGCCGAGTTGGCCGATTTGCAGGAACTTTGGTGGTGGCGGGACTTGGACGATCTCACAGCGAGTTGGCTATGGATTGCCTCGCCTCATAGCGAGACGACGTTTTGGATTTTTGGCAGCGCCGGTTGCGCAATGATCATCGTGGCGGCTTGCTCGCTTGCTATGGATGCGCTCCCGTTCGTGCGAAAGCTGGTCTCGCCGATAATCGCGGTCGGCTCGATGCCTTTGACGGCCTATCTTCTGCATATTCAGGGAATATATATGCTTGGAGAACCTCACTCGCTGTCCGCGCTCTTTGGCTTGATCGTGGTTGTAAGCGCTTTCGCGGTGCTTTGGCTGCGCTTCTTCCAGCGAGGACCGATCGAAGCGCTGATGGGTTGGATCGCAGATCGAGCGACGCGACGTCCGCTGAGCATCACGTCGGCCCGACTTTCGGATCGACAGTGACGCCCGCCAAAGAACGCGACTGACCGATGGGCCGACATACGACAACTAAAATATCGCGCCTGCTCGGTGCCATGGTGGTGGCTATCGCCGCCTTGGAACCATTGGCCCGCGCGCCGCTTTGAGGATACGAAATCCGAGTATCCTGGCGCAGTGTGCGCGGTGTGTTTGATTGCATCGCCAAAGTCCTTTCTTCGGATTGAGCGAAGCCCTGTCGATCTCCACGATAGGAGGCTGTCAACCTAGCGAATACGCCCGTTCCGCCGCTGAAGACGAACTCGCATTGAGATCAGGCGGCGCCATGCGCGCAAGTGCTTGCCAAAGCCGTCGCTGTCGGTTGACCGTGCCGTGTCGTTGGCTTGGTAGAGCCTGCGGATGGGCCACCGATGTGCCGTATGGCATTCGCTTGCCTTCTTTTCGAGGAAGTCTTTCGATATGAAACTGGTTAGTCGCTCTCGAAGAGAGATAGTCGCACGAGCTGAGAGCGAGTTGACGCTCCGCAAGTTGGATCCGGCGGGGCAACGCGCATTCTGCGCGCGCTTTTCTGTCACGGCCTGCTCGAATTTCTGGGCCTTCGGCACTCGCGCAGCTCATCGCGGGTTCGACTTGAGTTTCGGATCGTGCAGGCGTGCTGTCGGGAACCGCCTCTCAGCGACTGTTGCGCGCGATAAGGGTGGCGGGCGCAACGGTCGAACTACGGGCCGGCCCGATCGTGCCCCATGGCGTGGTTTTAAATCGAGACCAGAACGAGGCGACGCCTCAAGAACGGCACCTGCCAGCCATCCAAGCGCGACCCGCGCTCGCCCGGGCTGCGTAACCAACTCCGCCCGGGCGAACGCTGATGCACTTCCTGTAGCCGCGAACGGTGAAGCCGGCGAGGCGAGGCGCCCGGCACTGGTCGGGCCCCAAGCGGAGGCAGTAGCAGCGAACTCCACGCGGCCTATCCGATAGGCGAGACGAAGCCCTGAACCGACAAGATAGTCGTGGGCAGGATCGCGCCGCACGGCTGGTGCGATTGCATTGAGGGCTGAGCTGAAGGTCTCTCCCGTCAGGAGGTGTAGGTTGCGGCTTTCGGGCCGAATAGGAACGCTGTGAGAGCGGCGAGGAACGTGGCTACTGCGCTGTAGGCAAACACACTGGCGACGCCGGCATTGTTCACTAGCAATCCGCCGAAAATCGCACCGGCTGCGATGGCAATTTGGAACGTTGACGTCATCAGCACACCGGCGCTTTCGGCCTGCTCGGGAACAGCGCGCAGCACCATCCAAGTCTGTACCCCCACCGGCACCGCACCGAAGCCAAAGCTCCATACAGCAACCGCAATTGCCGAGGCGGACGCCGATGCTCCAGGCATCAGCAACGAGACAGCGGCTATCGCCATGAGCAGGGGCGGCAGCGCCGCGACTGCCTTGAGGCTGTGTTTCGCCAGGAATGCGCCGGCTAAATTGCCGAAGAAGCCGCATACGCCAGAAACGAGCAACAGCAGCGAGATCGTCTCGATATGGAGCGCGGGAATCTTCTCGAGGTAAGCCCGGACATAGGTGAAGCTGGCGAAATGCCCAGAAGCGACCAGCAATACGACCAAAAACGCGACCTTGATGGTTGGCTTCTTGATTACATTCAGCAGACCGCGGAATCCAGCCATTTCAACCGGCGGCAACGTCGGAATGGTTACGAGTTGCACCAGCAGTGTAACGGCATTGAGGGCTGCGGCGATCGCGAAGGTGGCTCGCCATCCCCAGATGTCGCCGACATAGGCGCCGATCGGAGGCGTGCAAACGATGGCGACCGAAACGCCGGTGAAGATTATTGACATGGCGCGCGGCAGGAGGTGATTTGGAACGAGCCGCATCGCCAGCGATGCCGAAATCGACCAGAAGCCTCCAAGCGCAATGCCGAGCACGACGCGTGCCGCCAGGAAAACCGGCAGCGACCACGCGAGCTCAGCCAGAAGGTTGGACAGGATCTGAAGCAGCATCATCGCCCACAGGACGATCCTGCGGTCCAGGCGCTTTGTTATGAAGGCGACCGTCGGCGCAGAGATCGCCGCGGCAATCGCCGTCGCTGTCATCGTCTGTCCAGCCGCACCCTCTGTGACATGCAGACCATGCGCGAGCGGCGTCAGCACGCTGGCAGGCAAAAGCTCTGCCGCCACCAGCCCGAAGGTGCCCAGGGCAAGCGATATGACCGCGCCCCATGCGGGACGAGACCGCTGATCCGGCTTTTCTGGGCCGTGCAGAAAAGTCTCCATGAAGCCTGTCGCGGATTCGGTCATGAATAAGCTCGCCAGCTTGGGTGCAACTGCAACATGGGTTCGCTGCAGCGACCCGCATTCATGGAGCACGCCGTTGCCGGCGGCGTCGCACGAAGGGAATGTTCATCGCTGCCCGACATGTTGTGACAGCGCCGCGTGCAATATCAGTGCCGGTTCTCCGAGCCGGACGAGGATGTGATCGTCGGCAGTCGTCGCATCAGGCATGTTCCATGCCGACTTCGCGGGGGCCAGTCTCGAACCAGCCATGCGCAACCAGCTACCGAGCACGCACGTCTGATGTCCCGCGGCGGGAGGCGCGCAAGCCAGTCGCTTTGCCGCCGCCTGTATGCAGCCAAAGGTCGGCTCTAGCTCGAAGGCCCAGCTTCCTCCCTAGCGGTCTCGAAGCTGACGCCTTTTGTCGGGCTTTGTCGGGTCCGCTACAGGGCTTGTCCCGACAATCACTTGTTTGGCAGCAAACACTTGTGGGAGCTCAGGCTGACTCGCGGGATATAAACGAAAAAATCCCTGTTGGTTATAAGCCAGTCTACTTGGCACGAGTCTTGAGACCCATTCGGTGTGAGGCGGCAAAAGCTGCCCATTGGCATTCATATTGCGGCCAGCCGCGACGGATGGAACGAAGGAAGGAAATCTATAATGTCAGGTCTGCGTCAGATCGCCTTTTACGGAAAGGGCGGCATCGGCAAGTCCACCACCTCCCAAAACACGCTCGCCGCCCTGGTCGACCTCGGGCAAAGAATCCTCATCGTAGGCTGCGATCCCAAAGCCGACTCCACCCGCCTGATCCTGAACTCGAAGGCTCAGGATACTGTCCTGCATCTGGCGGCACAGGAAGGTTCGGTGGAAGATCTCGAGCTGCAGGACGTGCTCAAGATTGGCTACAGAGGCATCAAATGCGTGGAATCCGGCGGCCCGGAGCCGGGTGTTGGCTGCGCCGGCCGAGGCGTCATCACATCAATCAACTTCCTCGAAGAGAACGGCGCCTACGACGATGTCGACTATGTCTCCTACGACGTGCTCGGCGACGTGGTTTGCGGCGGTTTCGCGATGCCAATTCGCGAGGGCAAGGCGCAGGAAATCTACATCGTTATGTCTGGGGAGATGATGGCGCTCTATGCCGCCAACAACATCGCCAAGGGCATCCTGAAATATGCCCATTCGGGCGGCGTGCGGCTCGGAGGGCTGATCTGCAACGAACGTCAAACCGACCGTGAGCTCGACCTCGCTGAAGCCCTGGCTTCCAGGCTCAATTCCAAGCTCATCCATTTCGTGCCGCGCGACAACATCGTCCAGCACGCCGAGCTCAGGAAGATGTCAGTTATCCAGTATGCGCCGGATTCCAAGCAGGCCGGAGAGTACCGCGCGCTGGCCGAGAAGATCCATGCCAATTCTGGCCAGGGCACCATCCCGACGCCGATCACCATGGAGGAGCTCGAGGACATGCTGCTCGACTTCGGCATCATGAAAACTGACGAGCAGATGCTTGCCGAGCTTCAGGCCAAGGAAGCGGCCAAGACGGCCGCCCAGTAACGACCGATATTGGTCGCCTCTCGAGTTGGGGCGCCTTGCAAAGAACGGGCGCCTCATCGGTGGGGCGTCATCAGACACCTTGAAAGGGGTCCCATGAGCCTGGAATACGAGAATGATGGTGCTCTCCATGCGAAGCTTATCGAGGAGGTGCTATCGCAATATCCCGACAAAGCGGCGAAGCGCCGCAAAAAACACCTCAGCGTCGCAAAGAGCGGGGATGAGGCTGGCGGGGAAAGTGAGATCCTTTCCGAATGCGACGTCAAATCGAACATCAAGTCCATCCCCGGGGTGATGACAATACGCGGCTGCGCCTATGCCGGCTCAAAGGGCGTGGTCTGGGGCCCAGTCAAGGATATGGTCCATATCTCGCACGGCCCCGTCGGTTGCGGCCAATATTCCTGGTCACAGCGCCGCAACTACTACGTCGGCACAACGGGCATCGACACGTTCGGGACAATGCAGTTCACCTCCGATTTCCAGGAGAAAGACATTGTCTTCGGCGGTGACAAGAAACTGGAACAGATCATCGACGAGATCGAGATGCTGTTTCCGCTGAACAACGGCATCACCGTGCAATCCGAATGCCCGATCGGTCTCATTGGTGATGACACCGAGGCAGTTTCTCGCAAGAAAGCCAAGGAGTACGAAAAGACTATCGTGCCGGTGCGCTGCGAGGGCTTCCGCGGCGTCTCGCAATCACTCGGCCACCACATCGCCAATGACGCGATCCGCGACTGGGTGTTCGACAAAAAGGACGTTGAGTTCGAGGCCGGTGCTTACGACGTTAACGTGATCGGAGACTACAATATTGGCGGCGACGCCTGGGCCTCGCGCATCTTGCTTGAGGAGATAGGATTGCGCGTGGTCGGCAACTGGTCGGGCGACGCAACACTGGCCGAGATTGAGCGCGCGCCAAAGGCCAAGCTCAATCTCATCCACTGCTACCGCTCGATGAACTACATCTGCCGGCATATGGAGGAAAAGTATGGCGTCGCCTGGATGGAGTACAATTTCTTCGGACCGTCCCAGATCGAGACCTCTCTGCGCAATATAGCCAAGCGTTTCGGGCCGGAAATCGAGGAAAAAACCGAGAAGGTGATCGCCAAGTACAGGCCGCTTGTTGACGCCGTCATCTCCAAGTACCGGCCGCGTCTCGAAGGCAATACCGTCATGCTATACGTCGGTGGCCTGCGCCCCCGCCACGTCATCACAGCTTACGAGGACCTCGGCATGGTCATCGTCGGCACCGGCTACGAGTTCGGCCACAACGATGACTATCAGCGCACCGGTCATTACGTAAAGAACGGCACGCTGATCTATGACGACGTTACCGGCTACGAGTTGGAGAAGTTCATCGAGGGAGTTCGCCCCAACCTCGTGGGCTCCGGCATCAAGGAAAAATACCCGGTGCAGAAGATGGGCATTCCGTTCCGTCAGATGCACTCCTGGGATTATTCGGGACCTTATCACGGCTATGACGGCTTTGCCATTTTCGCGCGTGACGTGGATCTTGCCATCAACAATCCGGTCTGGGATCTCTACCAGGCCCCTTGGAAAGAAAGCCCGCCCAGTGGGCGGGCGATAGCTGCGGAATAGACACCCTGTCCTGGCCTAGTCTCCCCAGAGAGACCATGAACCCCGCGAGCTTGTGAGCCCCGGGAAACTGGAAACGTCTCGACGTACTGAGCTGCCGAATGGCGCGGCCAGATCAAAAAGAGGTAATATCAATGCCGCAGTCGGCCGAAAAGATTCTCGACCACGCTCCCCTGTTCCGCGAGCCGGAATACAGGCAAATGCTCGCCGAGAAGAAGCTGAATTTCGAATGTCCGCACCCGGATCAGATCGTTACCGATCAAGGCGAATTCACCAAGACCTGGGAATACCGCGAAAAGAACCTCGCCCGAGAAGCGCTTGTGATAAATCCCGCCAAGGCCTGTCAGCCCCTCGGCGCGGTATTCGCGGCCGCGGGCTTCGAGCGGACCATGTCCTTCGTCCATGGCAGCCAGGGCTGCGTAGCCTATTACCGCTCGCACCTGTCGCGCCATTTCAAGGAGCCTGCTTCGGCGGTTTCCTCCTCGATGACCGAGGACGCGGCAGTATTCGGCGGCCTGAAGAACCTGGTCGACGGGCTCGCCAACACCTACCAGCTTTATGACCCGAAGATGATCGCAGTTTCGACGACCTGTATGGCGGAGGTCATTGGCGACGACTTGCACAGTTTCATCGAGAACGCCAAAGACGAAAATTCGGTCCCGCGCGACTTTGACGTGCCCTTTGCCCACACGCCCGCCTTCGTCGGTAGCCATGTCGACGGCTATGATGGCATGCTGAAGGGCATTCTGGAGCACTTCTGGAAAGGCCAGGAGCGCACGGAAGCCAAGGGAACCATCAACGTCATTCCGGGCTTCGACGGCTTCTGCGTTGGCAACAACCGGGAACTCAAACGCCTGCTCGATGTGATGGGTGTGTCCTACACCTTCATCCAGGACGCGTCTGACCAGTTCGACACCCCATCGGACGGGGAATACCGCATGTATGACGGCGGCACGAAGATCGAAGAGGTGAAGGGGGCAATCGACGCCGAGGCGACGGTTTCACTGCAGTACTACAACACCCGAAAAACCCTCGACTACTGCGGGCAAGTTGGGCAGGCCACGGCTTCGTTCCATTATCCGCTCGGCGTCCAGGCGACTGACGAGTTCCTGATGAAGATCTCGGCGCTTTCCGGGAAGGAAATCCCCGAAGCAATCCGGCTGGAGCGCGGCCGACTGATTGATGCCATGGCGGACAGCCAGTCCTGGCTGCACGGAAAGAAATACGCGATCTACGGCGACCCGGACTTCGTGTATGCCATGGCTCGCTTCGTCATGGAAACGGGCGGCGAGCCGACACATTGCCTCGCCACCAACGGCACCTCGGCGTGGGAAGCCGAGTTGAAGGAACTGCTTGCATCCTCGCCCTTCGGCAAGGACGCTCAGGTCTGGGCGGGCAAGGACCTTTGGGCTATGCGGTCACTGCTCTTCACCGAGCCAGTGGACCTGCTGATCGGCAATTCCTATGGCAAGTATCTGGAGCGCGACACCGGCACGCCGCTGATCAGGCTGACGTTTCCGATCTTCGACCGGCACCACCACCATCGCTTTGCGATCATGGGCTACCAGGGCGGATTACGCGTGCTGACGACGATCCTCGATAAGATCTTCGACAAGCTCGATCGCGAGACGAGCCAGACGGGCGTGACGGACTATTCCTATGACCTCACCCGCTAGAAGACACGGCCGGCTTTTCGCCCAGGCGGTTCGTTGCCGAATTGGCTTTGGGGACTGACGCGATGACCTCGCTCAGTGCCAAGATCCAGGACGTTTTCGACGAGCCTGCCTGCGACAAGAACCGTGGAAAGGATGCCAAGGCGCGCAAGGAGGGCTGCACAAGCCCGCTGACGCCAGGAGCGGCAGCGGGCGGTTGCGCGTTTGACGGGGCCAAGATCGTCCTGCAGCCGATCACTGACGTTGCGCACCTGGTCCATGCGCCGCTCGCCTGCGAGGGCAATTCCTGGGACAACCGCGGTGCAGCTTCGTCTGGGCCCAGCTTATGGCGCACAAGCTTCACGACCGACCTTACCGAACTCGAGGTGGTGATGGGGCAGGGCGAGCGGAAGCTCTTCAAGGCGATCCGCGAAATCAAGGAAGCGTATGCGCCGCCGGCAGTCTTTGTCTATTCGACCTGCGTGACGGCGCTCATCGGCGATGATATCGAGGCCGTCTGCAAACGCGCCGCCGAAAAATTCGGCTTGGCCGTAGTCCCGATCAATGCGCCCGGATTGGCCGGCTCCAAGAACCTCGGCAACAAGCTCGCCGCCGAGGCGTTGCTCGACTATGTCATCGGCACGGTGGAACCCGACGACGCCGGGCCGTACGACATCAACATCCTTGGTGAATTCAACCTTTCCGGCGAATTCTGGCTGATAAAGCCGCTCCTTGATCGGCTCGGGATCCGGGTACGCGCCTGCATTCCGGGCGACGCGCGCTATCTCGACGTTGCTTCCGCGCACCGCGCCCGGGCGGCTATGGTGGTGTGCTCGACGGCCCTCATCAATCTAGCGCGCAAGATGGACGAGCGCTGGGACATCCCTTTCTTCGAAGGCTCCTTCTACGGGATTTCAGACACTTCGGAAGCACTTCGCAAAATTGCTAAGCTGCTGGTGAGGAAGGGCGCCGATCCGGAGATCCTCGACCGCACAGAGACGCTGATCGCTGAGCAGGAGGCGATTGCATGGGAGAAGCTCGAGGCCTACCGGCGGGGGCTGCGAGGCAAGCGCGTGCTGCTCAACACGGGTGGTGTGAAGTCTTGGTCGGTGGTCCATGCGCTGATGGAGATCGGCATGGAAATCGTGGGCACCTCGGTCAAGAAATCCACGGTCGAAGACAAGGAGCGCATCAAACAGATCCTAAAGGACGACAACCACATGTTCGAGCAGATGGCAGCGCGCGACCTTTACGCCATGCTTTCAGAAGGCAAGGCCGATATCATGCTGTCGGGCGGGCGCACGCAATTCGTCGCGCTCAAGGCCAAGACGCCCTGGCTCGACATCAACCAGGAGCGCCAACACCCTTACGCCGGTTACGACGGCATGGTGGAACTCGTACGCCAGATCGACCTCGCCATTCACAACCCGATCTGGTGCCAGGTGCGCGAGCGGGCCCCGTGGGCGTGCCAGCCTGGTGTGAAGGACGAACAGCCGAGCACCAAAGTTGACACGGCAACGGTGCGCGCTGTCCAGGAATTCGCCGGCACGACGCGGACTATTTCGGCTGGTGTTGAGGAAATCCGATGACCCGCGTCCTTTCCCAGACCAAATCAGCTTCGGTCAATCCGCTGAAATCGTCACAGCCGCTGGGTGCCGCCTTGGCCTTTCTCGGCATCGACGGCGCAGTGCCGCTGTTCCACGGCACCCAGGGCTGCACCAGCTTCGCGCTCGTGCTCTTCGTGCGGCATTTCAAGGAAACGATCCCCCTACAGACCACCGCCATGGATGAAGTGACAACCATCCTCGGCGGGTCGGACAATCTGGAAGAGGCGATCCTCAATCTTAAGACTCGCACGAAGCCAAAGCTGATCGGGGTCTGCACGACGGCGCTGGTGGAAACCCGTGGCGAAGATTCCGCAGGCGACATCGCCGACATCAGGCTGAAACGGGCGGAAGAACTCGCGGGTACGGAGATCGTGCTGGCCAACACGCCGGATTTCAGCGGCGCCCTCGAAGAGGGCTGGGCCAAGGCTGTCACCGCGATGATCGAAGGCATTACGCGGCCTGGCGAGCGGGCGCGCCAGTCAAAGAAGATCGCAATCCTGCCCGGCTGGAACCTCACTGTGGCTGACATCGAGCATTTGCGCGAGATGGTTGAAAGCTTTGGGCTGCACCCGGTGATTTTGCCGGACCTCTCAGGCTCGCTTGACGGTACTGTACCAGACCACTGGGTCCCGACCACCTATGGTGGTACGAGCGTCGAGGACATCCGCGAGCTCGGCGCGGCCGAGCACTGCATTGCCGTCTGCGAGCATATGCGCCGGCCGGCCGAGGTGCTGCACAAGGTGACCGGTGTCCCTTACGTGCTGTTCGAGTCACTGACCGGATTGAAGGACGCCGATCAGTTTGTTTCCCTGCTGTCCACGATTTCTGGCGAGTCTGTGCCGGCCAGTGTGCGCCGCCGGCGGGCGCAATTGCAGGATGCGCTGCTCGACGGACATTTCCATTTCGGAGGCAAGAAAATTGCTATCGCTGCTGAACCAGACCAACTCTATCAATTCGCAACCTTCTTCACGGGCATGGGCTCCAAAATCGCGGCGGCGGTCACGACGACCGATATGTCGGAAATTCTGGAAAAGGTACCGGCGAAGTCGATTCAGATCGGCGATCTCGGCGATTTGGAAACGCTTGCCGGCGGCGCTGATCTTCTGGTCACCCATTCACATGGACGCCAGGCGTCGCAGCGCCTTGGCATTCCGCTCATGCGCGTCGGCTTCCCCGTGTTCGACCGGCTCGGCAGCCAGCACAAGCTCTCAATCCTCTATCAAGGGACCCGTGATCTGGTTTTCGAGGTTGCCAACATGTTCCAAGCCGACCGGCATGCGCCGATGCCTGAGGAACTTGATCCATTCCGCAAGCGGGAAACGCCAGGTGGGCCCCGTTCGTCGCCTCTCACTCGTCACTGACGAGGTTCAAGGTCCGATGCGTGAACGACAAGCAGGCGCTTTGCGTGTGGCAATCGCAACCCAGGACATGAAGGAGCTCAATGCACATTTCGGGTCCGCCAAGCGCTTTGTCATCTACGATGTGACGCGCGAGGAATGGAACCTCCTGGAAGCCCTTGCCTTCGACGACGTCTCCGACGAAAGCGGGAAACATCGGACCGAGGGGGATGACCGCATCGCACCGAAGGTGGAAGCGCTGAAGGGCTGCCACCTCCTGTTTTGTCTCGCGATCGGCGGACCTTCGGCAGCCAAGCTTGTCTCGGCAAAAATCCATCCAATCAAGGTGCCGCAGCCACAACCCATCCAAGAGGTGCTGTTGCGCACGCAGACGATGCTGAGGACATGTCCTCCGCCCTGGCTGCGCAAGGTGCTGGCCGAAGCTGGTGTCGCCGGAGAGAAACCGTCCTTCGAGGACGAGGACTGAAACGAGGAAGAGCGAAATGTTTGAAGTCGCGGTTAGCCCTGCTGTCAACGAGGACGAGGCGGCCCTTGCCAGCCCGTTCGTCAAATGCCTCGTGCGGTTGATCCGTGCTCAAGACTCCCACGGGTCATGGGACGGCAAAGCGGACGCCGAGTTGCTGGCCGACTTCATCGTCAGCAAGGAACAGCGCCGTACGATTCCAATAATCGGCGATCCCGATCCGGACGTGCTGTGGAGGCTCGACAAGTTTTACACTGCCGTCGCCCTTGCGATCGAAGAGCGCTCCGGCCTGATGGCATCGCCGATGATCGAAATGAGCCATGAGGGCTTCGGGCGCGTGCTTTTCACCGCCGGGCGTCTGGTCGTTCTGTCCAAGACCCTGCGCGACGTGCATCGGTTCGGCTTCGAGACCCTCCGCAAGCTCGCCGAGGCCGGCACGAAACTGGTCGGCGACGCAATCGCAGCCATCGAAACCTATCCCGAGGTAGCGCGCGCGTGATGAGAGCAGGTGTCGAGCGAAGGGGTCATGACAAGTCTTGAGCAGCCGCCATGGCCAGCCTGCGCAGCCGACGCGGTCCGGGCCGATGGGGCTCTTGAGGTAGCGCCGATGAAGCCACTTGTCCTGATCTGTTCGCATGATACCGAGTTCTATCTGTTCCTGAGCCACATACTGGAGGTGGACGGCTTCGCCAGTGAGCCGGCAGGCGGCGCCAAGGAAGCGCTTGCATTGGCCGACGAACGGGAATTCAAGGCCGTGGTGCTGGACTGCGGGCCAGCGAGCATAACCGGGTCTGCAATCTGCGCCCGGCTCAAGCGCGAGCCCCGGACCGGCCGGCTGCCGATTATTGCCCTGATCGCGCCCGGCGCCGAGAACCAGCACCTCGATCTCCTGAAGGCTGGCATTGACGAGAGCTTTGTGCGGCCGATCGCCCCGGCCAAGCTGCTCGACTGTCTACGGGAGAGGCTGGCGCTCACGAAGCGGGGCGCAAATGGTCTTGAAAACGGCGGCTGGCTCTCCTGTGGCGGCCTCGAGATGAAGCTCGACGCCCACCGGGTTCGCGGCAATGGCCACGACATCCACCTCGGACCCATCGAGTTCAACGTGCTGCGGCTTATGATTGAAGCTCCCGGGAAGGTCTTCAGCCGGGATGAACTTATCGGCGCGGCCTGGCCGCCCAACATCCATGTCGGTGCACGCACCGTCGATGTCCATATCAGCCGGATCAGAAAAGCCCTGAAAACGGCTTCGCCCGGCAGCGTCATTCGCACCGTCAGGTCGGCTGGCTATTCGCTCGAGAAGCCGGACGACTGAATCAAGTGCTGGGTGTGGTGCCACTCCCCTCCCGCGCGCGGTGAGCCGGTCTTGCGGCCTGAAACGCCCTAAACGAATACTCAGGAGAAGCAGGCAAATGGCTTTTAAAAGCGTACTCTGTGTGACCGGCGCTGACAATTCCGATCAGGACGTTAGAACTGCCGCCGGGTTGTGTGCCGAAGTCGGCGCGCACCTTTCCGTACTGATTATGCCTCCTCCAATGCTCCTAATGTCGTATCCGTCGATCGGAGATGGTGTCCCCGAGTGGCCTGGAGGACGTGGACAGGCAATTGCCAGATTGAACGATCGGTTTCGGCAAATCGATCGATATACACAGGACGTGGCCAGACTGGAAAAACGCTGCAAAGACATCCAGAAACTGCTGAGAGCTATGTCGCTAGCCTATGACGTTGACACCGACTATTGCGGTCCGGCAAGCCTCGGCGAAGTGGCACGACAGCGCGCGCTCTGCGCCGACCTTACGGTCATCGGACCGGGCCTCCTCAACGACGAGAATCTCGGACCTCCTGTTGTCAACGGCTGCTTGTTCGATACGGGAAGGCCGGTGCTCGTTGTGCCGAATGGCGCTGAGGTGACCCTGTGGCCACGGCGCGTCCTGGTCGGCTGGGATTCGCGTGTCGAAGCGTCCCGTGCGGTTCGTGAAGCGCTGGGTCTCCTATGCGTTGCTGAGGAGGTTCGTGTCGCCCTGGTCGATCCGAAGACGAACTACAACGGGAACGGCGCGGAGCCTGGAGCCGACATCGCTGCCTATCTCACTCGGCACGGTGCTCGGGTGTCGGTTGACCTACTGCCAAGTGCTGGCAAACCGGCTGCTATGGTGCTTGCGCAGCACGCAACCGACATTTCTGCCGACATGATAGTCATGGGCGCCTATGGCAGCCGTCGGCTGCGTGAGCGGCTCTTTGGCGGTGTGACCAGATGGATTTTTGAAAAGCCGACATTGCCGCTGTTTTTGGCTCGATGACGGTTCCGGAGCCGCACCGATGCTGTTCGAAGCTCTACCGTGATGCCTGCATTCATACCGTAGATGCTCTCCATCGAAACAATCATTGAACATGAAAAGCATTGCTCGGGAGGCGACGCCCGCCGGAAATCGCTCCAGTCATGCGCAAGGCGGAAAGTGGAATGGAGTCCTCCCAGTTCTGATACCCAGGGCACACCACTCAATTTAACCGCTCGCTTTCCTGGCGCATCCTGCAGCACCACGAGCTGACGATTGTGCTCGCGACCGCGGGACGCATTCGGTCCGCAGCTTTGTCGAGGCTGCCTTCAAGCGTGTTGGGAGGGAGATCGTCTGGAAGGGAAAGGCATTGACGAGGTAGGCCGCGAACGCAGGATTAAACAGGCGCTGATCCGGATAGAAGCGGCTATTTCGGTCCAGGCCGAGGTGGACCCGCCGATTGGCGAGGGCTGCTAAGGCGGCCACCAAGCACGGTTGGAAGCCGAAGACGACTTTGATGAGCTCGTCTAATGGTCGAGACCGATTGCCACGCTTCGGCATCACACTCGTTTAAAGGGAAAGGTAATGATCTCGCTGGAGGGCAAGCGCGTCTGGTCTCCGGCCACGGCCGGCATGGTTGGGGTGCGCAGCGGTGCGCCGCTGTCCGGCGCGCCCGAGGCAAAAGCCCTACGTGGCTTGCCGTTGTAAAACCAGCTCGCCGGATAGCCGGACACTACGCTGGCGTTGTCGACGGAGTTCGGGCCAAAGCCGTCTCTGTAGAACCCCACCGTATGAAAGATGAAGGTATCTCGTTCGATATCGACGAGAGCGATGATGTGCGGCTTCCACCCGAACCTCGGGTCGAAGCCGCTCATCCGATCCTGGAGCCGTGAGTCAACGCCCGCGGTCAGATAATCCTTGCTGCTTCCAGCGTAGAGAACATCTGCGCCGGATCCGCAGAGCTTGTCATTGTCCCTCCCGAAAATGCGCGGTTCGTCGCGGCCATTGTCACCGGAGAGTTCCTCCCATGCCTTCTCGCCGCAGGATCCGTGATCGCTTTCCCGGGTCAAAGATTCGCCTCCGCAATCGGCGATCCGGTCGATGCCACTAGAACCTAAGCTAACATCGTGATGCTCGTTGCCGAAGGCTTCGGAAGCTGGTTGACCGCTAAGAAACCGTTTCAGCTGTAGGATGAGCTTTTTGATTTCAATTCTCACAGATGCAGCCCACCACGCGACGAAGCGCCTCCATATATCGCTCGTCGAGTCATCGCTCTAATCGATTGCCATTATGCTCTCATTTGCACGATGAATGTTCCCACGTGCATTTCGCCTTTCCGCCGAGCAGTGCGCATGGCATTGCGGCGGCCCCACTGGTGGCCAATCATCTGAACATTCGAAATGCCAAACCGCCCACCGTGTGGTGGTCACGTATCTCGGCCACATCGTCGAGCAGATATTGTCGCCGCGCTACCACCCCTATACCGATGCACTTTTGTCGGCGATTGCCGACACCTGTGTCGTCAAGAAACACATTGTGCTCGAAAGCGACATTTCCTCGGCGATGGATCCGCCGAGCGGCTGCCCCTTCCAGACGCGCTGTCCGCGCAAGCATCCGGTTCCCAGAGAAATTTGTGAGCGCGAGGTTCCGCCCATCCAAAAGCTGCCCGGTAGCCATAATATCAAGTCCCACCTACCGGACGACGCGGTCTTCGCAGTGATGGAGCCGGTCATCAAACTCAAGCCTTAGCCCGAAGAGGAGGCGGGGTGAGACAGGCGGCATCGGGATAGGATCAATTCGCGGTCGTGTGTGCGCCAGCTGCTGTGCGGCCGTGTGGACGCCTCTACAGCCTCCATCGCTGTTAGGTCGCCATCGGGGTCCCGACTTAGGCGCGGCGCGCCCTGCCGGTGCCCCTCCTCACCGGCAGGGCCCCTACTTTCAACCAAACGAATGACCGAGACGAATTTCCCGAAGGCCCGCCACGGGATCTTCTTGGGTAGAGATCGCCGAAGACAACGGCGTCGGCAACGCACGCCGACGTAAGGCCGCCGGACGGCGTGATCGAAGCCAACAGCATCATTGCCGCGACCGGACCTTTCCAGATCCCCATCACGATCGCCCGCCGCGGGCCTATCGCGGGCGCAACTCTAATGGTGGCTGGGCGTCCTCGGCAAGTGGGACGCCGCGGCGACGCAAGCTTGATGTCGCTGCTGGATGAAGCCGACGCCTATGTCGCTCGCAACCATCTCGACCTCTCGGAAGAGCCCACGGCCCGTCGTATCGACCAGGATCCGGAATGCGCGACCAATCCGATCCGCGAGCTCGACCTGGCCGACGTCGGGACAGCGGCGATCGTCTGGGCGACAGGCTTTGCTGTTGACTGCAGCTTGCTGAAGGTCGACGCCTTCGACGAGAAGGGCCGGCCAAGGCACCACCGTGGCGTCTCGAGCCAGCCCGGCTCTATTTCCTGGGTTTACCTTGGCAGTCGCAAAGAGGGTCCAGCTTCTTCTGGGGCGTCTGGCATGATGCCAAACACGTGGCCGACCGTATTTCGACGCAGTGAAAATATCTGGCCTACCATGCTGCCGCGAAGGGCCAGCCCGTGGACGCCTGACCTGACCCTGCCCGGCCTGCGGTGTGGAAGGGTCACTGCCGCGAGCATCCATCTGCCCGCATCGTCGGTTATCCGACAATGTCGGGTTCCGGACGAGCTGGAATTCGAGAACTCATTGCTTGGGCAGACTTCTTTTCCGGCACGCTTCATGCATGGAAGTTTTCGAACGCATTTGTGAGATGTCATCCCATGCTAGCCCCTCGAGCGCCCGTCAAAGCCGTGAAAAAGCCAAATCCTGTGGTGGAGGCAGCCGCTAGAAGCCGCCGTAACATCCGGAAAAGCTGCGCGACAGCATCACACTCGTCCTTCTCGCCCTTGGCGTGGGTTTGGCGCCCGCTGTCGATGTCGCCGACCTTGGGCCCAAACGAGGACAGGCTTTTGCCTTCCTCGCGGTCGCGACCGCGGACGGCAAGGCCATTGTCCAGGTGAGCGACGACGGCGCCGGCATTTCGCCGAGCAACCGGGCGCGTATTTTCGAGCCATTCTTCACCACGCGCCGCGAATCCGGCGGCACCGGCATGGGCCTCGGCATCGTACTGGCCCTCCTGAAAGCGCATGATGGCACGATCCGCCTGGTTGAGTCCGAGCGCGGCACGCGCTTCGAGATCTTCCTGCCGGCTGCATGAATTGCAGCATGATCGTTTCAGAAGAACCGGCTTCGGGATCATGCTTTAGAACTGGAGAAGCGAAAAAAGTGCGCTACGACGTCGTCATCATCGGTGGAGCCATCGTCGGCTCCTCGATCGCTTATTATCTGCGCGAGGAAGGGTTTTCTGGCTCGATCGCGCTGGTCGAGCGCGACCCGCAATTCGCCCATGCGGCGACGACGCTGTCCTGCGCTTCGATCCGCCAGCAGTTTTCGATTCCCGAAAACATCCGGCTGTCGCAGTTCACGCTGAAACTGTTCCGGCGGCTGACGGAAGAGTTCGGGGCCGACGCCGATATCGGTTTTCGCGAAGGCGGCTACCTCATCCTTGCCGGCGAGAACGGGTTGCCGATCCTCAAGGCCAATCACCAGACGCAGTTGGCCGAGGGCGC
>NZ_JBVVQN010000015.1:108530-178091 GCF_055811075.1 Mesorhizobium sp. WSM4820 | reverse complement strand
GCGCCCTCGGCCAACTGCGTCTGGTGATTGGCCTTGAGGATCGGCAACCCGTTCTCGCCGGCAAGGATGAGGTAGCCACCTTCGCGAAAGCCGATATCGGCGTCGGCCCCGAATTCTTCCGTTAGCCGCCGGAACAGTTTCAGCGTGAACTGCGACAGCCGGATGTTCTCCGGAATCGAAAACTGCTGGCGGATCGAAGCGCAGGACAGCGTCGTTGCCGCATGGGCGAATTGCGGGTCGCGCTCGACCAGCGCGATCGAGCCCGAAAAGCTTTCCTCGCGCAGATAATAGGCGATCGAGGAGCCGACGATGGCTCCACCGATGATGACGACGTCGTAGCGCACTTTTCGCTTCTCCAGTTCTAAAGCATGATCCCGAAGCCGGTTCTTCTGAAACGATCACGCTGCAATTCATGCAGCCGGCAAGATGATCTCGAAGCGCGCGCCGCGCTCGGAGTCAACCAGGCGGATCGTGCCATCATGCGCTTTCAGCAGGGCCAGAACGATGCCGAGGCCCATGCCGGTGCCGCCGCAATCGCGGCGTGTGGTGAAGAATGGCTCGAAAATACGCGCGCGGTTGCTCGGCGAAATGCCGGCGCCGTCGTCGCTCACCTGGATCGTCGCCTTGCCGCCTGCGCTCGCCGCCGTGATCGAAACCAGCGTCGCGCCATGCCTTGCCGAATTGTCGATGAGATTGGCGAGCACGATCGCTGCGTTCTCGGCCGAGATGCGCAGGCCGGTCTCGCCGCCCGCCTCGACCCGAAGCGCCAGCCTGTCCCCGGTCGGCAACAGCGCCAGGGCCGCACTGAGCGACGTGCTTTCGCCGCTGGGCGCAAGATTTTCGGCGCGCGCCAGGTCGAGCAGACGACGCACCAGCAGATTGAGCCGCCCGGCGTCGGTGACGATATTGTCTGAAAACCGCCGCCGCTCGGCCTCGTCCATTGCGCTACCTGAATCGCGCAGCAGTTCGGCCGCCCCCTGGATCGCCGTCAGCGGCGATTTGAGCTCGTGCGAGACATGGGTGGCAAAGGTCTGGATGCTGTCGGAGCGCGCATGCAGCTTTTCGGCCATCTCGAGGAAAGCGTCGGACAGCGCTGCCATCTCGCGCGTGCCATGATGGTCGAGCGGCCTGATCGCTGCTCGATCACCGGCGGCGATGCGCTTTGTCCGCTCCATCAGCGCGTAGATCGGCCGGCTGACGGTGCGAAGGAAGATCAGGCCGATGAGCAGCGTGCCGCCGAGGATGGCGATCGCCGCCAGCACCACCTTGCCGCGCTCGCCATAAAGATGCTTGACGATGTTGTTCGGCGTCCGCGACAGATAGACGACGCCGGCGATCTTGCCGTCGACGGCGACCGGCATTGCGACGAAGACGCGGACTCTCGTGCCGCGGCTGACCGAATAGAGCGAAGGTGGCGGCTCGTCTGATATCCTCTGCCTGAGCGCGCTGGCATAGCGGCCGGCAAGTGCTGCGCGAACCTCGCCGACGGCGCCGAGCGACAGGCCGATCTCCTCGCGTCCGGCGATGACGACGCCTTTGGGATCGAGCAGCCGGAAGCCGGCAAGCGTGGTTTTCTGCGTCTCGGCAAGAATGCCCGACAGCCGCGCGCCGATCGCCGTGAAGGCGGGATCGACGGTGGCGGCTGTCGCCGCGGGCCGTGTCGCCAGAACCCTGTCGGACGCGAGATCGAGACGCGGCTCGATCGGCCGGTAGGGAGAGTCCGGATTGTCGCTGTCGGCAGGCACGGCCGCGCCGAGCTTTTCAGCCGCGATGCCGGCGTCGCGGACCTCTTGCGCATGGATGGCGGCAAGGGCGGCACCTTGCGCAATCAGCTCGGCCTCGGTCTGGCGGATCAGCTGGTTCTCGTAGAGCCTGAAGAAGAACAGGCCGACCAGCGGCAGCGCCATCACCATGATCAGGATGGCGACAACGATGGTGGCGAGGCGCGGCCGCCATTTATGCGCGGTCACGCGCCGCACCGGCCAAGCCGGAAGCCGACGCCATGCACGGTCTCGATCGCATCCGTGCAGCCGGCCGCCGCCAGCTTGGCGCGGATGTTGCGGATATGGCTGTCGACGGTGCGGTCGGCGACATGGATGTTGCCGGCATAGGCATTGGCCATCACCATGTCGCGCCCAAGCACATGCGCCGGGCGCGCCAGAAACCCTTTCAGGATGGCGAATTCGATCGAGGTCAGCACTAGCGGCCTGCCGTCGAAGCTGGCGGCGTGGCTGGCCGGCAGCAAAGCCAGACGGCCGTGCAAGAATTGCCTGTCGTCGGCCTGTTCGGCTTTTGCCGGGCGGGCGCGCCGCAGGATGACGTTGACGCGGGCGACCAGCTCGCGCGGGCTGAACGGCTTGGTGACATAGTCGTCGCCACCCATTTCGAGCCCGAGGATGCGATCGATTTCTTCATCACGCGCGGACAGGAACAGCACCGGCACATCGGATGTGTGCCGCAGCCGCCGGCAGACCTCCAGCCCGTCCATCTCCGGCATGCCGATGTCGAGCACGACAAGGTCGGGCGCGCGGCGCTCGAACGCCCGCAAGGCGGCGGCGCCGTCGGCTACCGCGACCGTTTTCATGCCGGCCTTTTCGAGCGCGAAGCAGATGATCTCGCGGATGTGCGGATCATCGTCGGCGATCAGGATGTGATGCGGCATCGATCAGCGGCCCGGCACGAAGGGTTCGGAGCCCTGAGGAACCACGAACGGGATAGACGTGTCGAGAGTGCGAAGGAGCCGCCAGTCGCGAAAGCTCCAGGCGCGCCAGTTTTCCTGGGCCGCGCGGTAGCGGGCCTCGTCCTGTCCCAGCAAACGGGCGAGTTCGCGGTAGGGGGAAAAGCTGGCCGCATTGGTCCTGGCCTGCTGCTCGAGGAAGCGATCGAGTGCCGGCCGGGCGCTGGGACCGAGCGAACGCAGGTACCAGAAATCGAGCTCGGTTCCGTGGCCGGTCATTTCGAATGAGTGCTCGACATTGTAGTTGGCGATCAGGGCGGCAAAATTGATGAACGAGCAGGCATAAAGCGTCGCCGATAGCGTCAGAAGATTGGCGGAAAGCAGCCATTCATTGGATTTTCCGAACGCGATGCGGGCGATGATCAGGGCAAGGCCCGCCGCCACCAGCCCCATCCAGACGAAGGCGGCGACGCGCCAGTAGGTCAGCGCATAGATGCCGACATAGAGTTCAAGCCGCAGGATCGACGAGATGACCAGCACGATGTTCTGCGCCACCCAGACATAGACCAGCCGGCGGATGAACGGATCGCTGGAAGTGGCACTTCCCGGCCTGAGCGCCGCCAGCACGAAACCGGCGGCGAGCAGCGCCGTGACGATCAGCGGATAGGCGCCGCGATGCGCATAGGCGGCGTAGGTCAGCCCGTCGGGCAGGGCGATGCCGCCCCACAGATAGGTGGCGTCGAGCGCGGTCTGCATCGCGAACAGGATGTTGAAGATGACCAGCGCGCGAAGGATGGCGGCCTTGCCGAAGATGATGTCCTCGATCGCCCTAGCGGGTTTTGTCGTCGTCGTCACCGCGCTGACAGGGACAGGTGTCACCCGACGCGCAATGCGGCGCAAGAAGCGCGGCAGGCGCGGGCGCAAAAAAGCCCAGACGCCGGCAAGCACGACCAGCCAGAAGGCCAGCCGCGGCAGCTGGATGAGGTCGAGCAGTGCGTGGAGATCGATCAGCGACAGCCAGTATTCGATAACCGGATTTGCGGCGCCGAACAGCGCCAGAAACACTGCGCCCAGGGTCAGCGGCATGATCCAGACGGCGATCGCCGCGAAGCCGATGCGCCGCCGGCCAAGCCGCCGCGCCGCCTTGCGCCAGCGGACGAAATCGTGGGCGAACCGAAACGGCGCTGCGAGCAGGAACAGCGCGACCTGGCCGGCAATGCGGGCAAATCCGCGCCGCAGCCGCCCGACCAGCGAAAGCGCAAAGACGGCCAGCGCCGCAAGCCCGATCGCCACGGACAGCGTACTGACATTTTCAAGGAGCGGCAGCAGCCCGACAAGCAGGGCAACGGGTTTGAACCAGACCCGGCCGGCGCTGAGCGCCGCGGCCGCGGCGGCCAGCGTCATGCCGAACAGGAAGAGCGTGATGCCGACCGGCTGCCCATAGAAGAAGAAATCGGCCAGCGCGGCAAGCAGCACGGCAACGCCGAGGCGCGCGCAACTGCCCGGCGCGGCGGTAAGCAACGATGTCATGATCGGGCTTTCTCTACGGCTTTGATCCGGCCGGCGGACGGAGATTTGCGGATGAAGGGGAGGAGGGTCGCCGAACGCGGCGGATCGACGAGCCAGCAACCGTCATCGCGGAGGGGCAGGGACCAACGGGGCTTTTCGCGCTCTTGCATGCGCCCTTTTCGCCGGCAGAAATGCAGGCAGCGAGGCGGGTCCGAGGAGATTTTCCGCAATGTTGTGCAGTTTTTGTGCAGGGTCAGGAATCACTTCAGCTTTGAATCCGCCCCGTCACCCCTTCCGGGCGCTTGCGCTGCCCCTCACCTGCCTGTCGGCATCCTCTCCCCGTATAGTGACGGGGAGAGGGGTGCTCTCATCGCCGGTTTCGCCAATCACCAGCGTTGCAAGAATGGCGTCGAGGCTGCGCCAGCCCCTTCTCCCTGCCCCTATACGGGGAGAAGTGCCCGGCAGGGCGATGAGGGGCGGCGTCAACTTCGATGATTGGCTTGCATCCAATGCAAGCTATGACTGCCCGAAGCGATTGCCCTGTGTGCTTGCTTCGATCGCCTCCAGGCGGCATAGATCAGGCATGACTGAAACCTGCCGCCCGCGCCGCTCGGTGCTTTACGTCCCGGCCTCGAACGACAAGGCGCTGGCCAAGATCTCGTCGCTGGCCTGCGATGCCGTCATCATCGATCTCGAAGATGCCGTCGCCCCGGCCGACAAGGTTTTTGCGCGCGAAAAACTGGCTGATATTTTCGCTCACCGCGCAAACCTGCGCTGCGAAATGGTCGTGCGCATCAACCCGCTCTCCAGCGAATGGGGCGCCAGGGACTTGCTGGCGGCGGCAAGCTGCGAGCCCGACGCCATCCTGCTGCCCAAGGTCGACACGCCGCGCGACGTCCTGGAAGCCGGCGACGTGCTGGACGACAATTTTTCACCCGACGAGGTAAAACTATGGGCGATGATCGAGACGCCCAAGGCGCTGCTCAACATCGGCCCGATTGCCGAGCTTGGCCGCGATCCGGCCTCGCGGCTAGTCTGTTTCGTTGCCGGAACGAACGACTTGGTCAAGGACACCGGCATTCTCGCCACGCCCGACCGGCGCTATCTCACGCCATGGCTGATGCAGATGGTGCTCGCAGCACGCGCCGGTGGCCTCGACCTGCTCGACGGTGTCTTCAACGATTTTCGTGATCTGGACGCTTTTGCGCGCGAATGCACGGAAGCAGCCGCCATGGGGTTCGACGGCAAGTCGCTGATCCACCCGGCCCAGATCGATGCCGCAAACCGCGCCTTTGCACCATCTGCCGAAGCCGTGGCCGAGGCGCGTGCGGTCAAGGAGGCCTTCGAGCTTGCCGAAAATGCCGGCAGGCAAGTCATTGCGCTGAATGGAAAGATGCTCGAGCGGCTGCATCTGGCGCAGGCCGAAAAACTGCTGGCGAAGGCGGCCGCCAGCGGGGCATGATTGGCAACTTATCACAGGAATGAAAAATGAAACTCTACCGCTTTCTGTCCGGCCCGGACGATTCCAGCTTCTGCCACAAGGTGACGGCGGCGCTAAACAAGGGCTGGCACCTGTTCGGCTCGCCAACCTATTCCTACGACAAGCAGACCAAGGTCATGCGCTGCGGCCAGGCCGTGGTGAAGGATGTCGAGGGCCAGGAATACGGCCCTGGCACCAAGCTCAGCGATTGGTAGATTTGCACAGCTCGACGCAGGGTGCGTTGAGATTCAGGTCAGGCCGCGCCGGAGTCGAAGACGGGCGCGAAGCGACCAGACTGGGTAGTTTCCGAGAACCGGAGCGGAGCGTACTTTTGGGTACGTGAGCACAGGAAGCGCAGGGAACTGCCATTCGCAGGCCGGCATCACCTGAATATCAGCACAGCCTATTCGGCTGCCTCTTCGATCCGCTCCATATCGTCATCCGACAGGCCGAAATGGTGGCCGATTTCGTGGATCAGCACATGGGTGACGATATCGCCCAGCGTCTCCTCGTTCTCGGCCCAGTAATCGAGGATGGCGCGGCGGTAGAGTGTGACGCGGTTCGGCCCCTCGCCGGTCTGCGGATTCCAGCGCTCGGCGATGCCGCGCCCCTCGAACAGGCCGAGCAGGTCGAAAGGCGTTTCCAGCGACAAATCGTCCATGATCTCGTCGGTCGGGAATTCGGCGATCTGGATGACGATCTCGCCGGTCAGCTTGCGAAACTCCTCCGGCAGATGGGCGTAAGCTTCTAGCGCCAGGAACTCCATTTCCTCCATCGACGGCGAAAGCTCGTCGTGCCAGGTACGGGTTTTGTAGATGCGGGCCATTCTTTGTCCTTCTGATCCCGGCATATAGGCTTTCGCGCCGGACTCGGCAATTGGCCGGGTTGCCGCCTTTCGCTGACAGGAATAAATTCCCCATGACTCCGCTTGACTCTTCGGCCGCCCTCTGGAATCTATTAGAACATAACAGGAACAATTGTGAGTGGAAGCTGACCGTCATGGCGACAAGCGCCGTGGCGCGGGAGACTGTTTTTGCCCTGCGCCGCCAGATCGCGAAGATCGAGGGAACGCTGCCCGAGCGCCTGCAGGCGCCGGCCGGCGCAGCCCCCGTTGATGCGCCCCAGGATCCAACAGCTGATGTCACGCCCAAAAATATCCCGCCCAAAAATCTGACAATCGTCCGCCGCGGCCTCGCCGTGGCGCCGCCCGATGCGTTTGTGCGCACCGGCGCCGAAGATCTCGATACTGCGCTCGGCGGCGGCCTGCCGAAGGCGGCGCTGAGCGAGATCCATGGCGCCGCGACCCGCGATGCCGGAGCAGTCGCCGGCTTCGCCCTGTCGCTCGTCAGCCTGATCCTCAAACAGGGACCGCGACTGCCGGTCCTGTGGATCGGCACCGCGGAAATCTTCCGCGAGGCCGGCTTCCCCTATGCCACAGGGCTTCATCGCCTTTTCGGCATCGAGCCGGAGCAATTGCTGTTTTCCGAGGCGCCAAGGCTCCTCGACGCGCTGTGGACCGCCGAGGAGGCCGCCCGGATGACGGCGCTCGCCGCCGTCATCCTCGAAATCCGCGGCAGTCCGCAGCGGCTGGACCTCACCGCGACGCGGCGGCTGCACGCCCGGGCACAGAGCGCCGGCCGGCCGGTGTTTTTGCTGCGCCAGGCCGGCGAACCCGAGCCGACGGCGGCACCCGTCCGCCTCGTCCTGTCGGCGGCGCCGTCGGCACCACGCGAGACGATCGCCGGGCCGCTCGCCGGCTCGATCGGCCGCCCCGCCTTCACCGTCAGCATCGGCAAGAGCCGCACCGCCTTGCCAGGACAATTCACACTGGAGTGGAACCCCGATGAACACATTTTCGAGGAAAGAAGGACCGGGGAAAGACGCGTCAGGCACGAACCGGCAGCGAATCCTGTCCCTGTGGTTTCCGCATCTCGCCGCGGAAAGGGTCCTGCGCCAGCGTCTGGGGCGGTCCTGGCGTTCGCGGCCGTCGGATCACCTGCCGCTGGTGATCAGCCATCGCCAGGCGAACGCGCAGCGCATCGCCGCCCTCGACGAGCGGGCTGAGGCGCTTCACCTGAAGCGCGGCATGGGCATAGCCGACGCGCGCGCCATGCATCCGTCGATCGACGTCGTGGAAGCCGATCCCGAGGCCGACCGCCGCCTGCTCGAAAGCCTCGCCGACTGGTGCGACCGCTACACCCCGCTGGTGGCGATCGACGCAGCCGACGGCCTGTTCCTCGACGTCACCGGCTGCACCCATCTTTTCGGCGGCGAACGGGCGATGCTGGACGACATCCTGTCGCGCTTTTTCCATCAGGGTTTCGATGTCCGCGCCGGCCTTGCCGCCACACCAGGTGCAGCCTGGGCGGCAGCGCGGTTTTCTGGTGATCGCATCGTCCCCGGTGGCGAGGAGGAGGCGCTTCTCGCACCCTTGCCGCTGGCGGCGCTGCGCATCGAGCCTGACATCCGCGCCAGCCTGGAAAGCGTCGGCCTGCGCACGGCGGGCGCCGTCATGGCAGCACCGCGCGCGCCGCTCGCCCGCCGCTTCGGCAGATCGCTGCTTTTGCGCCTCGACCAGGCGCTCGGCCGCCTCGACGAGGCGGTGTCGCCGCGCCTGCCGGTGGCGCCGCTTTCGGTCGAACGCCATCTCGCCGAACCGATCATGCTGACCGACGAAATAGAGCGGCTGGTGAAAATGCTGGCGACGACATTGAAGGCGGACCTCGAGCGCCGCGGCGAGGGCGCAAGAAGGCTGGCGCTGCTGCTTTTCCGCGTCGACGGCGCCGTCAGCCGCATCGCCGTCGGCACCTCGCGGCCGTTGCGCGAGCCGTTGCTGATCCAGAAATTGTTCCACGAGAGGCTTGCCGCGCTCGAACAGGACATCGATGCCGGCTATGGCTTCGATCTCGTGCGCCTCTCGGTGCTGTCGGCCGCGGCCTTCGACATGCAGCAGGCGGATCTGACCGGCGAGACGCGCGACGACAGCGCCGACATAGCCCTTTTCGCCGACCGCATCCGCGCCCGGCTCGGCGACAGCGCGGTTTTGAAACCGGCCGCCGTCGAGAGCCATCTTCCCGAGCGCGCCGTCGCCATGCTTCCCTATGCGGAGGCGCCGCAAAGGGTCTCTCCGCCGAAGAAGCCGGGCAAGATACAAGACACTTCCTCCAAGCCTGTCTTTCCGCCGGAACGGCCGATCCGGCTGTTCCGCTCGCCCGAGCCGATCGAGGTGCCGGCCACCGAAATGCCAGAAGGACCGCCGATGAACTTCCGCTGGCGGCGCGCGCTCTACCGGGTGGCGCGCGCCGAAGGGCCGGAACGCATCGCCCCGGAATGGTGGCGGGAGGCAGCGGGGCAGGAAGCGACCCGGGATTATTTCCGCATCGAGGATAGCGACGGCCGCCGTTACTGGCTTTATCGCCAGGGTCTCTACGGCGCCTCGCAGGCGGCGCCGCGCTGGTTCATGCACGGGGTCTTCGCATGAACGCGCTGGCGGTCGTCCCCTATGCCGAATTCGGCATCCAGTCGAATTTCTCGTTCCTGCGCGGCGCCTCGAAACCGGAGGAGCTGGTGGTCGCGGCAAAGTTTTTGGGCTTTTCGTCGATCGGGCTTGCCGACCGCAACACGGTGGCCGGCGTCGTGCGCGCCTGGCAGCAGGCCAAGGTGGAAGGTCTTTCCTGTCATCCCGGCTGCCGCCTGGTTTTTTGCGATGGCACGCCCGACGTTCTCGCCTATCCGCAGGACCGCAAGGGCTGGGGCCATCTGTGCCGCATGCTGACGCAGGCCAATATGCGCGACGACAGCGAAAAGGGCGCACCGCTGCTCTATCGCGACGACCTTTTCGAATGGGGCGATCGCATGTCGCTGGCGATCCTGCCCGATCTGTCGACGCCGGCCGAGGATCACCTCAGGCTGATCAGCCGCCTGAAAGATCGCTTCGGCAAGACCCTGCGGCTTGCCGTTTCGCCGGATTATCACGGCAACGACCGCTACCGTATCGAGCAGGCGGCTGCCATGGCCGAGGCATCAGGCATTCCGCTGATGGCGACCAACGACGTTCTTTACCATACGTCCGAACGGCGCCGGTTGCAGGACGTGCTGACGGCGATCCGCCTCAACGTGCCTGTTGCCGAAGCCGGGCTGGAACTGGCGGCCAATGCCGAGCGCCATTTGAAGCCGCCAATGGAGATGGCGCGGCTGTTCCGGCGGCATCCGCAGGCACTGGCGCAAACGCAGCACTTTGCCGGCGAATTGAGCTTCTCTCTCAGTGACCTCCAATACAACTATCCCGACGAACCGACGGAATCGGGCCTCGGGCCCCAGGCCGAACTGGAAAGGCTGGCTCGGGAGGGAGCCGCGATACGCTACCCCTCGGGCGTTCCCGCCGATGTGACCAGGCGCATCCGCGAGGAGCTCGCTTTGATCGAGCGCCTGAATTACGCGCGCTATTTCCTGACAGTCTACGACATCGTCAAATTCGCCCGCAGCCAGGGCATACTCTGCCAGGGACGTGGCTCCGCGGCCAACTCGGTGGTCTGCTATTGCATCGGCATCACCGAAGTGGGGCCCGAGCGGATCGATTCGCTTTTCGAGCGTTTCATTTCCGAGGAAAGAAACGAGCCGCCCGACATCGATGTCGATTTCGAGCATGAAAAGCGCGAAGAGGTCATCCAGTATATCTACTCGAAATACAGCGCCAAGCGCACCGCGCTTGCCGCGGCCGTCGTCAGCTACCGGGGCCGCTCGGCGATGCGCGAAGTGGCCAAGGCGATGGGCCTGTCGGACGACGTCCGGAGCGCGCTGTCCAGCTCGATCTGGGGCTGGTCGACCTCGGAGCTCGGCGAAAAGGAGACCAGGGCCGGCGGCCTCGATCAGACCGATCCGTCGACAAGGCAGGTGATCGATTGCGCCAACGAGATCATGGGCTTTCCCCGTCATCTGTCGCAGCATGTCGGCGGCTTCGTCATCACCAGGGACCGGCTCGACGAGATCGTGCCCATCATCAAGACGGCGATGGACGAGCGCAAGATGGTCGAGTGGGACAAGGACGATCTCGACGCGGTGAAAATCCTGAAAGTCGACGTGCTGGCGCTCGGCATGCTGACCTGCCTGCAGCGCGCCTTCACCCTGCTTGAGGATCATTATCCCGATGCGCGGGATGATTTTGGCCGGCCCTATGTGCTGGCCACCCTCCCTGCCGAGGACAAACATGTCTACGACATGATCTGCCGCGCCGACACGATCGGCGTCTTCCAGATCGAATCGCGCGCCCAGATGTCGATGCTGCCGCGGCTCAAGCCGAAAACATTCTATGACCTCGTCATCGAGGTGGCGATCGTGCGGCCCGGCCCGATCCAGGGCGACATGGTCCACCCCTATCTGCGCCGCCGGCAAGGCAAGGAAAAGCCCGAATATCCGAAGCCGGAACTGGAAGAGATACTCGGCAGGACGCTGGGCGTGCCGCTGTTCCAGGAACAGGCGATGAAGATCGCCATCGTCGCCGGCGGCTTCAGGCCAGGCGAGGCCGATGAACTGCGCCGCGCCATGGCCACCTTCAAGCGCACCGGCACGATCGGCAATTATCGCAAGCGGATGGTCGACGGCATGATTTTGCGGGGTTACGAGAAGGACTTCGCCGAGCGCTGCTTCAAGCAGATCGAGGGTTTTGGCGAATATGGCTTTCCCGAAAGCCATGCCGCCTCCTTCGCCCTGCTGGTCTATGCCTCCTGCTGGTTCAAGACCTTCTATCCCGACGTGTTCTGCGCCGCGATCCTGAATTCCCAGCCGATGGGATTTTATCAGCCGGCTCAGCTTGTCCGCGACGCGCGCGACCATGGCGTTGAAATCCGTGAGGTCGACGTCAATTTTTCCGGTTGGGACTGCGCGCTGGAAGAAGTGCCTTTCGATCCAACCCGCATTCTCGACCGCCATGCCCTGATGCGCGGCGTCATCCGGACCAATCATGCCGTCCGGCTGGGCTTTCGCCAGGTCAAGGGCCTGTCGAAGGAGCGCATGGAGGTGTTTGTCGCCAGACGCGGCGACGGCTACGCAACCGTTCGCGATGTCTGGCTGCGCTCGGGCCTCCATGTCGATGAGATCGAGAAGCTGGCGCAAGCCGACGCTTTCCGTTCGCTCGGCCTCGACCGCCGCGACGCCCTGTGGGCGGTCCGCGCGCTCGACGGCAGGAGTGCCACGGAGACCCTGCCGCTGTTCGACCGGCCGGCGATCCGCTTGCGCGATCTCGAGCCCGAGACCAGGCTGCCGACAATGCCGCTCGGCGAGCACGTCGTCCACGACTATCGTTCGCTCGGCCTGTCGCTGAAGGCGCACCCGCTTGCCTTTCTGCGCCAGCGGCTGGACCGCTCAGGCGTCACCCCCAATGCGCGCCTCGGCCAGGTTCGGGACGGCAAGCGCGTTTCGGTAGCCGGCCTTGTCCTGGTGCGGCAGCGGCCGGGCAACGCCAAAGCGATTTTCCTGACGCTGGAAGACGAGCAGGCGGTCGCCAACGTCATTTTTTGGGAAAGGACCTTCAACCGCTACCGGCCCATTGTCATGGGCGCGCGGCTGATCCGCGTCACCGGCAAACTGCAGTCGGAATCGGACGTCATCCATATCGTCGCCGACAAGGTCGAGGACCTGACACCCTGGCTGTCCGTGCTTTTTGAGGAGAAGCCCGATGTCCCTGTCGTGCAAGACGACCGGCAGGACATCGCGGGGAAGGCAGAAAGGGTCATGCCCAAGGGGCGCAATTTTCAATAGGGGATGTGTCGGCGGGACAGCGAAGGATCACCACGCTTCAGGACGGCCCGCTCAACCGCGGCGGCGGCAATCCGTCGTCGAAGGGGAGCGAGCGTGCCTCCGAAGGCAGCATGATCGGAATGCCGTCACGCACCGGATAGGCAAGCCGTGCGACCCTCGAGATGAGCTCGCTGCGCTCCGGATCCCAGCTGAGGGGACCCTTGGTCAGCGGGCAGGCCAGCAATTC
The DNA here is from genome assembly GCF_055811075.1 of Mesorhizobium sp. WSM4820. Classification (NCBI taxonomy): domain Bacteria; kingdom Pseudomonadati; phylum Pseudomonadota; class Alphaproteobacteria; order Hyphomicrobiales; family Phyllobacteriaceae; genus Mesorhizobium; species Mesorhizobium sp. WSM4820. The sequence continues at coordinate 165,443 of NZ_JBVVQN010000015.1, read as the reverse complement.
CAGCAGCTTGGGGTCGACATTGGCCTTCTTTCCCTCACGCCCATCCATCATTTTGTCAGTCCTTTGATACAATCGCTACAGCGCTAGGCCTCGCGCGGCTCTCCCTTCTCCCCTTGTGGGAGAAGGTGGCCGCGAAGCGGCCGGATGAGGGGTGCTCCAGCTTGGCACCAACCGCACTCCGTCCAACACCCCTCAACCGTCTTGGCGCTGCGCGCCAATCCACCTTCTCCCACAGGGGGAAGGAGGCGTCCTTCTACTGCAAACTCGAGCCGAAATCCTCGTTCTCGCGTGCCAGCGCCATTTCGGTGATGGCGATCAGCGTTTCGGCGCGTGTCTTCAGGTCCGCCGCTTCGAGCAGCGCCTGTTTCTCGGCCGGCCCGTAGGGCGCCATCATCGACAGCGCATTGACCAGCATGGCGTTTTCGGCGCGGCTAACGCTTTCCCAGTCGGCTTCAAGATCGTTGGCCTGCAAATAGGCGCGAAATGCCTTGAGCAGCGCCGGCCGGTCGATCTCGGCCTCGGCCTGATCTTCGTCGAGATCGGTGAGAAAGGGGGCAAACCGGCACTGGCGGAAGGGCGTCTTGACCACAAGCTCCTGCACGATGCGGAACCGGCACACACCTTGCAGCGAAATCAGGTAGCGGCCGTCGCCGCTCTCGGAAAGCGCGATGATACGGCCGGCGCAGCCGACATTGCAAAGCGCCGGCTCGCCGTCGGGACGCCGCGAGCCGTCGAGGCTGGGCTGTATGACGCCGATCAGCCGCGATCCGGCGATCGCCTCATCGACCATCTCCAGATAGCGCGGCTCGAAAATGTTGAGCGGCATGCGGCCGCCCGGCAGCAGCAAGGCGCCTTCAAGCGGGAAGATCGGCACCGTCGGCGGCAAATCCGTATCGAGCCGGTAATGCGCGTTTCCCGCCTGCACTTCAAACCTCCGCTCGCTCCCTCGAGAAGCGCATCAAGCCCGCCCATCCCTTCGCAACCTGACCCAAAATCGTCACCAGGCCCAAAATCGTCAACAGGCAAAGAACGGATCGGTCAGGCCTCCTAATCTGGCGCAGCCGTTGTCGACCGCAAGGCCATCAGGCAAAAACAGCTTGGTGCTGCGCTCAGGAAAACAGCAGCGACGACAATTTGCGCCGCGCCGCCAGCGTTGCCTCGTCGGTCATGCCCCAGGCCTCGAAGAACTGCAGCAACTGCGTCTTGGCGCCGTCGTCGTTCCACGAGCGATCGGCTTTGACGATCGCCAGCAGATTGTCGGCTGCGGCCATGCGCTCGCCGTTGGCGTTCTGGATCATGGCAAGCTCGAAACGTGCCTGATGATCGCCGGGGTTCTCAGCCAAGCGCCGCTCGAGCTCGGCCGGATTGCCAAGTGCTTGTGCCTGCGCGGCGAGCGCCATCTTGGCGCGCACCGCGGCGAGCGGCGGCGCATCCTTTTTTGCTTCCGGCGCCCGCGCCAGCACGGCTTCGGCACCCTCGGCATCGCCGGCTTCGAACAGCAGATCGCCCAGCCCGGCAATCGCCTCGATCGTCTCCGGCGCCTGTTCCAGGATCGCGTCGAAAATGTCCGCCGCGGTCTGCACATCGCCGGCGGCGCGCGCCTCCGCGGCCGCGGCAAGCGCCTCGGCCACCTGCGGCGCACCATTGCCCTTGCCGCCGACCTTCTGGATGAAGGCGGCGATCTGGCTCTCGGGAATGGCCCCCATAAAACCGTCGACCGGCTGGCCATCCCTGAATGCGATGACTGCCGGTATCGACTGGATGCCGAGCTGTCCGGCGATCGAAGGATGGTCGTCGATGTTCATCTTGACCAGCTTGACCTTGCCGCCGGCGGCGGTGACCGCCTTTTCCAGCAGCGGCGTCAGCTGCTTGCAGGGCCCGCACCATGGCGCCCAGAAATCGACCAGCACCGGCTGACGGCGCGATTCCTGGATGACGTCGGCGGCAAATGTGGCGGTCGTCGTCTCCTTGATGACGTCGACAGCGACAGGCGGGTCGCCAAGCGCGACTTTCGCAGGCGCAGCCTCAGTGCCGCCATACTGCACAGTGGTGGCATACTGTCCGGCATTGCTGCCAAACGGGCCGCCAAATTGATTGTTGTCGCTCATCTCGTGCCCTTTCGGTCGCCGCCCGGCCGCCTGCCCGGCGCAACATCCTTAATTCTCGCTCAGAAGTCGGTTTATCGTCATCCATGTGGCGATCATGCCGTGACTTTCAAGATAGCAGCATCATGCCCGGTTGCCTCGACGAATTTGACCAGGTCGGCGGCGGCGATCGATGTCGTTGCCTCGTTGGTCAGCGGATGGGCGTTGATGACGGCATGGTGCATCAACTCCTGGTCGAGAACGACCTTGACCCGCAACTGCGTATCGTTGATCAAGCCGAACACGGTGACCGCCCCCGGAACGACGCCGAGAAGCTCCATCAGCATCTCCGGCTTGCCGAAGGACACGCGCCCGGCGGCGCCGATGATTTGGTGGATCTGCTTGAGATCGACCACCGCCTCCTCATCGACGCTGACCAGGAAGAAATTGTCCTTCCTGTCCTTGAGGAACAGGTTCTTGGTGTGCCCGCCGGCGATTTCCCCGCGCAGCGCCTGCGAATCGGCGACCGTGAACAGCGGCGGATGGCGCAGGGTCGAGACCTCGATCCCGAGATCGGCAAGAAAGGCGAAAAGCTCGGCTTCGGTTTTCGGCATGTCGTTTCTGTCGGACTTTCTTGTTGTCGCGCGTCTGGATCATGCCGTTTACGGCCAATGACGCCGCCGAGACAAGACCGTTGCGCAGCAAGGCTGCCGATTGCGTTGCTGTCCGGGCCAGGGAAGCCTGGTTTACGTCGCCGGGTGCGGCCCAAAAAACCTGCGATTTCCCTGTTGCAATCGCCGCGCCCTTCAGCCATATAGGCTCGGCTTGCGGCCCAAAAGCCGCGCGAGCGGGTGTAGCTCAGGGGTAGAGCACAACCTTGCCAAGGTTGGGGTCGAGCGTTCGAATCGCTTCACCCGCTCCAGTTTCCCGAAAGGGAATCAAGCATCGAAAAGCCGCGGTTTGCCGCGGCTTTTTCGCGTTTGGGCTGCACGGCATCAGCCGGCAGACGGAGGCGAGCCTGGACGACACTCCGGGCGAAATTGCTGACGCAGCCGAATAAAATCGCAAATCTTGTGTGCGCGGCGGCGCATCGTAGCGTCGAGATTCTTGGTCGGTTGGCGGGCTGCTTCATCTGTTCGGCCGATGTCGTGGGCCAAGAAAAAGCCGACATTCGAGTCCGATCCTAAGGGATCCCCTGGAACGGTCCTGCCCCTACAGACGGTCCAGAGAGCACCACCGGCCTCAGGGCCGGTGGTGCATTGTTGCGTGGGCGCCAAACCAAACCGTGACCGCCTTGGTGTTCGGCGCCCGGGTCCCGGCCATGTCCTGTGCATCGACTATCGGGCGCCCGCGCCTCTGCGAAAATCCGACGGCGACATGCCGGCCAGCTTGCGGAACGACTTGTTGAAGGCGCTGAGCGAGCCGAAGCCGGAGTCCATGGCGACGCGCAGCACATTGGCGTCCTGGTGCATCAGCAGCGCCTGGGCGTAGCTGAGCCGCAACAAATTGACATACTCGTTGAGCGTCATGCCGGTCGACTTCTTGAAAACGCTCATGGCGTATTTGGGATGGATGTCGGCCGACGCCGCGATGTCGACGCAGTCGATGTCGTAGAGGAAATTCTCGGCGATGAAGTCGCACATGCGCCCGACATTGCGCAGCGATTGCTGGTCGAAGGGGCTGCCTGCTTCCTGCTCGATCGGCGTTTCGGGGACCAGCCGGTAAGGTTCGAAGCGCACCCGCTCCAGCCGCAGCAAGAGTTCGTTGACGGCGTGCTCGGCCTTGCCCGCATCGCCCGAGCGGACATAGCGGTTCCAGCGCTCGAAATTGTCGCTGTCGGACCGGTCGGTGGCATTGGTCACCAAGGTCGCGCCGGTCATCAGCCGGTTGCGGACGTCGGCGGGCAGGTGCAGCCGGAAGAAGTGCACCAGCGGCAGATGCGCGCCGGCATAGACGGCATCGTCCGACGCATCGTCCATCTGGTGGGGCAGGCCGCCCCAAAACAGGCACATGTCGCCGGCCGAAAGCGCGATCTCGTGCTCGTCCATGCGGTAGTGCACGGCGCCGCGGACGATGAAATTCACCTCGACCTGGGCATGCCAATGCGGCTTCAGCATCACCAGGGGCTGGGTGTGAAACATCTGCAACAGCAGCGGCAGGCCCTCCACGCTGCTGGCGCCAGGCTGGTAAAACGGCCTTTCCGGCATCTTACTTTCCGCCCATTCTTTATTCCCTTTGTCGCGGACAAGCCTTCGCCAGCGCCTAGTCTAGCCATGCTCGCGAAGAGAGAGCAAATGAAATGGGAGGATTTCAATGCGCATCACACTGACCTGCGCCGCGTTCGCGCTTGCCCTGGGCTCAGCCCCGGCCTTTGCGCAATCCGGCGAAATCACGATCTGGAGCTGGAACGTCGCCGCTTCGTCGCTGAAGGCCACCATAGAAGGTTTTAACAAGCAGTTCCCCGACATCAAGGTCACGGTCCAGGATCTCGGCAACCAGCCGACCTATGACAAGTCGATCGCCGGCTGCGCCGCCGGCGGAGAGGGGCTGCCGGACATCGTGACGATCGAGAACGGTGAGGCCGAGAACTACTGGAGCCAGTTCCCGGACTGCTTCGTCGACCTCCATACGCTCGGCTATACCGCCGAAGACCAGGCAAAATTCCCCGATTTCAAGCGCACCGAGCTCGAAGTGGAAGACAAGGCCTATGCGATGCCGTGGGATTCCGGCCCGGTGGCGATGTACTATCGCCGCGACTTCTATGAGAAGGCCGGCGTCGACCCGACCTCGATCAAGACCTGGGACGATTTCATTGCCGCCGGCAAGAAGATCCAGGAGGCCAATCCCGGCGTGACGATGACCAACGCCGATTTCAACGGCGACTCCGAATTCTTCCGCATGATCGCCAACGAGCAGGGCTGCGCCTATTTCGCCGCCGACGGGCAGTCGATCACCGTCAACCAGCCGGGCTGCGTGGCGTCGATGACCAAGATCAAGGAGATGAAGGACGCCGGCATCATCACCTCGGCCGATTGGGGCACCAAGATCACCAACAACACCGCCGACAAAGTCGCCAGCCAGATGTATGGCGGCTGGTACGAGGGCACCATACGCACCGAGTCGCCCGACGGCAGCGGCAAATGGGGCGTCTACCTGATGCCGAGCCTCACCGCCGACGGCCCGCGCGCCGCCAATCTCGGCGGTTCCTCGCTCGCCATCACCTCGGTGTCGAACAACAAGGAAGCCGCCTACGCCTACCTGAAATACGCGCTCGCGACCAATGAGGGCCAGATAGCGATGCTGAAGGGTTTTGGCCTGGTGCCGTCGCTGATCTCGGCGCTCGACGACCCCTATGTCTCCGAAGGCCAGCCCTATTGGGGCGGCCAGGCGGTGTGGAAGGACATTCTTGGCACCTTGCCGAAAGTCGTCCCCAGCCGCGGCACGCCATTCCAGAGCGACGCGGAAATCATCGTCCGCGCAGTGCAGACCAAATATCTCGGCGGCGGCTACCCCGACGCCAAGGCGGCGCTCGACGATGCCGCAAGCCAGATCGCATCGGCGACCGGCCTGCCGGTCGAGGAGTGATCTGAACGCGACTCCCCTTCTCCCCTTGTGGGAGAAGGTGGCCTCGCGAAGCGAGGTCGGATGAGGGGTGTTCCAGGGAACACCAACGTCTCATTCCGTCCAGCACCCCTCATCCGTCTTGGCGCTGCGCGCCAATCCACCTTCTCCCGCAAGGGGAGAAGGCAAGGCAGGCCGGTAAACCTAGAAACGGGAAGCGAAGGAGGCAACGATGCGCTATCAGAACGCCACGGCGTACCGCTTCCTCGCGCCCTATCTGCTGATCTTCTCGATCTTCTGGCTGTGGCCGATCATCAACTCCTTCCTGATCTCCTTCCAGGCGACGCGCACCGTGCCGTGGCGGTTCGCGCCGACCTTCAACTGGGGCCGGCTGATCGGCGACCCGGCCTTCTTCAACGCCTTGAAGAACACGCTGCTCATCCTCGTCATCCAGGTGCCGGTGATGATCACTTTGGCGATCGTCATGGCGGTGCTGCTCAATTCGCCGCTGCTCAAGGCCCGTGGCCTGTTCCGCTTCGCCTTCTTCGCTCCGGTCGTGGTCGGCGAAGTCGCCTATTCGGCGGTGTTCCGGCTGATGTTCAATCTCGACTACGGCATCATCAACAAGCTGCTGAACAGCGTCGGCCTGCCGCGTATCGACTGGTTTTCCAACGTTACCCCGGCGATGGCGGTGATCATGATCGCGGTGACCTGGCGCTGGGCCGGCTACAACGCCATCATCCTGCTCGCCGGCTTGCAGTCCATCCCCCAGGATGTCTACGAGGCGGCGACGCTGGACCGCGTCAGCAAGCTCAAGCAGTTCTTCTACATCACCCTGCCGCTGCTCAAGCCGATCATCGTGTTCTGCGCCGTGCTGTCGATCATCGGCACCATGCAGCTGTTCACCGAACCGTTCCTGATCACCGAGCGCGGCGGGCCGGGCGGCGGCACCGAAACGCTCGGGCTGCTGCTTTACCGCCAGGGTTTCAGGTCGCTCAATTTCGGCTACGCCTCGGCCATCGCCTACACCATGGCCGGGCTGGCGATCGCCATCTCGCTGGTGCAACTGTGGCTGACGAGGGAGCCGAAATGAGCTCACGTTCCGCTTCGAGCCGTTCCTCCTCCAGCCGCTCCTCCTCCAGATTGGGACGCAGCATCGCGCTGCATCTCTTCCTGACGCCGCTGGCGCTGATCTGGCTGTTTCCGCTGTGGATGATGGTGATCTTCTCGACCATGCCCGACAGGGGCATTTTCAGCCCCAGCATCGAGCTTTTGCCGCACGGCAGCTTCCTCGACAACGTCAACAACCTGCAGCGCGACACCAATTTCATCGGCGCCATCGGCATCTCGATCTCGGTGGCGGTGACCTATACGTTCCTGTCGGTGCTGCTCACCTCGATGGCCGGCTGGGCGCTGGCGCGCTACCAGTTCTTCGGCAAGGGCGTCGTCGTCGCGATCATCCTCGGCACCATCACGCTGCCCTATGCTGTCGTGCTGATCCCGCAATTCATCATGGTGGCGCGCGACTTCAAGCTCGCCAACACCTGGGTGGCGCTGATCGTGCCGCCGCTGTTCAATTCGCTCGGCGTGCTGTTCATGCGGCAGAGCTTCTCGATGATGCCGGGCGATCTGTTCGACGCCGCACGCGTCGAGGGGGTCAAGGAATGGCGGATCTTCCTGTTCGTAGCGCTGCCGCTGGCGCGGCCGATGCTGGCGGCGCTCGCCATCATCCTGTTCCTTGCCTCCTGGAACAATTATCTCTGGCCGCTGCTGATCAATTCCAAGCCCGGCGCGATGACGGCGCCGGTGGCGCTCGGCACGCTGATCGGCCTCACCAAAGTGTCGTGGGGCGGCATCATGGCGGGCGCCGTGATGCTCACCGTGCCGATGCTCGTCGTGTTCGTGCTCTTGCAGCGCCATTTCGTCGCCGGCATTGCCGCCGGCGCCATCAAATAGGATCAGCATGGCAGCGGTCACACTCAAAAATGTCGTCAAGCGCTTCGGCGTCTTCGAGATCGTTCACGGCGCGAACATCGACGTCGAGGACGGCGAATTCGTCGTCTTCGTCGGCCCCTCCGGCTGCGGCAAGTCCACGCTGCTCAGGATGATCGCCGGGCTCGAGGACATCAGCGGCGGCGAGATCGCCATCGGCGGCAAGGTAGTGAACAATGTCGAGCCGGCCGACCGCGGCATCGCCATGGTGTTCCAGTCCTACGCGCTCTATCCGCATATGAGCGTCGAGCAGAATCTGAGCTTCGGGCTGAGAATGAACGGCAACCCGAAAGCTGACACCGAGCGGCGGGTGAAGCGGGCCGCCGAGATCCTGCGCATCGCCGAGCTGATGAAGCGGCGCCCGCGGCAATTGTCGGGCGGCCAGCGCCAGCGCGTCGCCATCGGCCGCGCCATCGTGCGCGAGCCGCAAGTGTTCCTGTTCGACGAGCCGCTGAGCAATCTCGACGCCGAGCTCAGGGTGCAGATGCGAGTCGAGATCTCGCGCCTGCACAAGGAGCTCGGCGTCACCATGATCTATGTGACGCACGACCAGACCGAAGCAATGACGCTGGCCGACAGAATTGTCGTGCTCAACGCCGGCAATATCGAGCAGATCGGCGCGCCGCTCGATCTCTATGACGACCCCGCCAACCGCTTCGTCGCCGGTTTCGTCGGCTCGCCGAAGATGAATTTTCTGGCGGCACAAGTGGTCGGCAACGACGGCAATGCAACGCTCCTCGAACTCGCCAACCATGGCGGCGCTCGGCTGCAGAAACCGCTGTCGGGCGCCCCGCCTGCGGTCGGCGCCGAGGTCGTGCTCGGTGTGCGGCCGGAGCATTTCTTCGAGGCCGGCGAAGGCGATTGCGACATCGCCGTCAAGGCCGATGTCGCCGAGCACCTCGGATCGGTGAGCTACGTCTATGCCAATGCCGGACCAGAGGAACTGATCATCGAGCGCGAGGCGTCGCGGCAGCGGGCGACTGGCGACCACATGGTGGTGTCGATCAAGGCTGGCCAATCGCTTCTCTTTGACAAGTCAGGTGCTCGCATTCGCTAGTGCCCAAAAGCATGCCCTCGGGCGTGAACCGCGCAGCGGTTTGGGACAACGCCATGCACACCAGGACACGAAGTTTTTCTTTCACCAACTCGCGACGCCGAGGCGACCCCAAGGAGATCCAGGAATGACGTCCGAACCACAAAAGATCCGCTGGGGCATTCTCGGGCCCGGCACCATCGCCAAGGCCTTTGCCGGCGGCGTCGCCCATTCGCGCACCGGCACATTGGTCGCCATTGGTGCGCGCAATCCCGGCAAACCAGGCTTCGCTGAAAACTTCCCCGGTGCCCGCATCCTCGACGGCTACGAGGCTCTGCTCACCGATCCGGACGTCGACGCAGTCTACATTTCGACGCCGCATCCCAGCCACGCCGAATGGGCGATCAGGGCGGCCGAGGCCGGAAAACATGTGCTTTGCGAAAAGCCGATGGGGCTCACCGCTTTCGAGGCCGACGCGATGATCCATGCAGCGCGCAGGGCCGGCACCTTTCTCGGCGAGGCCTTCATGTACCGGCTGCATCCGCAGACGGCAAAGCTGGTCGACCTCGTCAGGTCCGGCGCAATCGGCGAGGTGCGCATGGTGAAATCGAGCTTCGGCTTCGCCATGCCTGGCTTCATGCCGGAGCACCGGCTTTATGCCAACGATCTCGCCGGCGGCGGCATTCTCGACGTCGGCGGCTACCCCGTTTCGATGGCGCGGCTGATTGCCGGGGCCGCATCGGGAAAGCTTTTCGCCGAGCCGGACAAGGTGGCGGGTGCGGCGCATCTCGGCCAGTCCGGCGTCGACGAATGGGCTTCGGCGCTGCTGCATTTTCCCAACGGCATCGTCGCCGAAGTCTCCTGCGGAATCTCGCTCGCCCAGGACAATGTCCTGCGCATCCTTGGTACCAAAGGCCGCATCGAGGTCGCGGATTTCTGGTATGCGAGCGGCAGGGAAGGCGGCACCGGCGAGATCCGCATCATCCGTTCAGGCGGTGAGGAGGTGGTCGAGGTCAGGGAAAACCGCTGGCTCTACGCTTTCGAGGTCGACGCCGCCGGCGAGGCGATCCTGGCCGGAAAGCAGGAGTTTGCCTGGCCGGGCATGGGCTGGGCCGACAGTCTCGGCAATCTGCGTGTGCTCGACAAATGGCGTGCCGCCATCGGCCTCGAATACGAAATCGAGAAGCCGGAAAAACGCGTCAACACCATCTCCGGCCGGCGGCTGCGCTCCGGCGGCACCACCATCCGCAAGCGCGAAATTCCGGGCCTGCCGCGGCCGGCCTCGTGCCTGGCGCTCGGCTTCGAGGATTTTCGCACCTTCTCCTCCGGCATGATCCTGCTCGATGCCTATTTCGAAGCCGGCGGCAACGTCTTCGACACCGCCTTCATCTATGGCAGCGGCTACACCGAAACGCTGCTCGGCCAATGGCTGAAAAACCGCGGTGTGCGTGAGCACTCGGTGGTCATCGGCAAGGGCGCGCACACTCCGCTCTGCTATCCCGATGTGATCGGCAAGCAGCTCACCCAGTCGCTCGACCGGCTGCAGACCGATCATGTCGACGTCTATTTCATGCACCGCGACGATCCCGACGTGCCGGTCGACGAATTCGTCGACGCGATGGATCAAGAGGTCAGGGCTGGCCGCATTCGCGGTCCGTTCGGCGGCTCGAACTGGACGAGGGAACGCATGGACGAGGCGATTGCCTATGCCGAGCGGACCGGCAAGCAGAAGCCTGGCGCGCTTTCGAACAATTTTTCGCTGGCCGAAATGCTGGTGCCGATCTGGCCGGGCTGCGTCACCTCGTCCAGCGATGACTGGAAGGCCTGGCTGACCGCCCGGCAGATGCCCAATTTCGCCTGGTCGAGCCAGGGAAGGGGTTTCTTCACCGGCCGCGCCGGGCGTGACCAGCGTGACAATGAAGAGCTGGTCCGGGTCTGGTACTCCGAGAAGAATTTCGGCCGCCGCGACCGCGCGATCGAGCTCGCCAACAGGCTGGGCAAGAGCCCGATCCATGTCGCGCTCGCCTACGTCCTGGCCCAGCCGTTCCCGTCCGTCCCGCTGATCGGACCGCGCACGCTCGACGAACTGGAGGACAGCCTGCAGGCGCTCGACATTGCGCTTTCACCCGACGACATCGCGTGGCTGGATGGCGGTTCGGATCAGCACCGACGCACGGGCTGAGGGGGGCATCGCTGCCCTTTCCTTCTCCCCTTGTTGTAGAAGAAGGGGAGGCGCGCGTCCTGTAACTCTCCGACTTGCGATCGAACGGCGACCACGGCTCTAATCATCGGGATCGTTTGCACCGCGACTACACTGTTGTTTGAATTAGCTTTTCTATTTCTTGAAAAGCTTGTTGCTTTCCTACATACTTCGCAAACCGGCCACGCAAGCATGATAGAGGTCGAGCTCCACAAACGGGGGATGAGTCATGACCGAAGCTGAAGGCCATGTACGATTGACCTCGGGCGACGAAGCCGATGGACGCGATCATGTCAGGCGCATCCCCGACATCATTTCGCTGGTGAAGGACTCTTACGGTGAATTGCGCCCGGCGGAGCGGCGCGTCGCCGATGTCGTGCTCGACGACGTCAAATTCGCGGTCGACGCCTCCAATGCCGTGCTCGCCCAGCGCGCCCAGGTCAGCGAACCCACGGTAACCCGGTTCTGCCGCGCCATCGGCTGCGAAGGGGTTCGCGATTTCAAGCTGAAGCTGGCGCAGAGCCTGGTCGTCGGCGCGCTCTATCTGAGCAAACCGCCGCCGGTGAGCAGCGACAATGGCATGCCGTTCTGGAATGCCGTGTTCGGCGAGGCACGCCGGGCGCTGCAGGAGGCCGAACGGCAGCTTGATCCGGCGCAGCTGGTGAAAGCCGCCGAGCTCATCGCCAAGGCGCGCCAGGTCACGGTGTTCGGCCTCGGCGGCAGCTCTTCGGCGCTGGCGCAGGAGACCCAGTACCGGCTGTTCCGCTATGGCATCACCGTCAGCGCCCAGTGCGACCCCTATCTGATGCGGATGACCGCCTCGACCCTGAAACCCGGCGACCTGGTGATCGCCATTTCGGCCACCGGACGCACCCGCGAAGTGATCGAGGCCGTCGAGCTCGCCAAGCATTACCGCGCCAACGCGATTGGCGTGACCGCGCCCGACACCGAGCTTGCCCGCGCCTGCGACGTCAGGCTGACGGTGGCGGTGCCCGAATATCCCGACACGCTGAAGCCGACCGCCTCGCGCTTCGCCTTTCTGGCCGCGATCGACCTGATGGCGGTGGCGGCCGCATACAAGCTCGACGGCTCGGCCCGCGAAACGGTCCGCCGCATCAAATACAACGCCCAGATCCACAGGACGGGCAAGGAGATGGAGCCGCTGGGAGATTGAGCAGCGCGATCTTCCTTCTCCCCTTGTGGGAGAAGGTGGCCGAGCGAAGCTCGGTCGGACGAGGGGTGCTCCAGCTTGGCACCGATGGCATTCCGTCCACCACCCCTCAACCGTCTTGGCGCTGCGCGCCAATCCACCTTCTCCCACAAGGGGGGAAGGACAGAAGCGGCGGCGACTCGAAGGAGAAAAAAATGCTCGACATGGCACCCTCAAAACAGGCGGCCAGCTGGCTTTCCTCTCTCTCCCGCGCCCTCGAGGCGGGGGACGCCGCGGCCGCGACCGATCTGTTCGTCGAGGATTGCTACTGGCGTGACCTGCTGACCTTCACCTGGAACATCAAGACGATGGAAGGCCGCGCGGCGATCCGCAACATGCTGGACGCCACTCTGGCGGCGACCAAGCCGACTGCCTGGCAGCTCACTGGCGAAGCAAGCTCGCACGAAGGCACGATAGAAGCCTGGTTCAGCTTCGAGACGTCATCGGCGTGGGGCCATGGCAACATGCGCCTGCAGGACGGCAGATGCCGGACGCTGTTCACGGCGATGAGCGACCTCAAGGGTTTTGAGGAGCGCAAGGGACCGGCGCGGCCGCTGGGTGTCCGCCACCAGGCCGATCCGGACCGCGAGACCTGGGCCGAGGCGAGGGCGCGCGAGGCGCGTGATCTCGGTGCCATTGAGCAGCCCTATTGCCTGGTCATCGGCGGCGGCCAGGGCGGCATCATGCTGGGCGCGCGGCTGCGGCAACTCGGCGTGCCGGCCATCGTCATCGAGAAGAATGCGCAGGCCGGCGATTCCTGGCGCAACCGCTATCGCTCGCTCGTGCTGCACGATCCGGTCTGGTACGACCATCTGCCCTACATCCCGTTTCCGGAAAACTGGCCGGTGTTCACGCCCAAGGACAAGATGGGCGACTGGCTGGAAATGTACATGCGCGTCATGGAGCTCAATTACTGGACCTCCACAGAATGCATCAGCGCGTCCTACGACGAAGCCAAAAAAATCTGGACGGTCGAGGTCGACCGCGCCGGCGAGCGCATCACGCTGATGCCAAAGCACATCGTCTTCGCAACCGGCGCCTATGGCCCGCCGCGGCCGATCGACCTGCCGGGCGCCGCTGCGTTCCAGGGCGAGATCCTGCATTCCAGCCAGTATTTTAGCGGCGAGACATTCCGCGGCAGGCGCGTCGCGGTCATCGGCGCGGCAAGCTCGGGGCACGATGTCGCCGTCGACCTCTGGGAGAGCGGCGCTGCGGTGACCATGATCCAGCGCTCGCCGACGACGGTGGTGAAGTCAGACACGCTGATGGAGGTCGGCTTCGAGATCTTTTCGGAAAAGGCGCTGGCCCGCGGCATCACCACCGAAAAGGCCGACATGATCGTCGCCTCGACGCCGTTCGCGCTGCTGCCGCAAAGCCAGCAGGCGCTGTACGACATCATCAAGGCCCGCGACGCGGCCTTCTACGACCGCTTGCGCGGTGCCGGCTTCGCCATCGATTTCGGCGACGACGAGACCGGGCTGCTGATGAAGGCCTACCGCACCGGCTCGGGCTACTATATCGACGTCGGCGCGTCCGATCTGATCATCGACGGCGCGATCGGCATCCGCAGCGGTGTCGAGATCAAGTCGCTGACGCCGACCGGAATCCTGTTCGACGACGGCAGCGAATTGGCGGCCGACGCGATCATCTCCTGCACCGGCTATCAGTCGATGAACGAAACCGTGGCTGCGATCGTCTCGCGCGAGGTCGCCGACAAGGTCGGGCCGTGCTGGGGGATTGGCTCGGGCGTGAAAGGCGACCCCGGACCATGGCAAGGCGAATTGCGCAACATGTGGAAGCCGACGGCGCAGGAAGCGCTATGGTTCCACGGCGGCAATCTGGCTCTGTCGCGCTTTTACTCGAAATATGTGGCGCTGCAGATCAAGGCGCGGATGGAAGGTATGGCGACGCCGGTCTATGGGGCGCCAGGGCGAAACTGTAATCTCCCCCCTTGAGGGGGAGATGGCCGGCAGGCCAGAGGGGGTCGCCGCGCGTCGAGCGCCAACCTCTGTCCGTTGCGGGAAGGCGAACCCGGTCGAACGACCCCCTCTGTCGCCTTCGGCGACATCTCCCCCTCAAGGAGGGAGATCACTCTGGAGATCACCCACGCCCGAAATGCCGGCTCACCACATCGACATGCGTCTCATGCGCATGCGCTTCGAAGCGCTCGGTATCGCCAAAATCGTTAGCCGCCTCGTTCGGCCACCAGGTGCCGCCAATCACGATGCCGTCCGAGACCAGCCGCTGCTCGGCGATCAGCGACGCGCCGACCGCGTCGACAAAGGTAAAACGGCCCGGACGCAGCCGCAGCACCGCGATGTCGCCGACGGCGCCGACCTTAAGCGTGCCAAGCTCGGGCCTTGCGATCGCCTCGGCCGGCCGTTGCGTCGCCGCGCGCAGCACCTCGACCAGCGGCATGCCGAGCGCCAGCAATTTCGACATGCAGACCAGAATGTCGAAGGCCGGACCGTCGACGCAGTAGAGATGGACGTCGCTGCTGATCACGTTCGGCGCCAGCCCTTCGCTGAGCATCGCCCTGGCGACCGCGAAATCGAACGAGCCCATGCCGTGGCCGATGTCGAAGATGACGCCGCGCTCGCGCGCCAGCCGCATGTCGGGGCGCACCACGCCCGAGGCGAAGACCGGCGCGTTGGGAAACGGCCTGAAGCAGTGGGTGAGGATATCGCCCTTGCGCAGCCGCGGCAGCACTTCCGAGCGGCCGGGCGGCGGCTCGTCGATATGCGCCATCAGCGGCAGGCCGGCCTGGTCGGCGGCCTCGAGCGCCAGATCGACCGGCGCGATGCCGCTGCTGCCGCCGGCATGGCGGCCCGAGCGCACTTTTACGCCGACGACCACGTCTGCGTGCTCGCGCGCCGCCGCCACCGTCTCGCGCGGTTCGCAGAGCCTGAGATCGCTGCACTCGCCGACCGAAACGGTCTGCGAGAAGCCGAAAATGCCGGCAAAGGAAATGTTGACATAGGCCAGGATGCGGACCTTTGAGCGCTCGATAACGTGGCGGCGAAAGCCGAGGAAGTTGCCGGCGCCAGCGCTTCCGGCGTCGATGAAGGTTGTGGTGCCGCTTTTTGCAGCGAGGCGGTCGGCATCGACGCCAAGCGAGGTGCCGCCCCAATAGACGTGGCTGTGCAGGTCGATGAGGCCGGGTGCGACGATGGACCCCGTCGCATCGATGACGCGCGCGGCGCGCTCGAAGGGAATGTCGGCATCGATCGCGGCGATGCGGCCGTTGGCGATCGCCAGATCGCGTTGCGCATCGAGGCCGGATGCCGGATCGATGAGGCGGCCACCCTTCAGCAGGAGATCAAATTGCATCTGCGTCCGGCTCCTGTCTGTTCTCATTCAACCGGCCTGTCCGCGCAAGTCTCATACAGACCATGTCGGAAAGCAACATTTTTTCGGACTTCATGTTGCTTTATTACAGGAGCGTCGTAAGCGTAAGCGTAGCGCCACCGATCTCCCCCCAAGCGGGGGAGATGTCCGGCAGGACAGAGGGGGGCGCTGTCCCGCCGAGTTTCCGCAAGGTTCTGCCCGGCAGCAGCATTTTGGAAGGAGGGAAGCGGTGCCATGCTCCGCCAAGCCACTCACCGGTCGATCCGCGTCGACAGGATGATCGACGACGATGTCCGCTCGACCCCGTCCATCGCGCCGATCTCATCGAGAAGCGTATCGAGGTCCTTGATCGACGGCGCGTCGACGACGACGATCATGTCGAAATTGCCGCTCACCGAATGCAGCGTCCGCACCGGCGGCAGCGCCTGCAGGCTGCGCACCACCTTGTCGGCAAGCTTGGGCGTGACGGTGAGCAGGACATGCGCCCGCACCAGTCCCTGTTCGTAGTCGGGTGAAAGCCTGACGCCATAGCCGGTGATGATGCCGCGCTGTTCCAGCCGCTCGATCCGGCTTTGCACCGTCGTCCGCGACACGCCGAGCCGCCGCGCCAGCTCGGCCGTCGAGGCCCGCGCATTCGCGCGCAGCAGGGAGAGCAGGGCCTGTTCGGCGTTGCTAAGCACTTTAGACGAACCTCATCGGCATACTGTTCAATTTGGCACGTCGTTTCGAACAGTTCAACGCTTCCTTTCGACAGGCAAGCTGCGATTCTATCCGCTCTGTGAAAGGCAAAGCGAGGGAACTGTCATGAACAACATCATAATTGTCGGCGCCGGCAAGATCGGCTCGACCATCGCCGAGATGCTGGCTTCCACCGGCGACTATCACATCACCCTCGTCGACCGCTCGGCCGCACAGTTCGGCGCGGCCGAATTGCCCGAAACGGTCGAGACGCGGGAACTCGACATCGAGGCCGCCGGCACGCTCGAAACGGCCCTGGCCGGCAAGTTCGCGGTGCTCAGCGCCGCCCCCTTCCACCTGACCACGCGCATCGCCGAAGCGGCGGCCAGCGCCGGCGTCCACTATCTCGACCTGACCGAGGACGTCGTCGCGACGCGGCGCGTCAGGCAATTGGCGCGTACCGCCAACAGCGCCTTCATCCCGCAATGCGGGCTGGCGCCGGGCTTCATCTCGATCGTCGCCAACGATCTCGCCGGCCGCTTCGACACGCTGGAGAGCGTGCGCATGCGGGTCGGCGCGCTGCCGCAATACCCATCCAATGCGCTGAACTACAATCTGACCTGGAGCACGGACGGCGTCATCAACGAATATTGCGAGCCTTGCGAGGCGATCGTCGAAGGCGAGCTGATCGAGGTGCCGCCGCTGGAGGAGCGCGAGGAATTCTCGCTCGACGGCGTCACCTACGAGGCGTTCAACACCTCGGGTGGGCTCGGCACGCTGGCCGAAACCTTGAAGGGCAAGGTGCGCACGCTGAACTATCGCACCATCCGCTACCCCGGCCACGCCGCGATCATGAAGGCGCTGCTCAACGATCTCGGCCTGCGCCACCGCCGCGACGTGCTGAAAGACATTTTTGAGAGCGCCCTGCCGGCGACGCTGCAGGACGTGGTCATCGTCTTCGTCACCGTCAGCGGCCGCAAGAATGGCCGCCTGCTGCAGGAGACCTACGCCAACAAGATCTACGCCAGGCGCGTCGGCGACAAGGTGCGCAGCGCCATCCAGATCACCACCGCCTCCGCCATCTGCGCGGTGCTCGACATGCTGGCCGACGGCAGCTTGCCGGCGAAGGGTTTTGTCAAGCAGGAAGACATCGCGCTCGACGCCTTCCTCGCCAACCGCTTCGGCAGCGCCTACGCGCAGCACGAGATGGTTAGCCGGCTTGCGGGTTAGGTGTGTAATCTCCCCCCTCGAGGGGGAGATGTCGCCGAAGGCGACAGAGGGGGTCGCCTCGCGTAGAGCGCTAACCTCCATCTGTCACAAAGAGGTCGCATCCTGTCGAACCGACCCCCTCTGGCCTACCGGCCATCTCCCCCCTCAAGGGGGGAGATCACCCGCTCAGCCACCCCGCCTCTCAAACATGCAGCGCGTGCCCAAGCGCTTTCAGCGCCGCCTCCTGAAAACCTTCACCTTGGGTCGGGTGGGCATGGATGGTGCCGGCGATATCCTCCAGCCGCGCCCCCATCTCCAGCGCCAGGCCGAACGCCGTCGACAGTTCCGACACGCCCTGGCCGACCGCCTGGATGCCGAGCACCAGATGGTTGTCGGCGCGGGCGACGACCCGGACGAAGCCATCCTCACTCATCTTGGTCATCGCCCGGCCATTGGCGGCGAACGGAAACAGGCCGACCTTGATCTCGCCGCCAAGCCTCTTGGCCTCGTCCGGCGACAGGCCGGCGGTGACCAGCTCCGGATCGGTGAAGCAGATGGCGGGAATTGAGCGCTTGTCCCAGCTGCGCTTGTGGCCGGCGACGATCTCGGCGACCATTTCGCCTTGCGCCATCGCCCGGTGCGCCAGCATCGGCTCGCCGGTGACGTCGCCAATGGCAAAGATGCCGCGCATCGAGGTGCGGCACTGGTCGTCGATGCGGATGAATTTACCCGCCATATCGAGGTCAATCTGCTCCAGCCCCCAGTCTTCGACCACCGGCTTGCGCCCGACGGTGACCAGGATCCTGTCGGCAGCGATCTTGCCATTCTTGCCGGTCGCCGTTTCGACCAGCAAAGCATCGCCCTTGCTCGACAGGCCCTTGGCCTTGGCGTTCACGAGCACCTCGATGCCGAGCTCGGCGAGCCGCTTCACCACCGGCCGGGTCAGCTCGGCATCATACTGCGCCAGCACGCGCGGCAAGGCCTCGACCACGCTCACCTTCGCGCCCAGCTTGGCGAAGGCGATGCCGAGCTCGAGGCCGATATAGCCGCCGCCGACGACGGCAAGCATTTCCGGCACTTCGCTCAGCGCCAGCGCTTCGGTGGACGAGATCACCGCGCCGCCAAACGGCAGGAACGGCAGCTCGACCGGCGCCGAGCCGGTCGCGATCACCACCATCTCGGCGCGGACGACCTGCATGCCGGTCTCGGTCTGGACCTCGACGGTCTTGCCGTCACGGAATTTCGCCCAGCCATGCACGGTCTTGACCCCGGCCTTCTTGAGCAGGCCGGCAACGCCGCTGTTCAGCCGGCTAACGATACCGTCTTTCCAGGCGAAGGTCGCTTCGAGATCCATCGACGGTGTGGCGATTGAAATGCCGAGCGGGCTCTTGCCGCTCGCCATGTGCGAGATTTTCTCGAACTCCTCGGCCGCATGGATCAGCGCCTTGGACGGAATGCAGCCGACATTGAGGCAGGTGCCGCCCGGCTTGCCGAACTCTACGATCACCGTATCGATGCCGAGCTGCCCGGCGCGGATGGCGCAGACATAGCCGCCCGGACCGGCGCCGATGACGAGCAGCTTGCAGGATATTTCCTTCATGTCGACACGCTCTTTTTGGCGAAGAAGGGCCCCCTCATCCGGCCGCTGCGCGGCCACCTTTCTCCCCGGCGGGGAGAAGAGGCTTGCACCAGCCTTGGAGACCTCCTCTCCCCTCGGGGAGAGGGTGGCCGTAGCGAAGCGGAGGCCGGGTGAGGGGGCCTTTGCGACCGTTCTCATCATCTCAATCCACGAAAATCAGCGCCGGGGTCTCCAGCAGCGTCTTGATCCGCTGGATAAACACCGCTGCGTCCCAGCCGTCGATGACGCGGTGGTCGAAGCTGGAGGACAGGTTCATCATCTTGCGCGGCATGAACTGGGTGCCGTCCCACACCGGCCGCATCATCATCTTGTTAACGCCGAGGATCGCCACTTCCGGATAATTGATCACCGGCGTCGTCGCCACGCCGCCCATGGCGCCGAGCGAGGTGATGGTGATCGTCGATCCCGACAGCTCGTCGCGCGCCGCCGTGCCTGATCTGGCCGCCTCGGCGAGCCGGAAAACCTCGGCGGCGCAATCCCAGATGTCGCGTGCCTCGGCGTGCTTGACCACCGGCACCACCAGCCCCGAAGGCGTCTGCGCGGCAATGCCGATATGGACGCCGCCATGCTGGTGGACGATGCCGGCCTCGTCGTCGAACAGCGCGTTGATATTGGGCTGGTCGGCGATCGCCTTGACCATCGCCCGCATCAGGAACGGCAGCAGCGTCAGC
The DNA here is from genome assembly GCF_055811075.1 of Mesorhizobium sp. WSM4820. Lineage (NCBI taxonomy): Bacteria > Pseudomonadati > Pseudomonadota > Alphaproteobacteria > Hyphomicrobiales > Phyllobacteriaceae > Mesorhizobium > Mesorhizobium sp. WSM4820. Next base: position 145,818 of record NZ_JBVVQN010000015.1, on the reverse strand, counting down.
TTCGGCCGCTCCACGCCGCTGCGCTTCTCCTTGTTGAGCGCCGCGCGCAATTCCTCCAATGCCGTAACGTCGATCTCCTCGACATAGGTGATGTGCGGGATGCGCGACTTGGCCAGCGCCATCTTCTCGGCGATCTTGCGCCTGAGCCCGATGATCTTGATGTCCTCGACGGCCTCGTTGCGGGCGAGGCCGGAGACCTTCGCAAGCTGCGGTCCGCGCGCCAGGAAGGCGTCGATGTCCTCATGGAGAATACGGCCGGCCGGCCCGCTTCCCCTGACCTGTCGGAGATCGACGCCGGCCTCCTTTGCCCTGAGGCGGACGGCCGGCGACGCCAGCGGCTTTTCACCTTCGGGGCGCGGCGCGGCGACGGGCGCAGGACCCCCACCCCTAACCCCTCCCCACAAGGGGGAGGGGGATTCCGTCGCCGATGCAACCTCACGCTCAGAGACTTTTCCGGGCGGGGACGGGTGCGGTGCCGCTTTGACACTGGCTTCGGCGGCCCGGGCGCGTCCCCCTCCCCCTTGTGGGGAGGGGGCAGGGGTGGGGGTACTGCGGTCGGTGCTCTTGGCGGCCGCCTCGCCGCCCGGCTCCGCAGCTGCCTTCACATTGCCCTCGCCGGCCACTTTCAGGCGTACAATGGGCGAGCCGATCGCCACCGTGTCGCCGATCTCCGCACCCAGCCAGACGATCTCGCCGTCGACTGGCGAAGGAATCTCGACCGTCGCCTTGTCTGTCATGACGGCGGCCAGCACCGCGTCCTCGCGCACCAGATCGCCGACCTTGACCTGCCACTCGACCAGCTCGGCCTCGGCGACGCCTTCGCCGACATCGGGCAGCTTGATCACATATTCGCCCATCGTCGTCTGGCCTCCCCTTTTAGGCTTCCATCGTTTCGACGAGTGCGCGGCCGAGCCTGGCCGGACCGGGAAAATAGTCCCACTCCTGCGCATGCGGATAGGGCGTGTCCCAGCCGGCGACCCGCACCACGGGCGCTTCCAGATGGTAGAAGCAGTTTTCCTGCACCAGCGCCGACAGCTCGGCGCCGAAACCGGATGTCAGCGTCGCCTCGTGCACGATCACGCAGCGGCCTGTCCTGTTGACCGAGTCGACGATCGTCTCGAGATCGAGTGGCAGCAGCGTCCTCAGATCGATGATCTCGGCGTCGATGCCGGTCTCCTCGGCCGCCGCCTGCGCGACATAGACCATCGTGCCGTAGGCCAGCACGGTGACCGCGGCGCCCGGCCGGCGGATCACCGCTTTGCCGAGCGGGACCGTGTAATGCCCGTCGGCGACCTCGCCGAGCTCATGCTTCGACCACGGCGTCACCGGGCGCTCGTGATGGCCATCGAACGGGCCGTTGTAGAGCCGCTTCGGCTCCAGGAAGATCACCGGATCGGGATCCTCTATCGCCGCGATCAGAAGACCCTTGGCGTCATGCGGATTGGACGGCACAACGACCTTCAGGCCGGAGACATGCGTGAACAGCGCCTCCGGGCTCTGGCTGTGGGTCTGGCCGCCAAAAATGCCGCCGCCGGTCGGCATCCTGACCACGATCGGGCAGGTGAAATCGCCGTTCGAGCGGTAGCGCAGCCGCGCCGCCTCCGAGACGATCTGGTCATAGGCCGGATAAACATAGTCGGCAAACTGCACCTCGACGCAAGGTTTCAGGCCGTAGGCGGCCATGCCGATGGCCGAGCCGACGATGCCCGCTTCGCTGATCGGCGTGTCGAAGCAGCGGCTCTTGCCGTATTTCGCCTGCAGGCCTTGCGTGCAGCGAAACACGCCGCCGAAAAAACCGACATCCTCGCCGAACACGATGACGCGTTCGTCTCGCCCCATCGAGACGTCCATGGCGTCGCGGATCGCCTCGATCATGGTCCGTCTTGGCATGGTCAGACCCCCGCCTGCTGACGCTGGCGTCTGAGATGCGGCGGCATCTCGCCATAAACGCCCTCGAACATGTCGCGCGTCGAAGGCTTGCCGCCGGCATGCAGCGTGCCGTGGCGCTCGGCATCCCTTTGCGCCGCGATCACCGTTTCGAGGATTTCCGCCTCGGCCTGGGTGTGGCGCTCGTCCGACCAGACGCCGCGCTGGATGAGGTGGTTCTTCAGCCTGACGATCGGATCGCCGAGCGGCCAGGCGTCGGATTCGGCCTTCGGCCGGTAGGCCGACGGATCGTCGGAGCTTGAATGCGCGCCGACCCGATAGGTGACATATTCCACCAGCGTCGGCCCAAGATTTTTCCGCGCCCGCTCCGCCGCCCATTTGGCCACCGCGTGGACGGCGAGATAATCGTTGCCGTCGACCCGCAGCGACGGAATGCCGAAGCCGAGGCCGCGGGCGGCAAAGGTGCCGGAACCGCCGCGGGCGATGCCCTGAAAAGTCGAGATCGCCCACTGGTTGTTGACGACGTTGAGCACGACCGGCGCCTTGTAGGTCGAGGCGAAAACCAGCGCCGAATGAAAGTCGGACTCGGCGGTCGAACCATCGCCGATCCAGGCGGCGGCGATCTTCGAATCATTGCTGATCGCCGAAGCCATCGCCCAGCCGACCGCCTGGATATATTGCGTCGCCAGATTGCCGGAGATCGAGAAGAAGCCGTGCTCCTTCGACGAATACATGATCGGCAGTTGCCGGCCCTTCAGCGGATCGGCCTCGTTCGAATAGATCTGGTTCATCATCGTGACCATCGGATAGCCGTCGGCGATGAGCAGGCCGGCCTGCCGATAGGTCGGAAAGTTCATGTCGCCCGGCGCCAGCGCCTTGCGAAAGGCGCAGCTCACCGCCTCTTCGCCGAGGTGCTGCATGTAGAACGAGGTCTTGCCCTGGCGCTGCGCCATCTGCATGCGCGCGTCGAAGTTGCGCAGCGTCATCATATGGCGCAGGCCTTCCAGCAACTCGTCGTCGGAAAGCAGGCCGGCCCACGGCCCGACGGCTTCGCCGGCGCGATTGAGCACGCGGATGATCGAAAACGCCAGATCGCGGATATCACGCGGATCGACATCGATCTCGGGACGCGGCACCGAGCCGGCCTTGGGAATGGTCACATCAGAAAAATCCGGCGTCCCGCCCGGCCGCACCTCGGGCTCCGGCACATGGAAGCGCAACATTCCCGCATCGGCCATGACCTTCGTCCTCCCATGTTGCCCGGCCAAGATACTTGCACACCGGCGCACCAGTGCCAATTCGTCGGGCAAGGCTTCCGGCCAACCACCGCGCCGCCGGCAGTACTCGTCAGGATGAAGATATGTCAGCGAAATTTCTTGTCGATCTTCCGGCTCTGCGCGCAATTTGGCGTATGATTGCGCCGGGTTTCCCGCCAGATTGGACAATGATTAGGGATTGCGGCCTAGCGCGGCGGCGGAGCTGCCAATCTCCCCCTTGTGGGGAGATGCTCGGCAGGGCAGAGGGGGGCGTGAAGGAACGCCACCTTGATCATTTGCGATCAGCCGGGAACCATGCCTGAGGGCGTGATTTGCGATCGATTGAGAGGTCGGCGGGACAGCGCCCCCCTCTGTCCTGCCTTCTTTGCCAACACTTGGCATCTCCCCCACAAGGGGGGAGATCACGCTCCTCATCGTTTGTCCGCAGCGATTGCCCACCTATCGTTTCACCCGCGCCCACATCATGCTAACCCATAATCCATGGCACAGAAGAAAGGTTACGAGGTCGATTCGTGGTTGGCGCGGCCGGACCCGCGTGTCTCGATCGTCCTGCTCTACGGGCCCGACCGCGGGCTGGTCGCCGAGCGCGCCCGTGCCTTTGCCGGCAAGACCGGCCTGCCGCTCGACGATCCGTTCTCGGTGGTCAGGCTGGACGGTTCGGAAGTCGATCGCGACGAGGGCCGCCTGCTCGACGAGGCCCGCACCGTGCCGATGTTTTCGGACCGGCGCCTGCTCTGGGTGCGCAATGCGTCCGGCCAGAAGGCGCTTGCCGACGACGTCAAGGCGCTGACCGTTGAGCCGCCGCGTGACGCCATCATCCTGATCGAGGCCGGCGACCTGAAGAAGGGCGTCGGGCTGCGCGCGATCGTCGAGGCGGCGGACATTGCCATGGCGCTGCCGTGCTACGCCGACGAGGCGCGGGACATCGATACGGTCATCGATGACGAATTGCGCAAGGCCGGCATGTCGATGACGCTGGAGGCCCGCCAGGCGCTGCGCCGCAATCTCGGTGGTGACCGGCTGGCCTCGCGCGGCGAGATCGAAAAGCTGGTGCTTTATGCCCACGGCCAGAGCGAAATCGGCCTCGACGACGTCAAGGGGACGTCGGGCGACGTCTCCGGCCTGTCCTTCGATGACGCCGTCGATGCCTTGCTCGACGGCAAGGTTGGCGACTTCGACATCGCCTTCACCCGTCACTGCCAATCCGGCGGCCAGGCTTTTCTGGTGCTGTCGTCGGCGATGCGGCAGCTGCAGGCGATCCAGGCAATGCGCGGCCTGATGGACGCCGGCGGCCGCAACGCCGCTTCGGTCGTTGCCGCGGCGCGCCCGCCGGTTTTTTTCACGCGGCGCAAGCTGGTCGAAAAAGCCCTCGAACGCTGGAGCAGCGACGCGCTCGGCCGCGCGCTCAACCGCTTGCAGACGGCGGTCCTGCAGACCCGCCGCCGGCCGGACCTCGCGGTCGCGCTGGCCCGGCAGGCGCTGCTCGGCATTGCCGTGGAAAGCGCAAGACTGGCGCAAAGGCAATTTTTTTGAGGAGAGAGTTCCGCTTGGCGGAGCAAGCTATTCCTGGTCGGCGCCGCCCCTCATTGCCCTGCCGGGCATTTCTCCCCGTAAACGGGGAGAAAGAAGCTGACCGCAGCCTCGGCACCTTTTCTGCGACGTTGGTGATTGGCGAAGCCGTCGATGACAGCCCCTCTCCCCGTCACTATACGGGGAGAGGATGCCGGCAGGCAGGTGAGGGGCGGCGCAAACGTTGGAGCAGGTAGGATCTTAGGGCGCTTGCCCTCGAAGCAGATTCTCGGTATACTTTGCCGGCTAATCAACCCTCGTTCTTCAGCCGCCGGCAAAGCTCGTCGAGCTGCTCCAGCGTCCGATATGCGACGCTGATCACGCCGCCGCGCTCGTTGTGCTCGATCGTGACGAACATGCCGAGCGTGCCGGTCATCAGCTTCTCCAGCGCGAGGGTATCGACATCCTTCTGTGCCGGTGCTGCTGCAGGCTGTCGCTTCACCGTCGGCGCACCCGCCGGCATCTGCGCCAGCGCTTCGGCCTGGCGCACCGAAAGCCCGTCCTCAACGATGCGCTTGGCCAGGCCCGCCGGATCCTGCGCCGTCACCAATGTACGGGCATGGCCGGCCGACAGCGCGCCGTCGACCAGCATGTCACGGATCACGTCCGGCAGCTTCAACAGCCGCAGCGTGTTGGCGACATGGCTGCGGCTCTTGCCGATCACCTGGCCGAGATCGGCCTGGGTGTAGCCGTGATCGTCGATCAGCTGCTGGTAGCCCATCGCCTCCTCGACCGGATTGAGGTCGGTGCGCTGGACGTTTTCGATGATCGCCAGTTCGAGCGCGGTGCGATCGTTGACATCGCGCACGATGATCGGGATCTCGCTCAGCCCGGCGCGCTGCGCCGCGCGCCAGCGCCGCTCGCCGGCGATGATCTCGTAGCGGCCAGCCTGCGTCGGCGATGGCCGTGCCACCACCGGCTGCACCACGCCATGCTCGCGGATGGACTGGGCAAGATCGGTCAGGTCGGCGTCGCCAAAATGCCGGCGCGGATTCTTTGGGTTCGGGCTCAGGAACTCGATCGGCACCTTGCCGTCGGCATTCATGCCCGGCTTTTCCACTGCTGCCGGACGATCGATTTCGCCGATCAGCGCCGCCAGTCCCCGGCCCAGTCTTTTTCTCGAAAGGTCTTCGCTCATCGTCTGTCCAGATCGTTTCGGTATCAATTCAGCTTCTAAGCGGCGCGCAATTTGCGCTCGCGGCGGATCACCTCGGAGGCAAGCTGCAGATAGGCCTGGCTGCCGGAGCATTTGAGGTCGTAGAGGATCGCCGGCTTGCCGTAGGACGGCGCCTCGGAGACGCGCACATTGCGCGGGATGACGGTTTCATAGACCTTGTCGCCCATATGCGCCCGCACGTCCTGCACCACCTGGTTGGCGAGGTTGTTGCGCCCGTCGAACATGGTCAGCACGATGCCCTGGATGGTCAGCTCGGGATTGATCGAGCGGCGGACCTGCTCAACCGTTTCCAGCAACTGGCTCAGGCCCTCGAGCGCGAAGAATTCGCATTGCAGCGGCACCAGCACCGAATCGGCTGCCGCCATCGAGTTCAGCGTCAGCAGATTGAGCGACGGCGGGCAATCGATCAGCACATAGCCAAAATTCGCCGAGCGCTCGGCCGAGGCACGCAAGGCGTTGCGCAGCCGCAGCACCCGGTCCGGCGCCGAGGCGATCTCCATTTCGATGCCGAGCAGGTCGAGCGTCGACGGCACGATAGACAGTCCCGGCACCGCCGTCGGGATCGCCGCCGCCTCCAGATCGAGCTCGCCGGTCAGCACGTCATAGGAGGAAACGGTGCGGTCGCGCCGGTCGATGCCGAGACCGGTGCTGGCATTGCCTTGCGGGTCGAGGTCGACGATCAGCACCTGCTCGCCGATCGCCGCCAGCGCCGTCGCCAGATTGATGGCCGTCGTCGTCTTGCCGACGCCGCCCTTCTGGTTGGCTACGGTGATGATTCGGGGGCCATTTTTCATCATGGGTCTATGCCAGAAATTCATGCCGAGGTCGCCGATCTAAGTCAGTTGGCGCAAATCAGACAGTTCGAGGATGACGCCATGAGCGTCGGTCGCGCTGGCATGTTCTACCAGATCGAACGACCATCGTTGAGCGCTTTCTGCCAGTTCGGTGCGGTAATCCCGGCCTTTGTGGAACAGGCCATAGGCGCCAGCCGTCAGCCACGGCGCCGACAGTTCGAGCAACATAGGAAGCGACGCCAGCGCTCTGGCAGTGACGATTTGCGGTGTTGAAACAAACGCATAGGCGTCGTCGATGCGCCGCGCGAAGACCCTGGCGGGCAGGTTGAACTGGCCGACGACCGCTTGCAGGAACGATGCCTTTTTTCGATTGCTTTCAACCAGGTCGATGCTGGCGCCGTCGCGCTCGGCAAGCATGAACGCCAGCACCAGGCCGGGAAAACCGCCACCGGAGCCGAGATCGAGCCAGCGCTTCGCGTCTGGTTTGATTCGCGCCAGCTGCGCGCTGTCGAGGATGTGGCGGCGCCAGACGTCGCCCTGCGTCGACTGCGCCGCCAGGTTTATCCGGCGGTTCCATTTCTGAAAGACCGTCTCGAACTCTACCAGGCGTTCGAATGTTTCACGTGAAACCGGACCGGCAGCCGATTGCAGGCCCGCCCATGAGGCAGCGCTCACGCAACATTCCTTCGCGTCGCAGCCTCGGCGTTGCGGACATGCGCGACAATGATTGCCAGTGCCGCCGGCGTCATGCCTTCCATACGCTGTGCGTCGGCGATCGAGCGCGGCTGGCGCGCCAGCATCTTTTGCTTCAACTCGTTGGACAGCCCCGGAACGGAAGCAAAATCGAGCGACGCCGGGATCAATCGGCTCTCCTCTTGCCTGATCTGCGTGACGTCGGCTTGCTGGCGGTCGAGATAGACCGAATATTTCGCTTCCGTTTCAAGGCGCTCTGCCGTTTTGCTGTCAATGCCCGCAAACTGCGGGGCGATCCGGGCCAACCGGGCGACGTCGACGCCGGGATAGGCCAGCAATTCATAGGCCGAGCGGCGCACCCCGTCCCGGTTGATCTCCAGCCCATGACGCGCCGCTTCGTTCGGGGTCATGGTCGTGCCAAGCGCAAGGTCCCTCGCCTTTTCAAGGTTCTGCACGATATCGCTAAACCGTTGCATCCGCTCCTGCGAGGCAATCCCGAGCTTCATCGCCAACGGCGTCAGCCGCTCATCGGCGTTGTCGGCGCGCAGCGACAGCCGGAACTCGGCCCGCGAAGTGAACATCCGATACGGTTCGGCGATGCCGCGGCTGGTCAGGTCGTCGACCATCACCCCGATATAGGCCTCGGTGCGGCTGAGCACGATCTGGTCGCTTGCCGACGTTTTGCGCGCGGCGTTGAGGCCGGCCAACAACCCTTGCGCTCCCGCCTCCTCGTAACCGGTGGTGCCGTTGATCTGCCCGGCCAGGAAAAGACCGGAGATCCGCTTGGTTTCCAGCGTCGGCTTGAGCTCGCGCGGGTCGACATGGTCGTACTCGATGGCATAGCCGGGCTGCAGCATGGTGGCGCGTTCAAGGCCCGGAATGGTTTTTAGAATGTCGAGCTGCACGTCTTCCGGCAGCGAGGTCGAAATACCGTTCGGGTAGACCGTGTCGTCATCAAGCCCTTCCGGCTCGAGAAATATCTGGTGGCCTTCGCGGTCGCCGAACTTGACGATCTTGTCCTCGATCGACGGGCAGTAACGCGGTCCCACCCCTTCGATCGATCCGGAATACATCGCCGAACGGCCCAGATTGGCGCGGATCAGCTCATGTGTCGCGGCCGTCGTGCGCGTGATGCCGCAATGGATCTGCGGATTGTCGATGCGGTCGGTCATCAACGAGAACGGCACCGGGTCGTCATCCGCCGCCTGGCTCTCCAGCGACGCCCAATCGATCGTGCGTCCGTCCAACCGCGGCGGCGTGCCGGTCTTCAGCCGACCGAGCCTGAAGCCGGCGCGGCTCATCGTCGCCGACAGGCCGAGGCTGGCCTGCTCGTTCATGCGGCCGGCAACGATCTTCTTCTCGCCGATATGGATCAGCCCGCGCAGGAAAGTGCCGGTGGTCAGCACCACGGCGCCGCAGCTAAGCCGGCGGCCATCCGCCAGCAGCACCGCCGCCAGGCGCCCATTGGCGATTTCGAAATCCAGGACCTCGCCCTCGACCACGTCTAGGCCCGCCTGTTCGCGAATCGCCGCTTGCATGGCGAGCCGATAGAGTTTTCTGTCGGCTTGCGTCCGCGGCCCACGAACTGCCGGGCCCTTGCGGCGGTTGAGCAGACGGAACTGGATGCCGGCCGCATCGGCGACGCGCCCCATCAGCCCGTCCATGGCATCGATCTCGCGAACCAGATGGCCCTTGCCGAGCCCACCGATCGCCGGATTGCACGACATGACGCCGATCGTCTCGAAGCGCAGCGTCACCAGGGCAGTCTTCGCGCCAGCGCGCGCGGCAGCACTGGCCGCCTCGCAACCAGCATGGCCGCCGCCCACCACAACCACATCATAGTGATCGGTCATTTTTAGTGTTCCAGATTCAGGTTGACCGACACATGTCCCCGTCAGGACGTGGTGTCAAGCCGGCACCTTCTCCCCGTATAGTGACGGGGAGAAGCGGGCTAGCCGCAGCAACGACGGGTCTTTTGCAACGCGGGTGATTGGGTAAACCGTCGACGGTTTTGTCTTCCCCGTCCCTATACGGGGAGAAATGCCCGGCAGGGCAATGAGGGGCAGCGCCAAGTCTGAAATTCGATCCCGTCTCGGGGACCGCGGATCGTTTCACGTGAAACAATGCCTTCGAGCTAGTCGCGTGGTGTTTCACGTGAATCACCCAGAGCTGGCCGGCCCGCAATGTTTCACGTGAGTCATTTGCCGATGCAGAACTGCGCAAAGATGACGTCGAGCATGTCCTCGACATCGACCGCCCCGACGATGCGGCCAAGCCGATCCGCCGCCAGCCGCAATTCCTCTGCCCGCAGTTCCTGCCCGCGTCCATCCTCTGCCGCTGCCGCCAGCAGGAAGCGCTTCGTCTCGTTGAGCAGTTCGACGTGCCGCAGCCGCGATGGCAGGATATCGCCGGCCTGGCCGACCTGCGCTGTGGCGCGACGGCCGATCTCGGCCAGCACTTCCGCCAACCCGGTGCCGTTCTTGGTTGAGATTGCCAAGTCATAGCGCGCCACAAGCGATGCATCCTCTAGCAGATCGACCTTCGTCCCAACCCGCAATCGAGGGATCCCGGCAGGTATTGCGCCGATCGCCACCGGCTCCGCCATATCCTCGAGCACCAGCAACAGATCGGCAGTGCCGGCCTTGCTCCTCGCCCTTTCGATACCGATCGCCTCGATCTTGCCGGGCGTTTCACGCAAACCGGCGGTATCCGTCACTCTTACCCGCATCCCCTCCAGATCCAGCACCACTTCGAGCAGATCGCGGGTGGTGCCGGGCTCTTCGGTGACGATCGCCGCCTCGCGCCGGGCCAAGGCGTTGAACAGGCTCGATTTGCCGGCATTCGGCGCACCAAGAATGACGACCTCGAAGCCGTCGCGGATGATTTCGGCCGCCCGGAAGCCTTGGACATGGCGCTCGATCTCGCCGATCATCGCGCGGACGTCCGACCAGACCGTCTCTGCAACGGAACCGGGCACATCGTCTTCGTCGGCAAAATCGATTTCTGCCTCGATCATCGCCCGCGCATGAATCAGCCGACGGCGCCAGTTGAGGTAGAGTTCGCTCTGCACGCCTTCGGCATTCTGGACGGCAAAGCGCCGCTGCGCCTCGGTCTCGGCATTGACGAGATCGGCCAGCGCCTCGGTCTCGACCAGATCGACCTTGCCATTGAGAAAGGCGCGGCGGGTGAACTCGCCCGGCTCGGCATGTCTGACGCCGTCGAAGCCGGCGATCACCTCCAGCATCTTCGCCACCACGGCCCGCCCGCCATGGACGTGGAATTCGGCGACATCCTCTCCGGTAAAGCTGTTTGGGCCGGCAAAGAAAACGACCAGCCCGCTGTCGAGCACGGATCCGTCCGGCGCCCTGAACTGGCGATAGGCGGCAACACGGTTCTTAACCTTGGGACCAGCAATCGTTTCTACGACGAATCGACTTTGCGGGCCGGAAATGCGGATCACGGCAACCCCGGCGGGCAGGCGGCCGCTCGACAGGGCAACAATGGAATTACCTGAAATCATTTGCCGACCCAGCACAACCGCCCTAGCTTCGCTTATTCATCGACAAAATTGCCGAGTGCCCATCCGTGACATTACCCGCGAAAAACCTGCTTGCCGAAGAGGCCAGCCCCTATCTGCAGCAGCACAGCGGCAACCCGGTGCATTGGCGGGCGTGGTCGCCAGCGTCTCTCGCCGAAGCCAAGGCGCTCGAGCGGCCGATCCTGCTCTCAGTCGGCTACGCCGCCTGCCACTGGTGCCATGTCATGGCGCACGAAAGTTTTGAGAACGGCGACGTCGCCGCCGTCATGAACCGCCTGTTCGTCAATATCAAGGTCGATCGCGAAGAGCGGCCGGACATCGACCAGATCTATATGGCCGCATTGTCTGCGATGGGCGAGCAGGGCGGATGGCCGCTGACCATGTTTTTGACGCCGGACGGAAAGCCTTTTTGGGGCGGCACCTATTTTCCGCGCGAGGCCCGCTACGGCCGCCCGGGTTTCGTCCAGGTGCTGGAGGCGGTCGACAAGGCGTGGCGGGAGAAGAAAGAAAGCGTTAACCAAAGCGCCGACGGCCTGACCACGCATGTCGAGGCGCGGCTGGCCGGCAGCCATGCCAAGGCGGTGCTCGACCGCGACACGCTCGCGACGCTCGCCAACGGCGTCGACGGCATGATCGACAGGGATCTGGGCGGCCTGCGCGGCGCGCCCAAATTCCCCAATGCGCCGTTCATGCAGACGCTGTGGCTGTCCTGGCTGCGCGACGGCGCCACAGCCCACCGCGACGCTGTCCTGCTCAGCCTCGAAAAGATGCTGGCGGGCGGCATCTATGACCATGTCGGCGGCGGTCTTAGCCGCTATTCGACCGATGCCGAGTGGCTGGTGCCGCATTTCGAAAAGATGCTCTACGACAACGCGCAACTCATCCGGCTGTGCAACTGGGCTTTTGCGGCGACCGACAATGAATCGTTCCGGATACGAATCGAAGAGACCATCGACTGGCTGCTGCGCGAGATGCGCACCGATGGCGGTGCTTTCGCCGCCAGCCTCGACGCCGACAGCGAGGGTGAGGAGGGGCTGTTCTACACCTGGAGCAGGGATGAGATCGAAACTGCTCTCGGTGACGAATCGGCGTTGTTTTTCCAATACTTCACGCTTTCCAGCCCGCACGGCTGGGAGGGCAAGCCGATCATCCACCAGACTGCGGCCCAGCAAATACAAAGCGTCGCCGATCGCGACCGGCTCATTCCGCTCACAGAAAAACTGCTGGCGGCCAGGGAGCAGCGCGTCAGGCCCGGGCGTGACGGAAAAATCCTGACCGACTGGAACGGTCTGGTGATCGCGGCTCTCGCCGAAGCCGGGCGCGCCCTGAAACGGATCGACTGGATCGAGGCGGCGGAACAGGCCTTTGCTGCCATTGCCAGCGCTGGCCGAGACGGCCGCCTGCCGCATTCGATGCTTGGCGCAAGGAAGCTGTTTCCGGCGCTGTCGAGCGACTACGCCGCCATGGCCAACGCCGCGATCTCGCTATTCGAGGCCACCGGCACATCGACTTATGCCGAACTGGCTGGCCAATTCATCGCGCAGCTCGACCAATGGCATAGCGATGAGAACAACACCGGCTACTACCTGACCGCGTCGGACAGCAGCGACGTGCCGATCCGCATCAGGGGCGATGCCGACGAGGCCATTCCTTCAGCCACCGGCCAGGTCATCGAGGCCATGGTTCGATTGTCGTCGCTTTCCGGCGATCTCGAATTGCAGGAAAAGACCTGGAGGATCGCCGAACACGCGGCCGGCCGGGCGGCGCGTCAAGCCTATGGCCAGGCGGGAATCGTCAACGCCTGTGCCTTGGCGCTCGAGCCGTTGAAGCTGGTGCTGGTGGATAGCCCAGAGAATCCGGGGCTTGTTCCGGTTGCGAATCGAAATCCTGACCCGCGTCGGATCGACACGATCGTGCCGGTCGGATCGGCGACAAACCTGCCGATGCTGCCAGGCGGCGTTCTGCCGCCAACGAGCAAGCCCGGCGCCTGGCTGTGCACGGGGCAGGCCTGCTTGCCGGTGATAACTGACGCCGAGGAACTCGAGCGTCGGTTGCGGCGCGGATAGGAGAGGGATGCTGCGCCGATCCACCTTCTCCCACAGGGCGAGAAGGCAAGAGGCGCCAGCCCCTTACGTATTCATCGAATCGAAGAAATCCGCGTTGGTCTTGGTCTGCTTGAGCTTGTCGATGAGGAACTCGATGGCGTCGGTGGTGCCCATCGGCGCCAGGATGCGGCGCAGCACGAAGATTTTTTGCAGGTCCTGGCGGGCGACCAAAAGATCTTCCTTGCGGGTGCCGGACTTGAGGATGTCCATGGCCGGATAGATGCGCTTGTCCGCCACCTTGCGGTCGAGCACGATTTCCGAGTTGCCGGTGCCCTTGAACTCTTCGAAGATGACCTCGTCCATGCGGCTGCCGGTGTCGATCAGCGCGGTGGCGATGATGGTCAGCGAGCCGCCTTCCTCGATGTTGCGGGCGGCGCCGAAGAAGCGCTTCGGCCGCTGCAGCGCATTGGCGTCGACGCCGCCGGTCAGCACCTTGCCGGACGACGGCACCACGGTGTTGTAGGCGCGGCCGAGGCGGGTGATCGAATCCAGCAGGATGACGACGTCGCGCCCGTGCTCGACCAGGCGCTTGGCCTTCTCGATCACCATTTCGGCGACCTGGACGTGGCGCACCGCCGGCTCGTCGAAGGTCGAGGAGACGACCTCGCCCTTCACCGAGCGCTGCATGTCGGTGACTTCTTCCGGCCGCTCGTCGATCAACAGCACGATCAGGTAGCATTCGGGATGATTCGTGGTGATCGAATGGGCAATGTTCTGCAACAGCACCGTCTTGCCGGTGCGCGGCTGCGCCACGATCAGGGCGCGCTGGCCCTTGCCGAGCGGCGCCACCAGGTCGATGACGCGGGCCGAGATGTCCTTCGAGGTCGGAACGTCCATTTCCATCTTCAGCCGCGAGGTCGGGTAAAGCGGCGTCAGATTGTCGAAATGGATCTTGTGGCGGATCTTTTCCGGGTCGTCGAAATTGATCGTGTTGACCTTGAGCAGCGCGAAATAGCGCTCGCCCTCCTTCGGGCTGCGGATCGGGCCTTCGACGGTGTCGCCGGTCTTCAGCGAGAACCGGCGGATCTGCGACGGCGAGATGTAGATATCGTCCGGACCCGGTAGATAATTGGCATTGGCCGAGCGCAGGAAGCCAAAACCGTCCTGCAGCACTTCGACGACCCCGTCACCGATGATCTCGATATCCTGGGTCGCCAGCCGCTTCAGGATCGCGAACATCAGCTCCTGCTTCCGCATCACACTGGCGTTCTCGACCTCGAGCGATTCGGCATAAGCGATCAGCTCTGGCGGTTTCTTGTTCTTGAACTCTGTGAGTTTCATTTCTTGCATCATTAGACGGACTCTGAGTGAGTAAGTATGGGGAAAATATCGGCGGGATGCGACAAATGCCGGGCGCGGCCGAAGCGATGAATGGGGCGGCGCATGACGGGAAGGAAGACCCGTCTTTTATCGTTGGTCGACTGAAAGAGCAAGCCGCTTGGAAGCGATCAATTGCGAATCTCGGCACCGCCCCTCAACCCCCTGCCGGGACCTTCTCCCCGTCACTATACGGGGAGAGGATGCCGGCAGGCAGGTGAGGGGCAGCGCAAACGCCCGAAACAGACACAAATCGTCAAAATGGCTTCACGATGACCAGCACGACGATGACGATCATCAGCAATGTGGGGATCTCATTGACGAGCCGCCAGTGCCGAGCCGGCTTTTCGTTGCGGTCCTCGGCGAATCTGCGTACCGCGCCGGCCAGATAGCCATGAACCGCCGAGAGCCCGAGCACCGCGGCGATCTTGGCATGCAGCCAGCCACCCTGAAAACCAAAGCCTTTCCAGGCCAGCCAGAGGCCGAACGCCCAGGTGATGATGATGGCCGGATTGATGATGCCGCGCAGCAGCCGGCGCTCCATCACCTTGAAGGTCTCCGACTGGACGGAGCCTTTTTCCGCATCGGCATGATAAACCAGAAGCCGCGGCAGATAGAGCATGCCCGCCATCCAGGAGATGACGGCGATGACATGGATCGCCTTTGCCCAGGGATAGAAATCATCCGGCCCGAACAGGAACAGAAGCGCCGCCAGGACGAGGAAGATGACGATGGCGATCGCTGCTCGACGCATCGCTGCACCACCGCTGCTGCCCGCACCACTGTTGGCGTTGTTCATGTCGGTCATCGACGCGCCCGCACCAGTTTCACCATCGCCTCGACATGCGCGATCGGCGTTTCCGGCGTGATGCCGTGGCCGAGATTGAAGACCAGCGGCCCATCGCCCAGTGCTTTCAGGATTGCGTAGACACCGTCAGAAAGCGCCTTGCCGCCGGCCACCAGCCGCAACGGATCGAGATTGCCCTGCACAGCGCCGTCGCGCTGCAGTTCCTTCGCCGTCGTCAACGGCACGGTCCAGTCGAGCCCCAGCCCGGTCACGCCGGTTTTTTGGCGATAGCTGCGGTAATGGGCGCCGGCGCCCTTGGGAAAGCCGATGATCGGAATGTCGGGATGGACGGCCCGGACCTGCCTGACGATCTCCGCCACCGGCCTGACGCAAAACGCCTCGAAAGAAACTTCGTCGAGCACGCCGGACCACGAGTCAAATATCTGCACCACATCGGCGCCGGCTTCGATCTGTCGGATCAGATAGGCAGCCGAGTGATCGGCAAGCACTTTCAGCAATTGCAGGAAAGCCGCCGGCTCGCGATAGGCAAACAGCCGTGCTGGCGCCTGGTCCGAGGTGCCGTGGCCGGCGATCATATAGGTCGCCACCGTCCACGGCGCGCCGCAGAAGCCGATCAGCGTCGTTTGATCCGGCAGTTTTGCCCGCAATCGCCTGACCGTCTCGTAGACCGGTTCGAGATTCACGTGAAACGTTTCGCCGTCGAGAGCTGCAATCTCCGTCGCCGAGATCGGCGTCAACAGCGGCCCACGGCCCTCCTCGAAGCGCACGTCGCGGCCCAGCGCATGCGGCACGACAAGGATATCGGAAAACAGGATCGAAGCATCGAAGCCGAAACGTTCGATCGGCTGCAGCGTCACTTCCATGGCAAGATCGGGATTATAGCAAAGGTCGAGGAACGATCCGGCCCGCCTGCGTGTCTCGCGATACTCCGGCAGATAGCGGCCGGCCTGACGCATCATCCAGAGCGGCGGCGGAGACAGAGCCTTGCCCTTCAACACGTCCAGCATGATGCGGTTTTCAGGCATTCAGCGCTCGCCTCTCCAGGCTTCTCTATAATTAAATATTCTATTTCTAGGAATCTTATGATTCTAAGAGTCTGTTGGTATCGGTGGTTGTCTCCTGTCCCGCCTTGCCCCGGAAAAGGCCAGCCAGCATATTGTCGCGTGCTTCTTTTGCCGGATAGGAGGAGTTTGGGGACAGTTGGAAATTCCCGACTGGGAACAATGCGTTACCGTCCGCCTGGAGAAAATGACCCTGTGGATGAGACCGAGTCAAAAAAGGCCGTCCCCGGACTTGTCCCCAGCCGCCCGACGAAGCCGGCAGCGCATCGAATTGTGGACAAACCGGCATCTGATACAGTCGCCCCGAACCGGCCGATCTTTCCGACCGACCTTATCCACATCGGCCCACAAGTTGGAACGTACCCCTGTGAACAAACCCCAGAGCTTCTTTCACCTTCACCTGATTTCCGATGCCACCGGTGAAACGCTGCTGGCGGCCGGGCGCGCGGCTTCGGCGCAATACAAGGATGCGCGCGCCATCGAGCATATCTACCCGCTCATCCGCACCGAAAAGCAGGTGACGAAAGTGTTCGAGGACATCGAGGAGGAGCCGGGCATCATCCTTTATACGGTCGTCGACCAGAAGCTCGCCCGCGGCATCGACGAACGCTGCGCCGCCATGGGCCTGCCTTGCGTCTCCGTGCTGGAACCGGTGCTGACCGTGTTCCAGTCCTATCTCGGCACGCCGGCCGGCCGCCGCGTCGGCGCCCAGCATGTGCTGGACGCCGAATATTTCCGCCGCATCGACGCACTCAACTTCACCATGGAGCATGATGACGGCCAGCTGCCTGCCAATATGGATGATGCCGACATTGTGCTGGTCGGCATTTCGCGCACCTCGAAGACGCCGACCAGCATCTATCTCGCCAATCGCGGCATCAAGACCGCCAACATCCCGATCGTGATCGGCGTGCCGGTGCCGGAAAGCCTGGTCAACGCCACGAAGCCGCTGATCGTCGGGCTGATCGCCACCGCCGAGCGCATCTCGCAGGTGCGCCAGAACCGCATCCTCGGCAACACCAGCGCCTACGAGCCGACCGACTATGTCGACCGCGCGGCGATCAGCGAGGAACTCGCCTACGCCCGCCAGATCTGCACGCGGCATGGCTGGCCGATGATCGACGTCAGCCGCCGCTCGATCGAGGAGACGGCGGCGGCGATCGTTGCCCTGCGCGGAAAGACGCGCTAGGCTTCGGGCGATTGTGCTGTGGGCGGTCCTTTCCTTCTCCCCTTGTGGGAGAAGGTGGCCTCGCGAAGCGAGGTCGGATGAGGGTGTTCCAGCTTGGCACCGACGGCGATCTTTCCAACACCCCTCAACCGTCTTGGCGCTGCGCGCCAATCCACCTTCTCCCACAAGGGGAGAGGAAAGATCAGGCGATAAAAATGGCCGAAAAAATCATCCTTGCCTCGGGCAGCCCGTTCCGCAAAGCGTTGCTTGTCCATGCCGGCGTGCCCATCGAGGCGGTTCCGGCGGCAGTCGACGAGCGCGCCCTCGAAGCACCCTTGCAGGGCAGCGGTATCTCGCCAGAGGACGTCGCCCTGGTGCTGGCCGAGGCCAAGGCCACCGAGGTCAGCGAACGAAAGCCCGGCGCCCTGGTGCTCGGCTGCGACCAGACGCTGTCGCTCGGCGACGAAGTGTTTCATAAGCCGGCCGACATGGAAGCCGCCCGCCGCCATCTCCTGGCGCTGTCGGGCAGGACCCATCAACTCAACAGCGCCGTAGTGCTGGCCCGCGACGGCGCAGTTCTGTGGCGGCATGTCGGCGTCGCCAGCCTGACCATGCGAAAGCTCGATCCGGCCTTCATCGGCCGCCATCTGGCGCGGGTCGGCGCCAAGGCGCTGTCCAGCGTCGGCGCGTACCAGATCGAAGGCGAGGGCATCCAGCTGTTCGAAAGAGTAGAGGGCGACTATTTCACCATTGTCGGCCTGCCGCTTCTGCCTGTCCTGGCCAAGCTGCGCGAGTTCGGAGCCATCGATGGCTGAGGCCGCGAAAAAGGCCTTCGTCACCGGTCATCCGGTCGCGCATTCGCGGTCGCCGAAGATCCACGGCTACTGGCTGGCGAAATACGGCATCGACGGCAGCTACCGGGCGATCGACGTTGCGCCGGAGGCTTTTGCCGAATTCGTCGAAACACTCGAGGCGAATGGCTATTGTGGCGGCAACGTCACCATCCCGCACAAGGAGGCCGCCTTCGCGTTGGCGGCGCGCCGCGACGACGCGGCCGAACAGATCGGCGCCGTCAACACGCTTTGGCTCGAGGGCGGAATTTTGTGCGGCGGCAACACCGACGCCCATGGCTTTTCCGCCAATCTCGACGAGCATGCGACGGGCTGGGCCGCAAACGGCCCAGCGGTGGTGCTTGGCGCCGGCGGCGCCGCCCGCGCGGTCATCCATGCGCTCAAGCAGCGCGGCATCAGTGACATCCGCATCGTCAACCGGACGCTCGCCCGAGCCGAGGAGCTGCGCCACCGCTTCGGCGCCGGGGTCTCGGCCCACGGCACGGCGGCGACCCGCGAGCTGCTTGCCGATGCCGGCCTGCTGGTCAACACGTCAGCGCTTGGCATGCATGGCAATGAAGGCCTGTCTGCCGATCCGGCCAGACTGCCGGACCATGCCGTCGTCACCGACATTGTCTATGTGCCGCTGGAAACGCCGTTGCTGGCCGCCGCCAAGGCGCGCGGCCTGAAAGCCGTCGACGGGCTCGGCATGCTGCTGCACCAGGCGGTGCCCGGCTTCGAGCGCTGGTTCGGCATCAGGCCTGAGGTCACTGCCGAATTGCGGCAGATGATCGTCGCCGATCTCGGCGCCAGGGAGTAAAAAAACATGATCGTGCTCGGCCTCACCGGATCGATCGGCATGGGCAAGTCGACGACGGCCAGGATGTTTGCCGAGGCCGGCGTGCCTGTCCACGATTCGGACGAGGCGGTGCATCGCCTCTACGCCGGCAAGGCGGCTCCGCTGGTCGAGGCGGCGTTTCCCGGCACGACGAAATCCGGCTCGGTCGATCGCGCCAAGCTGGCCGAGCGGGTGCTCGGCGATGCAGCCGCACTGAAACGGCTGGAAGCGATCATCCACCCGCTGGTCCGCGCCGATGCCGACGCCTTCCTGGCCAGACACCGGGCCGCCGGCGCGCCGCTTGTCGTTCTCGATATCCCGCTGCTGTTCGAAACCGGCGGCCGCGACCGCGTCGACAAGGTCGTGGTGGTCACCGCGTCGCCCGACATCCAGCGCGCCCGCGTGCTGGCGCGGCCGGGCATGAGCGAGGAGAAACTGGCGTCGATCCTGGCCAGGCAGGTTCCCGACGCCGAAAAGCGTGAGCGCGCCGATTTCGTCATCGACACCGGACAGGGTTTTGATGCGGCGCGCGCGGCGGTCAATGCGATCGTCGCGAAACTGGTCGGGGATAAAGCCGGCAAGCCTGCTTAACGGCGCTTGCGCCCGGCGTAATATGTTGCCAATTTGTTCCCATCATGATTCGGCTGGACTAACGCCGGACCCAACGGACTGATTCGATGCGCGAGATCATCTTCGATACGGAAACCACCGGCCTCGATTTCCGCGACGATCGCGTGATCGAGCTTGGCTGCATCGAGCTGGTCAACCGTTTCCCGACCGGCCGCACCTTCCACCACTATATCAATCCGCAGGGACGACCGATCCATGCCGAGGCACAGGCCGTTCATGGCATCAGCGCCGCCGACCTGATGGGCAAGCCGACCTTCAGCGACATCGCCGAGGAGTTCCTTGCCTTCATCGACGGCGCCAAGCTGGTCGCCCACAATGCGACTTTCGACATCGCTTTCCTCAATGTCGAATTCGGCCGGCTTGGCCACCCGGTCGTTGACCCCGGACTTGTCGTCGACACGCTGGCGCTGGCGCGCCGCAAGCATCCGATGGGGCCCAATTCGCTGGACGCGCTGTGCCGGCGCTACGGCATCGACAATGCCCGCCGCACCAAGCACGGCGCGCTGCTCGATTCGGAATTGCTGGCCGAGGTCTATATCGAGCTCATCGGCGGCAAGCAGGCGGCGCTCATCCTCGACAGCGCCACGGCGCCGGCCGGCGGCAGGAGAAACGTCGACGACATCGACATCAGCATCGCCGCGCGGCCGATAGCGCTGCCGTCTCGCCTGACCGAAGCACAGCGCGCCGCGCACGCGAGCATGGTCGGCACATTAGGCGAAAAGGCGCTCTGGCTGCGCGTCGCTCGGGAAGCGAGTTCTGCGGCATAGCGATTTTGGCGGGGCGCTGTCCCGCCGGCGTCCCAAAGAAAAAAACCCGGCTTCGCGCCGGGTTTTTCAATGTCTGCTCTGCAGCCTTCTCAGCTCGCCTTGACCTTGCTGGCGGCCTGGTCCTCGGCCAGCTTCTGCTGGAACATCTGCGCGAAATCGATCGGATCGAGCATCAGCGGCGGGAAGCCGCCATTGCGCGTCGCCTCGGCGATGATCTGCCTGGCGAACGGGAACAGCAGCCGCGGGCATTCGATGAACAGCAACGGCAGCATGTGCTCCTGCGGGAAGCCGCTGATGGCGAACACACCGCCATAGACCAGCTCGACGTTGAACAGCACTTCCTTGTCGAAGGACGCCTTGGCGTTCAGCGTCAGATTGACGTCGAACTGCTTGTCCGAAAGCGGGTTGGCGTTGACATTGACGTTGATGGCGATGCCGGGAGCCTTGTCGCGGCCGCGCAGCGAATTCGGCGCGCCGGGGCTTTCGAAGGAAAGGTCCTTCACATATTGGGCAAGCACGTTGAGCGAAGGCTGCGTCGCGTCGCCGTTGCCACTGGCCGCGCCGGTCGGCGCGTCGTCTTTGCTGGCCATAAGCCTTTGTCCTTTTGCCTCGGCAGCGTTGCTGACCGGATTGAAATCGGGCGTTCGCTACCATGGCCGGCATGACAAGACAAGGTTTGCGCGCTTTGCTTTCCCTTCTCCCACAAGGGGAGAAGGGAGAGCTGCGCCGGGCTACTCGTCCTTGAGGCGGCGCCAGGGGGAATTGTGATCCGGGCCGTGCTCGTTGCCGCGCGAATAGTCGCTGTCGTCGAGGTCGATGGTCTTGTCGCGTTGCCGGGCCCGGAATCCACCGGTGCCGAAACTGGTCGCCATCACGATGCGGCCTTTCAGCCGGCGCCAGGCGAGGTCGCGGACCGGCGGCAGCAACAGCAGAATGGCTAAAATGTCAGTGATGAAGCCGGGAATGATGAGCAGGATCGCCGCCAGCACGATCATGGCGCCATGCGCGAGCTGACGGCTTGGATCACGTCCGGCGTCCATTTCAGCACGGACCCGGGTCATGACGCCGAACCCCTGGTATCGCAACAACAGCCCGCCGGCGATGCTCGAAGCCAGCACCAGGCCGACCGTCGCCAGGGCGCCGACCTGGCGGCCGACAACGACGAAACCGGCGATCTCCAACAGCGGAAGCGCGAGGATGAACAGGGGAAGCAGCGGAATGCGCAAATCTTGACCGATCGTTTCGATGTTTTGCCGGCAGGCGGGCAATCGCCGCTGGCACTGAACCTTTTAGATAGGTATGGCTGCCTTTAATTTGAATGATTGCAGCTTGCGTTCTATATGCTTTGGATGTTGAACGCTATGCGACCGCAGCCATTGCCTGGCCGGGCGGTCCGGCCGGAGTAGGGATTGATTGGCGGAAGATATGGGATTCTTCGACTTCGGCACGATTTTCTTTCTGGTTGCGGCGGTTGTGATCTTTTTCCAGCTGCGCAATGTGCTCGGCCGCCGCACCGGCAGCGAGCGCCCGCCGTTCGATCCCTATACGGCGGGCCGCACCCGCGACGACGCCCAAAAGCCCGAGAATGTGGTCTCGCTGCCGCGCAAGCGAGCGCCGGGAGAGCCGGCAATTGACGCCTATGCGGCGATCGACGCCTTCGCCAAGCCTGACACCGATCTCAACAAGGGCCTGCGCACGATCAAGGACAATGATCCGGCATTCGACCCCAAGACCTTCGTCGACGGCGCCAAGATGGCCTATGAGATGATCGTCATGGCCTATGCCGATGGCGATCGCAAGACGCTGAAGAACCTGTTGTCGCGCGAGGTCTATGACGGCTTTGTCGCGGCGATCGGCGACCGCGAGGCGAAGTCGGAAAAGATCCAGTCCTCCTTCGTCGGCATCGACAAGGCCGACATCGTTTCCGCCGAGATGAAGGGCAGCGAGGCGCATATCACGCTGCGCATCGTCAGCGAACTGATTTCGGCAACGCGGGACAAGGCCGGCGCCGTCATCGACGGCGATCCCGAAACCGTCGCCGAGGTCAAGGACGTCTGGACCTTCGCCCGCGATACGCGCTCGCGCGACCCGAACTGGAAGCTCGTCGCCACCGAAGAAGAAGACTGAGCCCGGACCACGGCGGGGTCTGTCGTGTCGCTTTCTCAGGCGTTCCGCGAAAAATCCTTTGACGATCTGCCCGGCTGGGACAAGGACGACCATCTGGCTGCGTTCGCCGCTTTCCGGCGCTCGGCTTTTCATGTCCTGGCGAAACCCTATCGCTCCGGCGGGCTCGGTGTCGACTTCAACGCCTTCACCGAGGCCTATGCTGCAGCCCGCACCGTGTCGCCAACCGACCGGCGCGAAGCCCGCGCCTTCTTCGAGCGGCATTTCATCCCGGCGCACATAGCGGCGGAAAGCGGCGGCGCCGGCCTCGTCACCGGCTTCTATGAACCGGTGGTCGACGCTTCGCCGGTGCGAACCGAACGATTTAAGGTGCCGCTGCTGTCACGTCCGGCCGATCTCGTCGACATCGACGACGCCAACCGGCCGGTCGGTATGGATCCCTATCTCGCCTTCGGCCGCGCCACGCCGGACGGACCGGTCGAGTATTTCGACCGCGGCGAGATCGAGCGCGGCGCGCTCGTCAAGGGTTTGGCTGGCAAGGGGTTGGAAATCGCCTGGCTCGCCGACAAGGTCGATGCCTTCTTCATCCACGTACAGGGTTCTGCGCGGCTCACCATGACCGACGGCCGGCTTTGCCGCGTCACCTATGCCGCCAAATCCGGCCAGCGCTTTACCGGACCGGGCAAGATCCTGAGTGAGCTAGGCGAAATCCCGCTGGAAGCGGTGACCATGCAGTCGGTCCGCGCCTGGTTCAAGGCGCATCCGCAACGCATCGACGAGATCCTGTGGCGCAACCGCTCCTATATTTTTTTCCGCGAGATTTCCGCCAGCGAGGCGGCGGCGGCCGACGACCCGGAACTAGGGCCGATCGCTGCCGCAAAGGTGCCGCTGACGCCGGGCCGCTCCGTCGCTGTCGACCGTCTGCTGCATACATTCGGCACGCCGTTCTACATCGATGGGCCGTCGCTGACCGCTTTCGACAACAAGCCGTTTCGGCGGCTGATGATCGCGCAGGACACCGGCTCGGCGATCACCGGCCAGGCGCGTGGCGATTTGTTCACTGGTACGGGAGATGCGGCCGGCGAGATCGCCGGCGTTGTCCGCAACCCCGCCGATTTCTACGCGCTGATCCCGCGTCGGCTTGTGCCGGGAGCGGGGCGATGACCCGGCGCATCGACAGGCTGAGCGAGGACGATCGGATCCTGTGGAACCTGGTGGCGCGCACCGCCAAGCCGCTGAAGGGCAAGGCCGCCGTCGACATCCCGGATATTGGCCCGGACATCGCTGATGACACCAAGCCAATGCTGCGTGACCAGGCGATGGCTCCTGCTGCGGCCACGAAAGCCAGGATGCAGCATGTTTCGCATGCGCTCGACGAGCCGACGCTGGAAAAACTGTCGAAGGGCCGGCTGCCGATCGAAGGCCGCGTCGATCTGCACGGCCTGAGCCAGGACGAAGCCTATTCGCTTTTGTTCTCCTTCCTGCACCGGGCGCATGCCGGCGGCATCCGCTATGTGCTGGTGATCACCGGCAAGGGCTCCTCGTCCGGCGGCGACGGCATCTTGCGGCGCGCCGTGCCGGCCTGGCTGTCGACACCCGCATTCAGACCGCTGGTCTCCAGCCACGACCACGCCGCCCGCAAGCATGGCGGCTCGGGCGCGCTCTATATCCGCCTGCGGCGCACGCGCTGATGCGGATGCGCGCATGAGGGTGCACCCGACGAGGATGGACTTGTGACCCCGTTCGGCGAAAAGCTTCGCGCCCTGCGGAGCGAACGCGGCGTCAGCCAAAAGGCCATGGCCAGGGCGATCGGCGTCAGCGCCGCCTATCTGTCGGCGCTGGAGCACGGCCGCCGCGGCGCGCCGACCTGGACGCTGATCCAGAAGATCATCGGCTATTTCAATGTCATCTGGGACGATGCCGAAGAACTGGCGCGGCTGGCCGAGACCTCGCACCCGCGGGTAAAACTCGACACGTCGGGCCTCAGCCCCGCCGCCACCGAGCTTGCCAATGTCCTGGCCGAAAACATCGAAAAACTAGACGAGGCGGAGCTTCGCCGCATCACCGCATCGATCCGCGCCGCGCTGGGGCGGACGTAGAGTTTGCCCGACTCGTGTGGAGGCGATCAATTGTCGATGTTGGCGCCGCCCCTCATTGCCCTGCCGGGCATTTCTCCCCGTAAACGGGGAGAAAGAGGCTGATCGCGAACGTGGCCTGCAACGCCGGCGATTGGCGAAATCGTCAATGACAGCACCCCTCTCCCCGTCCCTATACGGGGGAGAGGATGCCGGCAGGCAGGTGAGGGGCAGCGCAAACGCCTGGAACAGGTAACGCGAAACGCAGCGATCCAGTGGTCGCTTGCAAAAACCTTACTGGACCGCGCCGACCAGAACCGGCTGGCCATCACGGATCGATACCCAGCGACCGGTATTGTCGATCGCCTGCCGCTTGAGGAAGCGGTAGCCGGTCCGGTCCCATGAGCGGACCTTTCCGTCGAGATTGTCGAGGACGTAGTCGCCCTTGCTCGTGCGCAC
Source organism: Mesorhizobium sp. WSM4820 (assembly GCF_055811075.1). Classification (NCBI taxonomy): domain Bacteria; kingdom Pseudomonadati; phylum Pseudomonadota; class Alphaproteobacteria; order Hyphomicrobiales; family Phyllobacteriaceae; genus Mesorhizobium; species Mesorhizobium sp. WSM4820. The sequence continues at coordinate 120,701 of NZ_JBVVQN010000015.1, read as the reverse complement.
CGTCAGCACGGCATGGCCCTCGCCGTCCGGCTTGCGCACGACGGTCATCAGAAGATTGGCATAGGACACGCCCAAGCGGTTCAATTCGCGGCGCTTTTCCAGGACATAGTCCTCACAGTCGCCAACGCCCCTGACGGGGTAGGCCCAGACCTCGTCCTTGCCGTAAATATCGATGTCGCTTATCGGCTTGACGGCGTTGTTGACCCTGGCGTTGACGCTGAGAATCTTGCGCCAGAGCGCGCCTGTCATGGTGGCGGGGGCGAGATTGCCCGAGTGGATCGAGCATTCGGCCGGACTGGTCTTGCAGAAATCGTAATGGCCGATCGGCTGCGATGTCGGGCCGCCGGTTGCCATTGGCCCGGCCGCCGAAGCCGCCGTAGACCAGCCTGTCGCAAGTGCCAGCCCTAACAGGGCGCACACGCGCAGCCCTCTCGCCATTGGTGAGGAAATCATTGTCCCCCTCGTCCCTTGTTGTTAATGAAACGTTAAGGGCGATCTACAGTCCCTGTCAATTATACCAACGGCCAGTTTTGCGATATGGTTACCCGCGCCGCCGAAAGCGCGGCTATTGTGCAACAGGTCGACTTGAACGGCGGCTGCCATCCGGGACATCTTTACTTTTTGGCGGTGCGAACCAGCTTCGGCCTCACCGCAACGCGGGTCTGGCGGCCATAGCTGGTGATGAAGTCGACGATGCGCGGCACGATTTCGGAGCGGAAGCGCGAGCCGTTGAAGACGCCGTAATGACCGACCGCCGGCTGCATGTAGTGGGCGTGCCTGTCCGCGGGGATGTTGATGCAGAGGTCGTGCGCGGCCTGGGTCTGGCCGAGGCCGGAAATGTCGTCGTTCTCGCCCTCGACCGTGAACAGCGCAACATTGCGGATATCGGCGGGATCGATGGCGATGCCGCGATGCATCATTTCGCCCTTGGGCAGAGCATGGCGTACGAACACGGTGTCTACCGTCTGCAGGTAGAACTCCGCTGTCAGATCCATCACCGCCATATACTCGTCGTAGAAGTCGCGGTGCTTCTCGGCACTGTCGCCGTCATGCTTCACCAGATGCATGAAGAAGTCCTTGTGGGCGATGATGTGGCGGTCGAGGTTCATGCTCATGAAGCCCGAAAGTTGCAGGAAGCCGGGATAGACCTCGCGGCCGAAGCCCGGCACCGGCCATGGCGCCTGCATGGTGACGTTGTCGCGGAACCAGTCGGTGCCCTTTTCCTCGGCCAGAAGGTTGACCGCAGTCGGATTGCGGCGGGTGTCGATCGGCCCGCCCATCAGCGTCATCGTCGAAGGAACGAACGGGTCGCCCCGCGTTTCCATCAGCGCCACCGCCGCCAGCACCGGTACCGACGGCTGGCACACCGCCATGACATGGGTGTCGGGGCCCAGCGCATGCAGCATGTCGACGATGTAGTCGATGTAGTCGTCGAGGTCGAAGCTGCCCTCGCTGATCGGCACCATGCGGGCGTCGACCCAATCGGTGATGTGAACGTCGGCATGCGGCAGCATCGCCTCGACCGTGCCGCGCAGCAGCGTTGCGTAGTGGCCGGACATCGGCGCCACGATCAGCAGCTTCGGATCAGGCCGGCGGCCGGCGGGAACCGCCCGCTCGAAACGGAGCAGATTGCAGAACGGCCGCGACCACACCGTCTTTTCGGTGACAGCGACGCTTTTCCAGTCGACGACGGTCCTGGTCAGGCCGAACTGCGGCTTGCTGTAGCGGCGCGTTGTGCGCTCGAACAATTCGGCCGTCGCCGCGACCGAGCGGCCCCAGGACGTGTGCGCAAACGGATTGAGCGGATTGGTGTAGAACATCCGCACCGCATCGGCATAGACGCGGGCCGGCTGAACGGCGGCGTGGTTCAATTCGTAGAGCTGGTAGAACATCGAGAACTCCGCTGCTGCGACCGAAGGGACGACAGCAGTGCCGAGCCTTGAATCTCTCGCGCAAAGGTTAACAACAAACTGCTGCGATGCAATACGTCAATTGAATTGATTTATGCTTATACTTTTGTCTAAGGCGTTGAAAATCGGTTTTGAACGGCGGCAGCCGGCTTATTGTGCAACTGCGAAAGATGCCGGAGAGAGCATGGGCAATCGCTTCAGGTTTGCGCTGCCCCTCATCCGCCTGGCCGCAAAGCGGCGCGGCCATTCACACGCGGTCGGTGCACACAGCAGCATGGCCAGAGCTGATGAAGCCGAGCCGCCCCGCGGCGCCCTTCGACAGGTCGATCACCCGACCCTTGATAAACGGGCCGCGGTCGTTGATGCGCACGACGACGCTGCGGCCGTTTTTGCGGTTGGTGACCTTCAGCCTAGTGCCAAACGGCAAGGTGCGGTGCGCGGCGGTCAGCGCCGACGGGTTCATCCGCTCGCCGGAAGCGGTCTTCGAGGTCAGCGCGTACCAGGAGGCGCGGCCGCATTGCGCGGCGGCAGGGGAGGTGGATGCGCCGACCATCAGGCCAGCCGCTATCGCCGCCGCGACAAGCGCGGTCCGGTTGGGTTTCTTCATCTGCGGCAAGGGGCTCCGTTTGACAGACCCGGCCGTTACGGATGGAATGTGGCACCAAATGCGGCAGTCGTCTGGCGGTTCCATGACAATAGTACACGTTTGGAGTCGGCGCGAAACAGTCTGTCATGGAATGTCGGGATTGCGCCGATGTATGTCTGGTGGTCTTCGCACCAGCACCGGGGCGTTTCCGGCAAGACCCCGGCTTTATTATGCAAGTAGATGTGACAGCGATCGGGTCGCTTCCTTTCGACCTTGCCATCGCGATCATGGCGGCCTTGACGATCGACTTGGGAAAGGAATTCCGACGATGAGATTGATCAAAAATCTGCTGGCGCTGATTGTGCTCGCCATCGGTGCGCTGTGGTCGCTGCAGGGCATCGGCCTCGTCGGCGGCAGCTTCTGACCGGCCAGTCGCTATGGCTCTATCGGCATCGTCACCGCGCTGGTTGGCCTGGGCGGCCTGGTGTGGGCGAACCGTTCGCTCCCCTGACACTCGAACGGCCCTGACGGCGTTTCGGTCGACCGGCGAATGCGGGGCGCGCCGCAAACACGCATTTCCTGTTTTGCGCGCAGCTTCGGCAAATGAATGCTGCGAATGGCCGACGATTTGAAAACCGGTTCCTGTATCGCGGCTAAGTATAGTAGTCTTATCGACATTACAGGAATTGGAGAACGATGGGCGATGTCCATATCGCGGCGATCACCCGCATGAGTGCCGAGCGCCGGCTGTCGCCATTGGCGTGCCTCGTGGCTTCAGGAGGAAAGAGCGTCCGGCAAGTCGTCGCAGCGGCTTGAAAATCAAGCAAAATCAATGGTGCCCGTCTTGTATATCATGTCACTAGAATTTATGTGTCTTGAAAGCCTGGACGCGGACGCGGTGGGGACGCGCGCCAGGCGTTTCGCAACCGGTGGCCCTTCGCCATCGCATGACAGAGAAACGTTCGGTCAATGCTCACAAAAAAGGGCAAGTACGGCCTCAAGGCGCTCGTCCATCTGGCGCGGCTGCCGGTTGGTCAGCTCGCCTTCGTCGGCGATATCGCCGCCGGAAACAACATCCCGAAGAAATTTCTCGACGCCATCCTCGGCGAACTGCGCAATGCCGGTTTTGTCCAGAGCCGCAAGGGCAAGGAGGGCGGTTACCGCCTGGGGCGGCCGGCGGATGAAATCAAGATCGGCCACGTCGTGCGCGTGCTCGACGGGCCGCTTGCCCCAATTCCCTGCGCCAGCCGCACCCGGTATCAGCGCTGTGAAGACTGCAACGAGGCGACATGCCAAGTCCGACGTCTGATGCTGGAGGTCCGGCAAGCGATCGCCGAGGTGCTGGATCAGCGCAGCCTCGCCGAGATGCGCGATATCGCCGGCGACGACGACCTTTCGGCTGCGTTGAAAATCCAGGCCTGAGCCGGAACGGACGGCTCCTCAGGCAATTGGTGCGCGCATGACCGGCCGCGCAAATTCGATTGTCCCAAGTTCGATCATTATCGTCGGCGGCGGCGCCAGCGGCGTCGTCCTTGCCGCGCATCTGTTGAAGTCGCCCAATCCCGATCTGCGTGTCACGCTGATCGAAAAGCGCCCGCATTTCGGCCAGGGCATCGCCTATTCCACGCTGCTGTCGGCGCATGTGCTGAATGTCAGCGCGGCCGGCATGAGCGCCCACGCCGACGACCCCGGCAATTTTTGGCGCTGGCTGCTTGAGCGCGGCCTGGCAACGCCAGAGCAGGCGCCGGTCTACGCACCGCGCAGCGTCTACGCCCGCTATCTGAAGGAACTGCTGGACGAGCTCGAGGCCCGCGAGACGGGGCGTCTTCGCCTGATCCGCGAGGAGAGCCTGTCGATCTCGCCGACCGGGTCCGGGGTCGAGGTGGCGCTGGCCAACGGTACCAGCGTCGTCGCCCACCTTGCCGTGCTGGCGACCGGACACGACGAGGAGCCAGGTGCCGGCCACGGCCATGCGATCAGGATGGGATCGGAGGCCGACACCGGGCTCGACGGGGAAGCCCGGGTCCTGGTGCTGGGCACGGGGTTGAGCATGGTCGATGCCTTCCTGTCGCTCGAACAACGCGGCCATCGCGGCGAGATTATTGCGGTGTCGCGGCGCGGCCTGCTGCCTTCGCCGCATCGCAAGGGCAATCCGATCAAGCTCGACGTCGCCGACATTCCGCTCGGCACCCAGCTCTCCTATTTCGTCGGCTGGTTTCGCGACCTGATCCGGGAAAACCAGAAGGCCGGCATCGACTGGCGCGACGTCGTCGACGGTCTCAGGCCGTTCAACCAGAAGATCTGGCAGAACTGGCCGTCTTCGGCCAAGCGCCGCTTCGTCGAGCACACCAAGGCGTGGTGGGACATCCACCGCCATCGCATGGCGCCGGAAGTCCATGGCCGTGTCACCGAGGCGGTGCAGTCGGGCCGCATCCGGCTTGTCGCCGGGCGCGTCGTCGGCATCACGGCGGGCGACGAATTCAGCGTGCAGGTCCAGTCGCGCCACACGCAAAACATCGAGACGTTCGACGTCGCCCGCATCTACGATTGCACCGGCATCGCCAGGGACATCTCGACAACGTCGAACGGCGTGGTGCGGTCGCTGGTCGACCGCGGGCTGGCCCGGCCGGATCCGCTGCGCCTTGGCCTCGACGTATCGGACAATTGCGAGGTCATCGCCAGCGACGGCACCGTCTCGGCCAAGATCCTGGCGGTCGGGCCACTGACCCGCGGCACCTTCTTCGAGATCGACGCCATACCGGATATTCGCGTGCAATGTGCAAGGCTGGGGAAGCGGTTGCTGGGGTGAGGTCGGCGCTCTACGGCGGGGCTGTCCCGCGACCTTGTCGTGATTGGCGTGACGGAGCGGCCCCACCGGAATCCCATTCCCCGTCTGGCCAATGGATTGGCACGATCTATCTTCTTTCAGACTGCAAACGGCTGGAAAAGAAGATAGGCTGACAGCCTGCCCAAGGCGGTCGCTTGACCATGGAGCATCAGCATGAGCGTGCACAAGATCGCCCTCCCGGACAGGGAAATGTCCCGCCTGCGTCCGCCCTGTGCATCGGTTCTCGACCTGATCGGACAGACGCCGGTTGTCGAGCTGACCAAATTCGACATCGGCAAGTGCCGGCTGTTCATCAAGCTCGAAAGCCAGAATCCCGGCGGCTCGATCAAGGACCGAATTGCGCTGTCGATGATCGCCGACGCCGAAAAACAGGGCAAGCTGAAGCGCGGCGGCACCATTGTCGAGGCGACCGCCGGCAACACCGGCCTTGGCCTCGCCCAGGTCGGCATCCCCAAAGGCTACCGCATCGTCCTGGTCGTGCCCGACAAGATGTCGCGCGAAAAGATCCAGCATCTGCGGGCGCTCGGCGCAGAAGTGCGCATGACCCGTTCCGATGTCGGCAAGGGCCACGCCGAATATTATCAGGACATGGCCGAAAGGATCGCCGCCGAACTGCCCGACGCCTTCTATGCCAACCAGTTCGCCAATCCGGCCAATCCGGACGCCCATGAAACCACGACCGGTCCGGAGATCTATTCGCAGCTCGGCGGCGACGTCGATGCAGTGGTCGTCGGCGTCGGCTCCGGCGGCACGCTGACCGGGCTTGGCCGCTATTTCGCAAAAACCTCGCCGAAGACCGAGATGATCCTCGCCGATCCGGTCGGTTCGGTGCTGGCGCCCCTGATCAAGACCGGCAAGATGCAAGAGGCCGGCAGCTGGACGGTGGAGGGCATCGGCGAGGATTTCGTCCCGCCCAATGCCGATCTGTCGCTGGTCAAGAAGGCCTACTCGATCCCCGACAAGCAGAGCATGCTGGCGGTGCGCGACCTGCTCTCCAAGGAGGGCATCCTCGCCGGCTCGTCCTCCGGCACGCTGCTTTCGACAGCGCTGCGCTATTGCCGCGAGCAGACCGTGCCGAAGCGGGTCGTCACCTTCGTCTGCGACAGCGGCAACAAATATCTGTCGAAAGTATTCGACGATTTCTGGCTGATCGAGCAGGGCCTCGCCGAGCACGAGCAGCATGGCGATTTGCGCGACCTGGTGATGCGCACGCACCGCACCGGGGACATCGTGTCTGTCGGCCCGGACGAAAGCCTGCTCAACGCCTATGGCCGCATGCGCCGTTCGGATGTCTCGCAGCTGCCGGTGCTGGACGACGGCAAGCTGGTCGGCATCGTCGACGAAAGCGATATCCTCGCCCACGTCGAAGGCCCCTATGACAGCCGCTGGGACCGTTTCAAGGCCCCGGTGCGCACGGCGATGACTTCCAATCTGCACACGCTGCAGGCCAGCCAGACGCTGGACGCGCTGCTGCCGGTGTTCGACCGCAACGAGGTCGCCATCGTCTTCGACGGCGACGAATTCATCGGCCTGATTACCCGCATCGACCTGATCAACCATCTGAGGCGCCGCGCAAGATGACCATCAAAGCCACCGTATCGGGCAGCAACCGCCTGGCCTTCTCGACGCGCACCATCCATGGCGGCCAGAGCCACGACCCGACGACCGGCGCGGTGATGGTGCCGATCTATGCGACCTCGACCTATGGCCAGCAGAGCCCGGGCGTGCACAAGGGTTTTGAATATGCCCGCAGCCAGAACCCGACCCGCTTTGCCTTCGAGCGCGCGGTGGCCGATCTCGAAAGCGGCGCAGCCGCCTTCGCTTTCGCCTCGGGGCTGGCGGCGATCGCCACCATCTTCGAACTGCTCGATTCCGGCGCCCATGTCGTCGCCACCGACGATATCTATGGCGGCACGTTCCGGCTGCTGGAGCGGGTGCGCAAGCGCTCGGCCAATTTGCAGGTCGACTTCGTCGACTTCACCGATCTGGCCGCGGTCGAAGCGGCGATCCGCCCGGAAACCAAGCTGCTCTGGGTCGAGACGCCGACAAATCCGCTGCTGCGCGTCGTCGATCTCGAAGCGGTCGCAGCCCTGGCCAGGCGCAAAGGCGTGCTCTCGGTCGCCGACAACACCTTTTGCAGCCCCTACCTGCAGCGGCCGCTGGAGCTCGGCATCGACATATCGGTGCATTCGACGACGAAATACCTCAACGGCCATTCCGACATGGTCGGCGGCGTCGCCGTGGTCGGCGACAACAAGGATCTCGCCGACCGGCTGAAATTCCTGCAGAACGCCATCGGCGCCATTTCCGGACCGTTCGACAGTTTTCTGGCGCTGCGCGGCCTCAAGACGCTGGCGCTGAGGATGGAGCGCCATTCGTCGAACGGCCAGAAGATCGCGCACTGGCTGGAAAGCCGTCCCGACATCCGCCGCGTCATCTATCCCGGTCTCCCCAGCCACCCGCAGCACGCCATCGCCAGGCGGCAGATGCACGCCTTCGGCGGCATGATCACGGTCGAGCTCGACCGCGACCTCGCCGGCACCAAACGCTTCCTCGAACACACGCAACTGTTCACGCTGGCCGAAAGCCTCGGCGGCGTCGAAAGCCTGATCGAGCACCCGGCGCTGATGACACATGGCTCGATCCCGGCCGGGAAGCGCGCCGAGATCGGAATTTCCGATTCGCTGGTGCGGTTGTCGGCCGGGATCGAGGACGGCGATGATCTGATCGCCGATCTGGATCAGGCGCTGGGGGGGTGAGGGGAGCTTGGGGCACTCGCTTTTGCAATCGAAAACCGTTCAACCGATGTTGAGGCGATCAATCATCGATGCCGGGAGCGCAAACCTGAAGCGGTTGTTCTGGGACCTGTATGATAGCCGTTGACCTCCGCTGCATCTGGCGAAATTGTAACTTCCTGCAATTGCCGACAGGCCGGTTGAAGCCATGACCATTCGCGAGCGCCACCAGCCGATTGCTACCGACACTCCGCTCACCTTCGCGGTCCTGGTCTTCCCCGGCTTTCCGATGATGGCGTTCAGTTCGGTGATCGAGCCGTTGCGCGCGGCCAACGTGCTGGCCAAGAAAGAATGCTACCGCTGGATCATCGTCGGCGCCGCCGAGGGCCCGGTCGCAGCCTCGAACGGGGTCGTCATCCAGCCCGGCTTTTTTGCCGGTGATGCGCCGAAGGTCGACCGCATCGTCGTCTGCTCGGGCGGCGATGCCGATCATCTCGTGGCCGAGGACGCGGTGAGCTGGATCCGCAGGAGCCTGCGCGGCGGCGCCCATATCGGCGCGGTGGCGGATGCTGCCTTCTTCCTGGCGCGGGCCGGCCTGCTCGACGGCCATGCCTGCACCTTGCACTGGACCAGCCAGGCGGCGTTCACCGAGGCATTTCCGGAGATTGAACTCAGGCGCGATCTCTATGTCATCGACCGCAAGCGCTTCACTTCGGCCGGCGGCGTCGGCAGCCTCGACATGATGCTGGAGATCATCACATCAGATTATGGCGCCGAACTCGCGGCTGGCGTCGCCGAATGGTTCGTGCACAGCCCGCTGCGCTCCAGCGTCGACCGCAAGCTGATGCCGCTGCGGCTGCGCACCGGCGTCCAGAACGAGCTGGTGCTGGCGGCCATCGCCATCATGGAGGATGCGGTGGAGGAGCGACTCGGCATGGCGGCGCTGGCGGAAAAGCTCGGCGTCTCCTCCGACAAGCTCGAACGAAACTTTCGCTCCGAGCTCAGCATCTCGCCCAACGGCTATTACCGCCGCCTGCGGCTGAAGCGCGCCGCCGACCTTTTGGCGCATTCGACGCTGATGGTGCGCGACGTGGCACTCGCCTGCGGTTTTGCTTCGATGTCGAGCTTTGCGCGGGCGTTCCGGGAAGAGCATGGGCATGCGCCGAAGGTGATGCGGCGGCATTAGGTCCTTTTTGGACGTTGGCGGGACAGCGCCCCCTCTGGCCTGCCGGCCATCTCCCCCACTTGGGGGGAGATCGGCTGTCACCGCTGATTTCGCCAATCGCCAACGTTGCAGGAATGAGCGGAACGCCGAAGCCGCCAATCTCCCCCCTTGAGGGGGAGATGTCCGGCAGGACAGAGGGGGGCGCCGTAGAGCGCCGCGGAATGACTTCAAGCGGTATTTCGCACAACATCTGCGGTATCCCGCACAAGCTCATCGCGGCGCACCGCTATGCTCAGGGCTTCTTCCAGGAGGCACCCCATGAGCATCGTCGTGTTCGACCCCGACAGCACTGAGGACGTCGACTTCAAGGACCGTATGCGCCACCCGGCGGCGGCCGATCCGGCCGGCGGCATGTGGCTGTCCGACACCGAGCCGTCCTTCATCGATGCGGACGCGCTGCGCAAAGGCCGGCTGGCGAAGCTGCGTGCCTGGATGCGCGAGGCCGGCTATGGCGGCGTCGTACTGTTCGACCCCTACAACCAGCGCTACGCCACCGGCTCGCGCAACATGTTCGGCTACTTTCTGCGCAACTCGACGCGCTACTTCTTCATCCCGACCGAAGGGCCGATCGTGCTGTTCGAATATCCGCAGAGCTATCATGTCTCGATGGTGCTCGACACGATCGACGAGGCGCGGCCGTCCAGGCTGGTGTGGTCTTCGGTGTCGGGCCGCGACGACGAGACCGCCGGCCCGTTCGCCGACGAAATCACGGAGCTGCTCAAGGCGCATGGCGGCGGCTCGATGAAGCTCGGCCTCGACCGCTGCGGCCATCTGCAGGCGCTGGCGCTGGAAAAGCGCGGCTGCGAGGTCCGGGATTGCCAGGGCGAGATCCTCGCCGTGCGGGCGGTCAAGACGCCCGAAGAGGTAAAATGCCTGCAGGTATCGATGGCCGGCGCCGAGGCGGCCGTCTATGCGGTGCGCGAGGCGATCAAGCCCGGCGTGTCCGAGAACGACCTGTTCGCCATCATGTATCACGAGGTGATCCGCCAGGGCGGCGAGTTCATCGAAACCCGGCTCTTGACCTCGGGCCAGCGCACCAATCCGTGGTTCAACGAAGCCAGCGGCCGCAAGATCAGGCCCGGCGAACTCTTGGCGCTGGATACCGATACGATCGGCTGCTACGGCTATTATTCGGACTTCTCGCGCACCTTCCGCTGCGGCCCGGGCAAGCCGACGGATTATCAGAAATCGCTCTACCGCATGGCCCACGACCAGGTTCAGCACAACATCTCGATCGTCAGGCCGGGCATGGCGTTTCGCGAGATCGCCGAAAAGGCCTGGAAGATCCCCGACCGCTTCGTCGACCAGCGCTATACGTCTGTCATGCACGGCGTCGGCATGCATGGCGAGACGCCGTTCATCGCGCACGCCATGGACTACGAGACCTATGGCCGCGACGGTTTTGTCGTGCCCGGCATGGTGGTCAGCGTCGAGAGCTATATCGGCGAGAAAGGCGGACGCGAGGGCGTCAAGCTCGAGGACGAGATCCTGGTCACCGAGACCGGCACCGAGCTTTTGTCGCGCTTTCCCTATGAGGACGACTTTCTGGAGAAAGAAGTTTGATCCCAGCATCCACCACCAATCGAGGTGCGGTATCGCAAACCTTCGGGAGTAGCCGCAGAGCCCATGCTCTCGTCATCCTAGGGTCTTCGCGACGCCGCTTCGCGGCTGCTTCGCCCTGGAATGACGAAGTTCAGGTGTCCGCATGAAGGGCCCGGTCTCGATCAAACGCGGCACGGTGGCCGCAGTGTTCGTCGACCTCCAGGAGGAGCATCGGCAGGACAAGCGTTACCTGGTCGAGGGTTTCGCCGACATCCTCGCCAACGTCCAGCGCCTGCAGGCAACGGCGCGGGCCAACGATGTGCTGCTCTATCATTCGGCCTATATCGTCGATCTCACCAGGGAGGCGCGGCGGTTCCATCCGGTCGATGCCAATGGCAGGTCGGCCTTCTCCGACAAGGATGATCCGCTGACGGCGATCTGTCCGGAAGTGGCGCCGGTCGCCGGCGAGATGATGCTGGTCAAAACCGAGGCCAGCGCCTTCGGTGCGGGCCCTGCCGCCGGCCGGCTCAAGGCCGAAGGCATCGAGTGGCTGGTCGTTGCCGGCGTATGGACCGAGGCCTGCATCGACGCCACCGTCAGGGATGCGGTGTCATCGGGCTTTCGGGTGCTGCTGGTCAAGGACGCCTGCGGCAGCGGCAGCACGGCGATGCACCAGACCGCCATCCTCAACCTTGCCAACCGGCTCTATGGTGGCGCCGTGACAACCACCGACGGTGCCTGCCGGCTGATGGCAGGCGAGACGGTCGATGCATGGCAGGTCGTGGGCTCGGTGCCTTTGCGCTTCACCTATGAAAACGCCGCCCGGCTATATGACGAACTCTGACGCTTTGCCGCGCCTGGTGGTACGAGGAGCCGCGCCCCGTCCACAGTTTCCTGCGCGCCCGCAATACCTTGCCGCGGGCCGGCGAAGCCTTCACCCGCATCGTCGCCGCCATCGCCACGCTCGGCAAGGGCGATTGGTTGTAGGGAACCCGCGAATGCCCCCTCATCCGGCCGCTTCGCGGCCACCTTCTCCCCGAGGGGAGAAGAGATCGCCACGCCGGTGCCAGCCTCTTCTCCCCGCCGGGGAGAAGGTGGCCCGAAGGGCCGGATGAGGGGGCCTTACAAGCACCCCGCTTCCACCTCTGCGGAACAGCGCACAACGCCTGCGGAAACCCGAACACTTCCCCGCTGAATCCCGCACTATCATCGCCTATGGCCAAGGGGGGCCCCCCGCCCCCCCCCCCCCCCCCCCCGGGGGGGCCCCCCCCCCCCCCGGGGGGTTAGGACGAGAAATTTTTTGTGGCCCGCCACCCGCGGGCGAC